>JANNPN010000099.1:0-45551 GCA_031400185.1 Polyangiaceae bacterium
CGGGACGCCTTGCTCCTCGCCGGCGACGATGAAGCTCGCGAGCACCGGCAGCACGGCGCCGTTCATCGTCATCGACACCGACATCTTGTCGAGCGGCACGCCGTCGAAGAGGATCTTCATGTCCTCGACCGAGTCGATCGCGACCCCGGCCTTCCCGACGTCGCCGACGACGCGCGGGTGGTCCGAGTCGTACCCGCGGTGGGTCGCGAGGTCGAAGGCGACCGACAACCCCATCTGCCCCGCCGCGAGGTTCGCTCTATAGAAGGCGTTCGACTCCTCGGCGGTCGAGAACCCCGCGTACTGGCGGATGGTCCAGGGCTGGCCCGCGTACATGGTGGCGCGGGGGCCGCGGATGAAGGGAAAGGTCCCGGGGGTGGTGTCCGTGAAATCGAGGTCTTGGACGTCGGCGGCGGTGTAGAGCGGCTTGACGTCGAGGCCTTCGGGGGTGTGCCAGACGAGGTCGTTCGGGTCCTTGCCCTTGCGTTCCTTGGTGGCGAGCTCGGTCCACTTCGTCAGATCGGCGGGAGTCTTGGGGTCGGCCATGGGGGGCAAGATTCACCATCCGTGGCGGGCGTTCAACCGGCGACGATGCGAGCAGCTCGGCGACGGTGTGGTGGCCCGCGAGCACGATCTGGCGATCCGCTGTCTCAATGCGGCGCACAAATCCTCGTTCCACGCGCCGACCTGCATTGAAGCGACGTCGCCGCGGAGACTAGATCACGCGCCATGCCCACCGATGAATGGAACGAGCTCGTCCCGCCCGCGAACCGACTTCCCACCACCAATAAGAACGAGCGCCCAGCCGGCGTGAAGCCGACGCACATCGTGATCCACATAACCGGGACCGAGGGGCTCGCAGGCGTCAAGAGCCACTTCACCAAGCTTAAGTCGGTGAGCGCCCACTACCTGATCGGCAAGAAGGGTGAGCTGTTCCAGTTCGTGCCCGACGCCGCGCGTGCTTTCCATGCCGGTATCGAATCGGTCGTGCGCCGCCTCTACGGGCAAGGGCCGCAAGTCTGGCGGCGCCACCTCAAGTACTACAAGTGGTACACGGGCTACGGGAAGGGCGCGATCTTCGTGGACGGCGATCTGCAGCCCGTCTGGGACAAGACCGAAGCCGTCTTCGTCACACGCGCCGACGGCCAACCCTGGCCGCAGTACAAGTATGTCGACACGCGCTGGCCGAATGATGAAGCCCCAATAAACTTCGCCGTCCACCAGGATCCCAACGACTACTCGATCGGCATCGAGACGCTCGGCTTCGGTGCGACGAAGCCGAGCAAGACCGCCTACACGCCCGAGATGTATGCCACGCTGCAGCGGCTCGTCACGGACCTGACCCAACGGCACGACATCCCGATGAAGAAGGGCCGCGTCGTCGGCCACGAGGACGTGAACCCGATCGGTCGGTTCGGCTGGGATCCCGGCCAAGGTTTCGATTGGTCGGTCGTCAACACCTGAACGCGTCCCAACGAGACATCAGCCCTCTTCTAGGCCTGGATGCGACGCGAGCTCGGGAGCTTCATCTGCAAGCTGTGCCTTCGCGGGGCGTGGTACGGAGCATGCGTCGAGGGTCCTGCCGCCACGACGCCGGAGACCCCGCCGTGGTCATTGACCGTGGTTCCGGCCCGCCACGTTCACCGCTACCGCGTCACCTGCCGTCACGCCGACGCACCTTGACCGAAACGTTCACACCGACCCGGACTGCCGTGGCATAGCGAGCCGGACGCGTACTCGTCGTCTCGCGCCGACATCGCGTGGCCGATACGCGGACGCTCGTGGTACCGTCCGAGACCATGAGCTCCGCCGATCTCCCCGCCGGCACGCCCGCGATGTCCATCGAGGAGTGGGCGGCGATGCCGGAGGACGATCCCGGCGAGCTCGTGGACGGCTACCTCCAGGAGGAGGAGATGCCGGGTCTGCTGCACGAGATCGTCGCGGCGTGGCTGCTCAGCACGTTGCGATCATGGGTCGCGCCGCGCGGTGGACTCGCGTTCGGATCCGGAGCGAAGTTCGCGGTCGCGGCTCGTTGCGGCAGAAAGCCGGACCTCACGATGTATCTCCCCGGCCATCCGCCGCTGCCACGACATGGCGCGGTGCGGGTGCCGCCCGACGTCGCCATCGAGATCGTCACGCCGACGCCGCGCGACGTCCGACGTGATCGCGTCGAGAAGGCCGACGATTACGCGGCGTTCGGCGTCCGCTACTACTGGATAGTCGACCCCGAGCAGCAGACGTTCGAGATATTCGAGCTCGGTCGCGACGGCCGCTACGTGCGCGCGCTCGGCGCGACCGGTGGAACGCTCACGGCTGTCCCGGGCTGTGAGAGCTTGACGCTCGCTCTCGACGAGCTCTGGCGCGAAGCCGAGAAGCTCGGTCCCGCCGAGCCTGAGTCGCGCTGACCTGCCATTGTGGAGTGCGTGTCGCGGCCGACCGATTGGCGGTCGACACCGCGCGCGCTACGAGCTCCGGCGGCTTCGGATGCTCGTTGACGAGGCGGCTCCGGCGCCTCTACATAGGCGAGGCGGCATCGCAGTAACGCGAAACATCGGCCGGATGCGCAAGACCCAGATTCTCGACAGCGTGCTCGCACCCGACGGCGGCGAGCTCGTCCTCACGCAGCGCGACGACCTCTTCACGATTCGCGTCGACGGCGTCGAGCTGATGTCGAACTGGGCGCACCGATCCGAGGAAGAGCTCGCGCGCCTGGGTTTCGCGGTGCTCGGCCCATGCCCCACGCCGCGCGTGCTGATCGGCGGCCTCGGCATGGGCTTCACGCTGCGCGCGGTGTTGGACCAGCTGACGCCGGGAGCGCGCGCCGACGTCGTCGTGGCCGAGCTGTTTCCGGGCGTGGTCGGCTGGAACCGGACGTGGCTGGGTCACCTCGCCGACCACCCGCTCGACGATCCACGCACGCAGATCTTGGAGGGCGACGTCGGAGCGGTGCTCACCGCCTCGCCCGAAGCCTTCGATCTCGTGCTGCTCGACGTCGACAACGGACCGAACGCCTTGGTCGTGGACGCCAATCATCATCTCTACACGCAACGCGGAGTGCGGACCCTGCATGCCGCGCTCCGTCCCGGCGGCGTCGCGGCGGTGTGGTCGGCCGGTCACGACGTGCAGTTCGCCAACCGACTGCAGCGCGGCGGCTTCGAGGTCGAAGTGCACCAGGTGACCGCCCGCGCCGGTGGCAAAGGCGACCGGCACGTCATCTTCATTGGGCAGAAGCGCTAGGAAAGCCGCGACGCGCTTTGGCGATGTCCATCGGCCGGCGGGTGCGATCCTCGCGCCCACCGATCCGGTGCTGGCCTTCGATGTCCAGGTGACGAAGGCGTCCGATCCGGACCGCTTGCGGTTCGGCCGATGCGAATTGACCGACTCCACGCGCCTCACTAAGACCGAGACGCGAGCGTCGCCGACGCTCCGCCACTGCGGATGCCTCGACGGGGTCCGCCCCATCGGAGGACGACATGCGGAGATTTCTCGGAGTGATGCTGGCAGTGCTCGTGCTGTGGGCGACCGCCGTGCAGGCTGGAGAGATTGAGCCCATTCTCGAAACCCCGGACTCGTACGGCGACCAAGTGATCTACTACTTCGATGCGCGCCCCGACTTCACGACGTTCATCACGCTGCGGAACCTCAGTTTGCTCGAGCGCACCGTGAACGTCCTGTTTTACGGCCAGACGTTCGGCACACCGCTCTCGAAGTCCTTTACGCTTGCGGGCCGCACGGCCAGAATCATCGACGTCGGCGCTCTCCGCGCCGAAGGATTGCCGGCGGAGCCCGGCGTCGCGCTCGCGACGGTAGTCAATGAGGCGGGACAACTGATCGCGTCGGCCGCGCTCGCGGGCAATTTCACGGTCGCGAATCTGCTGACCGGCTCCGCCTTCGGCGCCGCCGCTGCGGGGCGGTCGGCTGTGAACGCCAACGGCGTTCCGATCGCGACCGATTCGATCATCGGGGTGGACACGGGCGTTCTGGAGCCCATCCGTCCGGGATCGGCGCTGCTCGCGGGCTACTACGATCCCGCCACGCTCGCGCCGCCTTCGATCGGCGGCAATCAACTCATCTTCATCAACTTCAGGGACACGTACGCGCCGACCTACGGCGCCACCTCCGGATCGACGTCGTGGAACCTGGAGGCAGTAGCTTCGAACGGTGTCGGGTTTCCGGACACGACGTTCACGGCCGACGGCGTCACGGTCACCGATCTCGCCTCGGTCCTCGGCGCCGGCGTCAACGGCTCGGCGGGAGGCATCGAGTTCCGCGCCCAATCCCCGGGGAATGGGCTGACCCGCCTCGTGTACTTCGCCGAGTCGCTCGGCACGTTCGGGACCGGGTACCTCCTGCCGCTGGTCCAATTCCGCCCGCGCGCCGACAACTGACTCCCGAAGAGCACTCGATGCGGAGCCGATTCACTCTCCGTTCGACTGCATCCACCGCTTCACGTTCGCGGCGTCGAGCCTGAAGCTCGCCGCCACGCGTCCGCTTCGAAGCGGTTCGTTCGTCGCGTCGTCGAAGAGCGCCAGGATCGCGTGCGGATCGTCGTCGTCGGGCGCGAGGTCGAGGTCGGCGCGGATACGACCGCTTCCCTCGGCCGACGGCGCATCACCGACGAAGGTGATCGAGCGGTGGAGCCTGGCGCGAGCCGACTGCTCGTGGCGCCGCAATACCTCGCTGGCCGTCTTCACGAGCGTCAGGAAGGCGGGCTGATCGAGTGGCTTCGGATTCTTCTTGTCGCGCCCCATCGTCCACGGCCCGACGAGCGCCGGCTCGTCGTCGCCGGTGCGCGTCATCTCGACGGCCCAGCCGTCGTCGTCGGGATTCTTTATGACCCTGGCGATCCAGCCGTTCTTCTTCCAGAGCCCCGGCTCCGTGACTTCCTCGTCGACCACGGCGTCCTCCTCGTGAGCGTCCGTCCATAGCACGGCATCGACCGATTGGGGTGACACGCGAGCGGCTACTCGTCGTCTAGCGCCGCCATCACGTGCGCCTACGCCGACTCGCATGGTAGCGTCCGACGTCGTGAGCCGCGCGACCCGCGAAGGCTCGTCGCAGGTCCGCATCGAGGGCGTAGGCGCATGGTCGACGCGATCGAAGTGCGATCCCGATCAGGGGGCGCTCGCGGGCGCCGACGATCCTCGTTGACACCCGCGTCGGCGTATCGATAGCGTCCAACCCATCCGAGGTCGCACCGTACCCGGCGGACGGCTCCAACCGCAGAGAGGATTTCCCATGCCGTTTCGCCGCGTGTGCCTCGTCATCGTCGTCGCCGCCTTCGGCTCTCTCTCCTTCGCGATGTCGGCGAGCGTCCGCGCCGCCGCCGATCCGAAGGTCGTCGACAAGTGCCAAACGGCGCTCAAGAAGCAGGGCGCCAAGTTCGTCGCGAAGAAGCTCGGGGCGCTCGCGAAGTGCACGGACCCGGTCTTCAAGTGCATTCAGACCATCGATGAATCCGCCGATGCCGGCGCGAAGCGGACGGTCTGCATCACCAAGGCACGGAGCGCGTGCCCGAAGTCGCTCGCGAAGATCACCGCCGCCCGCCAAGCGTTCGTCGCGGCCGCGTCGGCGGCGTGTACGGCGCTCGACGACGGGCAGGTCAGCGGGGATGACGGCCTCGGCTTCGCCGGCACCGACTGCAGCGAATTCGGCGTGACGGTGACCAACGTCGCGACGTTGGCCGAGTGCCTCGCCGCGCAGCACAATTGCCTCGCGAGCCGGATGTTCCAGCTCGGGATGCCGCGCGCGCTCGAGATGCTGCAGTTCGTCCCGCCTCCCGCCGTCGTCCCCGGCGCGGCGGACGGGGGCAGCCTCGCCTGCTTCGTCGACCACGGCGGCACCGGTGCCGACGTCGACGACGTCGTGCTCGGGAAGGCGATCGTCAAATGCCAGAAGGCGATCGAGAAGGCCGGTGCGAAGCTCGCGAGCACGCAGCTGAAGACGCTCGAGAAATGCATCGACGCGCTCTTCACCTGCGCGCAGACCAAGCTCGGCGACGAGTTCGTGAAGTGCCGCGACAAGGCGCGCGCGGGCTGTCAAAAGGCGTTGGACAAGAGCCCGCAGCAACGCCTCGCGATCGCCGCCGGCATCGACAAGCCCTGCGGCGATCCGACGTTGTTCGCCGCGCTGCTGACGCCCGCCGGCAGCGACCTCGCCGCGCTGTTGCCCCCTGCGATCACTCGCGCGGGCCCGCTGAGCTGCGGGCCGCTCGCATCGGCTGCCGACCTGCAAACCTGTCTCCTCACGCAGAGCGCCGGCGCGGTGGGTGAGCTCGTGCGCTTTCAGGCTCCGCAGGGTGAGAGCTTGCTCGGCGAGGTCGGCTGCGATCTCGACGCCTGCGGCCCGGCACCGACGCCCACCGTCACGCCGACCCTCACCTTCATCCCGACGCCGACCGCCATCGAGACCCCGACCAAGCTGAAGCAGATCCTGAGCTCGGGACCCGGGCGCTTCGTCAGCAAGCCGATCGGCATCGCGACGGACGGGAACGGCACGGTCTACGTCATGGGAACGGCCAGCAGGAACGTCTTCAAGATCACGCCGACCGGCACGATCACCCAGATCATGAGCGACACGACCGACCACCCCTTCCGGCCGGGCGGCCTGCAGGCGTTCATCGCCGTCGACGGGGACACGGTCTATCCCGTGAGCG
This sequence comes from Polyangiaceae bacterium, assembly GCA_031400185.1. GTDB lineage: Bacteria > Desulfobacterota > Binatia > UTPRO1 > UTPRO1 > UTPRO1. The sequence goes on from JANNPN010000099.1 coordinate 6,653, forward strand.
AAAACGATTTGCAGTACAAGATCACGGGCAACGGCACGATCACGAAGATTTTCGACGACAACGGCGACGGGACGAACCTCTGCCAGACGATGCGCGGCATCGCCGTGGACGGCAATCACAACCTGTACGTCACGTGCTTCGACAACCACAGCGCGTTCAAGATCACGCCCGCGGGGACCATTACGCAGATCATCACGAGTGCCAGTGGGCTCTCGTTTCCGAACGGCGCGGCCGCGGACACTGCGGGCAACGTGTGGGTCACCGGACAGTTCAGCGACGCCGTCTTCAAGATCTCGAACGGCTCGATCACGGTACCCCTCAACGCGGCCGGGGACGGGGCGCACTTCTTCGAGAACCCCTCCGACATCTCCGTCAACAAGACGAACGGCACGTTCTGCACGGCCGGCATCCAGGTCCACGTCGGCCAACCCGACGGCGGTCCGCACGTCTTCCGGGTGACGAGCGCCGGAAGCATCACGCGCATCATGGGCCAGGCCGGCGACGGGGCTGGGCACGTGCTCGAGGGCCGCGTCGCGGTCGCGATGGACAGCGCGGACAATTGCTACGTGGCAGGTCAGAGCAGCAACAACGTCTTCAAGATCGCCCCAAATGGCGCCATCACCCTACTCATGACCTCCACCGGCGACGGCACGCACCCGCTCTCGGCCCCGTCGGGCATCGCCGCCGACGCGACCGGCGTCTACGTGACCGGCATGAACAGCAACAACGTGTTCCGGATCGCACCGGACTGACGGCGTAGGTGCGTAGGTGTTCCGTACGTGGCCAAGAGCATCCAGGCCAAGATCGATCGGTCCCTGCAATCGGTGCTGCAGACGGCGCCCTCGGACGACCGGTTGCGGGTCATCATGGAGCTCGCCGCCAGCGACGACCCGAATGACGCGCCGGATCCGAGCCAATTCGAATCGCGCGTTGCCTATCGACGCGCGCTCATCGAGCGGCAGAGCGCGGCGCACGCGTCGGCGCAAGCGCCGATTCGTGAGAAGCTCGCCGAGCTCGGGTTGGACCTGAAAGGCGGTCGCCTCGGTAGAACGCTGGTGGTCGAGGGTCCGGTGAGCGGCGTGCTCGCGAGCCTGAAGCTCCCCGAGGTGCACCGCGCGATGCTCGATCGCGAAATCGACATCGGCTAGCGCGCTGCGGTCCAGGAAGGCAGCCTGATGCCTCGCAAACCGCGTGGCCGTACGGTGGAGCGCGCGAAGACCGACGATAGTCTTCGCATGGAGCGGGTGAACACCGACGACGTTCTGAAGAGCGACGTTGCCTCCGCCGAGCGCGACGCCGACGACGTGGTGGACCACGCGCGGGAGGTCGCGGACGCCGTCTTGAGCAGTGCGCGCGACAAGGCGGACGACGTGGCGCTCGGCCCGCAGGGATCCGCCGCAGCAGACGCCGTCGTCGGCGAAAGAGCCAAGGCCGACCGCACCGTCCGCGGTGAACGCGCGAGCGCGGACGTCACTCTCCGTAGCGACCGCAAGGCGCAGGCGGACATGCTCGCCGCGCTGCTGGTGCACGAGAGGGCCGCCACGGACGCGTATCTCCTCACCGAACGCGCCCGTGCCGACGACGCCGTCGAGCACCGCGACGACTTCCTGGGAATGGTCGCTCACGACCTAAGGGAAAGGCGCACTCCTCGAGTACGGTGCGCCACCGTGGGACGTCAGCGCTCCAAACGACCTGCAAATCCTTCTGCGGAACAGCTCTGGTTTTTGTGTCTTCGGGCAATGGGTCCGCCGACGAAACAGAATGACGTGAAAGGCATCAAGCTGAAGAACTAACGTCCGGCGCGGCGCGAGAGAAGTGTCCGACGGCCGGCATCGGCCGGCCGTCGGACTTTGATCGATCAGATCGTTTCAGGTCATCGCGTTCGCTTCATTGGCAGGCGCAGGCGCGCTCCGTGTTCGAGAACGATGCGCTCGCGGTGGTCGGCGGGCTCGTGCATCGAGTGCGGGTCGGTCCGTCCATCAGGCAACCCAGACCGGCCTGGCAGGGTCCGGCATCCGTGACCGCGCCCGTGCCGACCTGCAGAGCATTCAGTACGGCCTCGCAATTCCCGTTGGTCCCGGTGCTGCCGGCGACGGTGTCGGTCGCCGGGTCGTAGGAAAGACCGGTGGGCATCAGGCCCGCACAAGAGACGTCGCAGCTTTGGCTGTTGATGCCGAGGAACCAGCAAGCGCCGCCGACCGCAACTCCTCCACTCGCGCAAATGAGCGGGGTCGACGTGGGTGTCGGCGTCGGTGTGATCGTCGCGGTGGCCGTGACCGTCGGTGTGGGGCTCACGGTGGCAGTCGCCGTCGGTGTCGCGGAGGGCGTCGGCGTAGCGGTCACCGTGGGCGTCGGTGTTGCCGTCTCGGTGGGCGTCGCTGTCAGGGTCGGTGTCGGGGTCACCGTCGGTGTTGCCGTTGCGGTGGGCGTCGCTGTCGGGGTCGGAGTGACCGTTGCAGTCGGAGTCGCCGTCGGAGTTGGCGTCGGGGGGACACTGCAGGCGCACGCGCGTCGGAAGCCCCCGGACGCGCCCGCCGTGGTGACTTCATTGCACCTGAACACCGCGTTCCCGAAGGCGGAGTACGCGCATCCATACCCGCCCCCGCAGTTGGCTGACGTCGCTGTGAGGGCAATGCCGAGCGCAGTCATCACGGCCGTACAGTTCTGGTTGGTTCCGAGGTCGCCGGCGTATGTCCTCGTCGCCTCGTCGTAGGTGCCGATTGCCGAGCAGCGGGAGGTGCAGTTTTCGGGTGCGCCGCCCGAGGACAAGTACCAGCAGGCGCCTCCCACGGCCACGCCTCCCTGGGTGCACGTGAGCGGTGCCGGCGTCGACGTCGGCGTCGCGGTCGGCGTGTCGGTTGCAGTCGGCGTCGCAGTCAACGTCGGGGTCGGCGTGACGGTCTGAGTCGGCGTGACGGTCTGGGTCGGCGTCGGGCTCAGTGTCGGTGTGGGCGTGGTCGTGGGGGTGGCGGTCGCCGTCGCCGTCGGGGTCGCGGTCAGCGTCGGCGTGGCCGTCGCGGTCGGTGTCGGCGTGATAGTCCGTGTTGGTGTCGGCGTGGCGGTCGGAGTCGGGGTGGGCGGCGGCGGGACCTGGCACTCCGGGGGATACGGGACGAAGGCCGGGACCGCGCTGCGATCCATGCAGTCGACCTTGAACTCGGTGACGCAGTCGGTGCACTCGACGAGCTCGGCGAGTGTGCTCACGCTGCCGGCGCAACTGTCGCCGCCGCCCGGCACCGTCACCGCATCGCAGGTGGTGGCGAAACCGATCTGTCCGGGCGCGAGGTCGTCGCTGCCGCCGCTCCCCGCGATCCGCGACCCTGCGGCGAAGCTCTGTCCACTCGTCATCGTGACGGCGTCGTCGCACTGCCCGTCGGCGCCGCCGCAGGCCTTGCAGACGCCCTTCGCGAGCCGCCGCTCGGCGCGGGCGATCGCGGCCAGCGTCTTGCCGTCGCCGGGGGACGGACAGGGCGGCGACGCGTGCCCGCCGTTCACCGCTTTCCAGCAGCGCGCGAGCGCGCGCTCCTTGGTGGTGGCGAACTTGACGGCGCTCTTGCCGATCGCGCGCTGGCACTTGTTGAGCGTCCGCTGCCCGGACGGGTCGGTCGGGATCAGCGCGTCGTAGTAGAGGTCGATCCCCTGGGCCACCGCAGTTTGCGCGATGCAGATGAGGCACCCGGCGACGTCATCGCAGTCGACGAGCGCGCCGGTGCAGCCGCTCGCCTCGAAGTCCGGACACGTCGCGGAGAATCCGACGGACGCCGGCGTGTCGTCGGTGTCCGCGCCGGTGTCCGTCGCGGCGCAGAAGCGATTGGCGCCGCCGCAATGGTTGGCGATCTTCGTGCGCATGCGCGCGGCCGCGCGCGCGAGCCGGGTCTGATCGCCGGCGCCCCCGGCGCAGTCGGTGCTGGGCGGCAGATTGCCGCGCACGATCCGATCCTCACAGCGCTGCAGAATCTTGAAGCGGGCCTGCCCATAGTCGGCCCCCGCGCGGAGGATCGCGGCGCGGCATTTGCCGGCCTCGGCTTCGACGCGACCGGCGCTCGCCAGCAGCACGAGCATCACGGACAACCACACCACGATCGACGACCTGCGCATGACCCTGACCTCCACGGCGCTCGGCGGAACGGATGATCATTGGAGAGCGAGGAACAGCAGGTGCGGCGAAACAGGGATCGATCCGACTGCGGGTTACTTGTGCGATCGCGTGGATCGGTGACGCTCACCGCTCCTTGCGATCACGCTCAGCGTATGGACGGGCGTCGCGCGAGAGCAATACACACATGACATGCCATGGCACGGTGACCGACGTCACTGCGGCCTCTGCTCGTGCACTGCAGCTACGCTCCGCCGCGCGCGCGCTTCATGCCGTCGACATCGATGCAGCGCATGTTGCTGCGCCGCGTATGCGTCGCTCATAGCCGTCGGCTGAGCACGCGCGCGGTCAAAGCTCGTCGAGGAGCGCCTGCCAGGGAAGGGCGCGCACGCCTGGGGCTACCGCCCGCAGCTCGCCCCCGGCCTTGGGTGCCTCGTGGACGAGAAACATCCCGACGGGCTGTGCGCGCCGCCGTGCCCCCATGGCCTCGGACAGGCGCCGCATCGGCGCCGCCATCTGGGGGGTGACGGTGCGCGACGCCTTGCACTCGATCAGCGCGAGGGAGCCGCTCCGCCCCGGCACGAGAAAGTCCACCTCGAGCCCCTGCTGATCGCGGAAGTAGTACAGCTCCCGGCGCCGACCCGCGTTCGTCTGCACCTTGGCGATCTCCGCCGCGACGAAGCCTTCGAAGAGAGCGCCGAGGAACGGCGAGCGGGCGAGCTCGGCCGCCGTCTCGATGCCCAACAGGTGACACGCGAGCCCGGAGTCGGCGACGTAGACCTTCGGCGACTTGATCAGGCGCTTCCCCAGATTCTCGTAGAAGGGCGGCACGATCAGGATCTGGGCGGTCGTCTCCAGCACGCCGAGCCATTGGGTGATCGTCGGAACACTCACCCCGAGCGGCGCTGCCAGCTCGGTCTTGTTGAGAATCTGACCGTGACGGCTGGCAAGGAGTGCCAGGAGGCGGCGAAACGTCGCCAGATCCTTGACGGCCGTGACGGCGCGCACGTCGCGTTCGAGGTAGGTCTGTAGATACGAGCGGAACCACAGCGCCGCCGCGGCCGGGCGCGCGATCACCTCGGGGTAGCCCCCGCGCAACAGGCTTACCTTCGGCGTCTCACGCGATGACAACGGGAGGAGCCGCAGGACCGCCGCGCGTCCTGCCATGGATTCGGTCACGCCGTGCATCAACGTGGATTCTTGCGATCCGGTCAGCACCCACTGGCCCGCCCGGCGCGGGTAGCGATCGATGCGAGCGCGGACGTAGGCAAAGAGCTCCGGCACGCTCTGCATCTCGTCCAGGATGACGGGGAGCGCGAGGTCGTCGAGAAAGCCCTGAGGGTCGGCGCGGACGCGGGACACGACGTCGGGGTCCTCCAGCAGGACGTAGGTGGCGCGCGGCAGCAGGTGACGCAGCAGCCACGTTTTTCCAGCCCGCCGCGGGCCGGTCAGGACGAGCGCCGGGAAGGCCTTCATCGCCCGCGTCACCTGGGATTCGAGCGCTCGGGGCACGTGCCGCACAGTGAGTTTCATAAAGTACTACTTTCGGATTCTCAAGCGGGAAGCGTGCCGGCACGGCAGATGCTGCAGCTCTGATTGCTGGCGCCGAGGCGCCAGCCAGGCGCCGCCGACCGCTACTCTGACCTGACAAGAGAACGCGCGTCGCCGTCGCTGTCGGGGGTCGAGTGACCGTCTCAGTCGGAGCACATTCTCGTTCTTGGGTGGTGCCCCGCGCGCAGTGGCCTGCGCGGTCGACTCGGCCATTGCCCACCAGAATCTATCGAGCGCGTGGCCAAGGCATCCATGAATCCTCATCGCAATATATGTGGCAACTGCGGTTGCATGTGCTTGAACATGTCATAGCCGCACGTGCGGAATATGAAGTACCGGACGCCCCATTTGTTGGCGCGTACGTCTACTCGCGTAATCCCCCCATCTACGACGGTGCGGAGCAATGCAGTACGGGACACCGACCGACGACTACAGATTCAGGAGGGGGAAATATAAATGAAACGTTTGCGTGCATGCATATTGACGGGGCTGCTCCTGGTGACTGCTGGATGCGGGGGCAGTGACAATGACAATGACAGTAGCGAGCGGGCGCTAGATGCGAACGGTGCATACGACGTGCGAAGCGCGGAATTGAACACGATGTTCGCCGCGATCTCACAGGAGTGCACTGCGCAAGGCGTCGCACTCGGGGCGCCACCGGAATCTCAAGCGGATTGTACGGCCGTGTGCGACTGTTCGGTCGATGCAGTTCGCAAGCTCGAGAGTCGCGAGAGCGCGCCGGAGCTCACCGCCGCGTGTCGCGACTATTGCGACCCGAGCTTCGATTCGACGGATGAACTGTCGGTTGAGGAGGCCGATGGCGACGACGAGCCAGACTATGACCAGTTCTACCTCGCGTACATCTACCATTGCGACGAAGTGGGTCATCAGATCACCTACGAGGACGCCGGCCGCGAGGATGAGTGCAGGCACACGTGCAACTGCCTCGCCGACACCATTGAGCAGTATTCATCGGCAGACGACGCAGATGACTTCCGCGCCGCCTGCCTGGGCCCATGTGATTCGGCGGGCACGGAGGTTTCAAGGGCGAGGTCGCAGCAATAGGTCATGGCCGGGGCTTGCGGCGGCGATTCGCGGCGCCGCGAGCCCCGGTCCGCGCCACCACGCGAGAAGCCCGCGCGATCGCATCGTCGCCGGGCCTCGTCGAGGATGCGCCGGTGTTGCGCTACGAGGCCGGCGACACACCGAGCGCGGACGCCGAGCTTGCCGAGTACCTCGAGCGTCACACCACGCCGAGCGCTGGCACGCTACCAGCCGGCTCGCGCCGCCTATGGCATGCGGCGCCGCAGGGGGAGCGTCACCAAGGCAGCGACGAGCACGCGCTCCTTATGCGATCGCACCGATGAAGTTGCGGGGTGCTGCTTGTCACCCACCTAGGCCCATGCGAAATTCCGACCGTCTCGACCCGAGCGTTTCTCGAGGAGGATCTCGATGGCAGATGCGAAGAAGCGGACAGCGGCATCCGGCAAGGCGGCGGGCGCGAAGCGCAGAGTGCAGAAAGATCTGCCGCTGACCGCGGAGAAGCTCGGCAAGGTGAGGGGAGGCGCGATCGTATCGGTCGGCGCGAGCAAGACCCCGACGAGCCGCTCGACGCTGACCTGAGGGTTTCCGACCTCGAGGGCCTCAGCCCTGGTCTGCACCGCTGGCTCGAGCTCGAGCAAACCGTCAACGATCGGCGGGTCAACGACGCCGTCTACGCGCCGATCGACGATCGGAGCAACGGTGTAGCGCCGGCTCATCGTCCGGAGCGCCGCGGGATATGGCCGCAACGGGTCGTCTGGCTGCCGACGAGCGAGACCCGAGTCTACGGCCCGCTGCGATCGGTGCTCCGGACGACGCTCGGAGCCTACCCGCCCCGCGGCCGCGTGCCGCTCCTCTTCCATCCGCAAGCGACGCGCGCCCACGCTGCGCTCGCCGGGAAGTTCGGCTCGGAGCCGTTTGGCGGGCTCCGCGTGTCGCCGACCGCCTCGCACCGCGCGCTCCTCGCCTGGCGCCGCGGCCGAACGCCGCTCATCCTGAAGCTGTCGATCGGCGCCGTCGTGGGGCAGCGGCGGCGCGCGCTCCACGAGGAGCAGATCGCCCGGGCGGTCGTCATGTCGCGTGTCCTCGCTTCCGTCCCCCTCGCGCATCGCACCGAGCTGCGCTTCGACTGGTTCGACGAGCCCGCCGGCATGGTGGAGACACGGAGCGGGAACGGATGGCTCTTCCGCACGTTGCCCCGCCGGCTCGCGCGTCGGGGGCGGTCGCTCGTGCCCGCGTTCTCGCTCGCCTCGTTGCGGGGCGACCGTCCGCCACTGCTGGTCGATCTCGTTCGCCGCTCGGGCGCCACCGCGGAATCGTTCGTGCTCGAGCACCTGCTCCGGCCCTACGTCGGTGCGATCGCCTACCTGCTCTTCGTCCAGGGCATCGAGCTCGAAGCCCACGCCCAGAACGTCCTCTTCGAGGTGGATGGTGACGATCGACTGACCGGATGGATCGTCTTCCGTGACCTCTCCGACAGTTGGGCCAGCGTGCCGATCCGCCTGGCCCGGCAAAAACCGCTGCCTCGCCTGCGCCGACTCCTGTCCGACGGCCGGCCCTACGCGGCGGGGAGCATCGCGGCCGACCACCGCTGCCACTTCGGCCGGCCCGTCCTCTGGCGCGGCTTCGACATCGTCGAACGCTATGGCCTGTGGAGCTTCGTCTGGAGCGTGAACCGCGCCCTCGCACCGTTCGTCCGGGGTTGGGACGCGCAGCGGATCGAGCGGGCCTACCTCGACCTCTGGCAAGAGCAGGCCTCCGACTACCTCGGCGTGAAGCCGCTCTTGCGCGGCGCGCGCGGCCTCGCGACAGACGAGGCGATCGCCTACTTCCTCGCGCACCGGGACTGGAGCGCGCTCGGTGCCACCCGGGGACATCGTCTGCCTCCCACGGCCGAGCCGCTCCGCATCCGCCATCGGGCGCGCCGGCGCGCCACCGCCGTCTACGACCGGCTCGAATGCGAATGGGGCGACCTCTACGTGCTCGACGACCTGCCGGTGTTTTTCCGGCCGATCGCGTGAGCCGCCATTCAGTTCTGCCATTCAATGGAATAGACGCGAACCACACGTGAGCCCGAGACTTTCGATCGTCATTCCGGTCTACGACGGGCGCCCCTTCCTCCGCGCAGCCGTCACGAGCGTCCTCGCCGAAGCGATGCCGGACCTCGAGGTCATCGTCGTCGACGATGGGTCGACGGACGGCTCCGCCGAGACGATCGCGGATCTCCCGGTGACGATCCTCCGCCGCGAGAACGGCGGCACGGCCGCGGCGGAGAACACGGGTCTCGCAGCCGCCCGCGGCGAGATCGTGACGTTCCTCGAAGCCGACGATCTCCTCGTGCCGGGCGGCCTGCGCGTACGGCTCGACTGGCTCGAACGTCATCCCGAGGCGGAGGCCGTCGGCGGCTTGCCGATGGTGTTCCTCGACGACGTGCCGTCGTCCGCGGCGCCGCGGCTCCCGCCAGGGATCCCCGAGCGGCTCACGCTCGACTTCTACCGATCGGGAGCGTTCTTTCCGGTCGTGACCTGGCTCTACATGTTTCGGCGGCGTCTCCTCGATCGCGTCGGGCCGCTGGATCCGACGTACCGACGCTCGTCCGACTGCGACTTCCTGTTCCGGGTCCTCGAGCACACGGACATCCCGCTCCTTCGCGAGCTCGTCGTCCGGCGGCGCATCCATGCCGGCAACCACTCGCTCCGGCAGTCGGCGCGCGAAGGAATTCGCCTGTGCCCCGAGGGTGTCGCCGAAGCGATCGCCATCAACGCCCGCTACGGCATCGTTCACGCGGAGTACGTGCCGTGGGAGATCGGGTACCTCGACGACGCGTGAGCTGGGCCCGAAGGCACGCATCACGACTCGCAATGTGGCACCGGCATATCGTCATTATTTTATCGACACGAATCCGCTAGTTGTGAGCGATGCGCGCGTCGTCGGCGAACACGTAGGGGCAATCGTGGTGGCGGAAGGTGGACGAGTTCGTATTGCCGTTGTGCGCGCATGGTCGAGTCGATAGGGTCGATCATCAGCCCCGGCTCTGTCGTTCGCTCGCGCACGGCTCTCACGCACGAACCCAGGGTGGCGCACTCCGCGTTGCTGCCAACCGCCCCGAGCCTGCAATCCGTCGCCGCCGACGCTCCACGGTCGTCGTGTGGCAGATATGGGAGAGAGTCATGGCGAACGTATGGACGTGCGGCTCGATGTCTCGCGCGATGCAAATCGCGCTCGGCTCTGCGGCGATGGCGACGATGATCGCGATCGTGGGATGTGCCCCCAAGCACGTGGTGGTGACGCGTGACGACAGCGCGATCACGCAGGACGTCCAAGCACGGATCCATGCGGACCCCACGGCGGGTGGAGCGACGATCGGCGTCGATACCAAGGCGGGCGTCGTGTCCCTGAACGGGGCCGTCGCGAGTGACCACATCCGCAACTCGGCGGAGCGCATCGCTCGGGACACGCCCGGCGTGCGGTCCGTCGACAACAACGTCCGCTTCGGTCGGTGAGGGTCCGGAGACACCTCGCCACCGGATGATCGGGTACGAGATCGATACCGTCACGTATGGCATCGGGGCGGACGACTATCGGATTCGATCGCTGCTCGACCGGCGGCAATACTGGGATCCGGACGGCGACGCGGCGCGTGCCGGCATCTCGTCTGCGGCGTGGCCGCTTTTCGGCCTCGTGTGGCCGGCGGGCCTGGCGCTCGCCGACGAGATGAGCCGATTCGCCGTCGCCGGCAAGCGCATCCTCGAGGTGGGCTGCGGGCTCGGGCTCTGTAGTCTCGTGCTGCAGCGTCGGGGCGCCGACGTCACGGCGAGCGACCACCATCCGCTCGCGGAAGAGTTCCTCCGCTTCAATGCCAGCCTGAACGATCTTTCGCCGATCGCCTTTCGGCGCGCATCGTGGTCGCGCGGGAAGCTCGACCTCGGGCGCTTCGACGTGATCGTCGGGAGCGACATCCTCTACGAGCGCGACCACCCGTCGGCGCTCGCCGGCTTCCTCGCGCGCCATGCCGCTCCGACGGCCGAGGTGATCGTCGCCGACCCGGGCCGCGGCCAGTGCGCCCATTTCAACGCGGCGATGCTCGCGGAGGGCTACGACCGGCGTGAGCGCCGCCGCGATTTCCCCGGCGCCAAGGCCAAAGAGGGACGGATCATGACGTTCTCGCGCTGACTCGCCCCGCGGATACGGCGGCGTCCGTCAGAGTGCCCGGGTAGGCAGGTCCGACGCGCAGCGAGCGAGCCGTCGTCTCCGTCGGCGAGCTTGCCATTGCCTGCGCATGGCGACTATCTCGGCGTCCTGCGCTTCTGGGCCGCCGACCCTCGGGAATGACGATGCGAATACTCGACCTTCGAGCGTCCGCCCGAACCTACTTGGCGATGAGTCTCGTCAGGACCGTCATCACCGGTTTCTTTCTTTTGTTTCCTGTCGTCGCAGTGCTCGTCACGCTACGTTATGCCTTCCTCTTCCGTTTGCGTGGAATCGACGGATATCCAGGTTTCTGGATTGCCTCGATAGCTCTCCCCTCGACGCTGCTCCTTCTCTCGTTGCTTGGTTTGCTGTGGGTCTCGTCCAGACTTCCCCGTCGGACGGGTCCTTGGGCGCTCGCATGCATAGGATTGGTCGCTGCATGGAGGGCGTGGTACCACCTGGAATCGGTCGTCCTCGTCGAGACGTCGCGTCTTGCCGCATATGTCCTGCAAGCGCCGTGGGAGCTTTTCACCGCAGCAGTCTTCCTGGAATTCGCCGTCCTGTGCCTTCTGGCCGCGTTTTCGTCCGCAACGGTGCAGGACGTCGTCAGGGATGAGCCATGGAGCCTGCGGACGCTCCTTTCACGGGTTCTCAGCGTCCCCTTCTCGCTGTCCTTTGCGACGAGAGGCCGTACCGCGGCGATGGTGCTCATCGCCCTGGGGTTCATCGTCTCCTCGTTGGTGGTGGCGGGAATCATTCAAGTCGAGCGGATCGATCAAAACGCTACGACGGCTGCTGCAGCGCTCTGCTCGCGGGGCGATCCCGCGATGCTCGAGCAGTGTCTCGCCAGAGGACGGGTCGCCGCAGTCCAGGCGGAAATCGTCGGTCCCGCCCTCCTGAGGCCGCTCGCGCTGCTCGCCGGAGTATTCCTTGCGCGATTTCTGATCCGCTCCGGCAAGCGCCGCGCCATACGTACCGCCGCCGAGGCGACCGAGCGCGACGCGCGGCCACAGATTCTATTTTTGCGCAGCTTCGTGGACGATCAGGTGGAGCTGGCGGACGGACGTTGGACTCCCGCCCGCTGGCTCCTGAACGTCGGACGCGGAAAGATCCCGCTCGATCATCTCCTGATCGAAGAGTTCTCGGTCTACGGGCCGGTGGTGGCGCTTGGCCGAGTCACGGAGCATGGGCGAGAGCAGTTTCCCCCCTTCGGGGCGGCGCGTGTCTATTGTGCACGCGACGATTGGCGGGATGAGGTCCGCCGACGGTCGGACGCCGCGAGCGCGATCATCATGTGCGTATCGGGCCGTGACGGAGCTCACACTGGTGTGGGGTGGGAATTGACACTGCTTGCGCAGCCGGAATTGCGGGCGAAGACGCTGTTCGTGGTCCGACCCGACGCGTATGCGACGGATGTCAACGCCGAGGCATGGAGCAACGTGGCCAGGCTTGCGTCGTTCGACAGTGCTCCTGGTGCAGGAGCGTGGCTGTGCCATTTCGCAGACGGCTCCGGGCAGGCCTGTTGGGGGAAGGGGCGGTCGTTCGATCGAGCCGAGTACCTCATGGCGCTGCGCTGGTTCTTCAAGGCGCGGGTGAGTGCATGACTCGGATACCAGCGGAACGCCGATCGACGAGCGAGGACCAACGGAGAGTCTCCGATCTCATCCTCGCGTGGCGTCGGCTCGAGCACCCCGATCAGCGAGTTGGCGCCAAGGCCTACGTCGACCTGGGATTTCGGGTGCTCGCGGCGGGCGAGCCATTGCTCGGCTACGACGTGGTCTCCGCCGGCATCGCCAGATGGCCGGAGCACGTTCGGTTGCGACAATTGGCCGCGTTGGCGCTGGCGCGTGCGGGAGCGACCGAGCGGGCGGCGGCGCTGCTGAAGACCCTGCACGAGCAAGGCAACCTGGACGGTGACACCCTCGGCATCCTGGCGCGGACGTACAAAGACCTCTGGGAGCATGCGCGCTCGCCGTCGATCCGCGCCCGCTTGCTGCAGCGCTCTGAGCGCATTTACGGGATGGCGTATCGTCTCGCGCGTCGCCGGCACGCAACGGACGATGCAATCTATACCGGGGTGAACGCCGCGACATTGGCGACCCTGTCGGGGAGCACCACGCGCGGTCGGCGCCTCGCACGCGAAGTCGCGACGCTCTGCCGCCGCCGTCTTGCGCGCGGCGGGGATTATTGGGCGAAGGCGTCACTCGCGGAAGCCATTCTCCTGACCGGCGACTTTGCTGCGGCCGAGCGTATCTATCGCGACGCGGTCGCGGCCGGACGCGGCCAGTACGCCAATATCCTGTCCACGCGCCGTCATGCACGGTTGATCCTCCGCCACCTGGGGCATGCCGAGCACGATCTCGATGGCGTGTTCGAGTTCCCTGGGATCGCCGCGTTCTCCGGGCACATGATCGATCGGCCCAGGCGATCCCGGGCGCGGTTTCGCGAAGCAGACGCGCCGGCGATCGGCCGACGGCTCGCGGCCTGGGTCTCCGCCAACCGCATCGAGGTCGGATACTCCGGAGCGGCGAGCGGTTCCGACATCTTGTTCATCGAGGCGTTGCTCGCCCGGGGCGCCGAGGCCAACGTCGTGTTGCCGTGCGCGCCTGAACGGTTCGTGCAGGAGAGCGTCAAGGGGGACGAGTGGCGGGCACGCTTCGCACGCATCATCGACGGGCCCGCGCGGGTGACGGTGCTGGCGCGCGATCTGCCGGCAGATGCGACGATGCTCTACGAGTACGCCAATCGCGTCGTGGCGGGTCTCGCGACGCTCCGAGCACGGCTGGTCGAGACGCAGGTGCGGCCGTTGGTCGTCTGGGATGGACAGAAGAGCGGCCGGTACGGCGGCACGGACTCCTTCGTCGAGCTGTGGCGCCGGCGGAGCATTGCTCCGGAAGTGATTCCTCCTCGCGACAGCCACGGTCCGGCGCGCAGGACCGCGACGCATGGAACCGCGAGCTCCGCATCCACCGGTCGGGGGCGAAACAGGGAGGCGATCGTGGCCATCTTGTTCGCCGACATCGTCGGCTACACCCACATGCCGGACGTCGCGGCCCGGTCGCTCGTCCACGAGCTCATGACGTGGCTCGCGCGCCGATCCCGTCGACCCGACGATGCCCCGCTGGCGAGCAATACCTGGGGCGACGCGATCCATCTCGTCTTTCCCACGGTGCAGAGCGCCGGCCGCTGGGCACTCGACCTCGCCGAGCACGCGCGAACGATCGTGCGACCACGGTCGGACGAGCCGCTGCTGCGCATCGGCGTCCACGCCGGACCCGCCCGCGCCCAGTACAATCCGGTGACGCGGCGCCGCGACTACGTCGGCTTCCAGGTGAACTGGGCGGCGCGCATCGAGCCGATCACGGTCCCGGGAGAGGTCTATGCGAGCCAGCAGTTCGCAGCGCTCGCGGCGCTCGAGGATTGCAGCTTTGCGTGTGAGTACGTGGGCGTCGTTCCGCTCGCGAAGGAGACGGGGAGCTTTCCGCTCTTTCGCGTACGCCGGACGGCAGCCCCACGGCGGCAGACGAAGGCTCGAGTGCGCGATCGTCGGCGACCGTCTGGCGCGCGGTCACCGCACGGTCGTCACGGCAGTGGAGATCGTTTGCCCGTTGGCGCGTGCCGCGCGCCTCGTCGAGCGGATTCCTGAGCGTGGCCCCGGTGGAGCCGGCCTCGCACCCGCAGCTCGGCGGAGTACCGCCGACGTCGCAGGTCTCGTCGAAGCTCGTGCGCACGACGGTGGCGAGGTTCGGTACGATGTGGTCGTCGATGTCCGTCTCCTTGATTGCGCCACCGATCTTGCTTCCCGTCGCCCAGCCGCTTGCGGTGACGTCGGCGAGCTCGGCGCGCGCCAACTGCAGGGGCCCGGTGATCGGCGTGCCGCCGAGGGTGAGCTGCAGCGTCACCCGGCCCGGACCGCCGGTGAACGTGCCGCTCCGAATCGTGCTGGCCGTGCCAGGGCCGAATGCTCGAACACGCGACAAGCTCGCCAAAGTTCTCTATTCAAACCCAGCGTGACGCGCGACGATCGTTGGCAGAACCTGGTGACGGGAGCGTTCCACCTCGACGACGAGCTCGCCTCCGTCCGTGTGCGCGGCTCCGTCGCGCGCCGGCGACTGGCCATCGAGTATCTCGACAGCATCCTGGAGGTCTTTCCCTCCGACCTGGACCCGGCCGAGGATTTCGAGGGCTATGCGGTCCGCCGCCTCGCGCAATCGCTGCGGCGCGCGCTCCATGACGCGGGCACGCCGCCCCCCGCGCGCCCACGTGCGCGGTCACCGCGGCGAGGGCAGTAGGTCCGCCTATTCACGAGCGCCGTCGGAGCGGGAGCGGCTCTGCGACGGCGGTTCCCGCCTCGCTGATGCC
Source organism: Polyangiaceae bacterium (assembly GCA_031400185.1). Lineage (GTDB taxonomy): Bacteria > Desulfobacterota > Binatia > UTPRO1 > UTPRO1 > UTPRO1. The sequence goes on from JANNPN010000099.1 coordinate 21,894, forward strand.
GCGCGACCGTCACTTCCGTGAGGCGGGGGCTGTGCTATCGCCTCCCGCCGATGGACGGACAACATCTCGTCGCCGCTTCCGGCATGGTGCAGGCGACCTTCGGCGTGCTGCTCGGATGGGTGATGGCCGGCTTTGCGAGCGGACGGACCGAGCTCGGGCCGTTCCGCAGCCGCAAGCGCGTGCTGCAATGCCATCTCGACAACCTCTTCATGGGCGCGTTGCAGCTCGGCGTCGCGGCGGTGCATCCCGGCGTGCCCGACGGCGCGGCATGGTGCCTGGTCGCCGGCTCGTGGGTGAACCCGCAGCTCTTCCTCTGGCAGGCCTTCGATCCTGCGGTCGACCTCGGCAAAGGCTGGCGTCTCGCGATCGTCCTCGCCTCGTTCACGGCGGCGACAACCGGATGGGTGTGGACGACCGCCAGCTACCTCGGATCGTGAGACAGCCGGGTTCTCGCCACCCGCCCGCCGCCGACACCGAACGACGACTTGGTCGCGGCAGACCACCGGCGGTCATTTTACCTTGACCGCCCATTCGGGCCGATGCTACCCGAAACGGCCCCGTCGAGATCCGGACCCCCCGAATGAAGGCGCGCAGGCCAACCGCCGTTCTCGCCTTGCTCGTCGTCCTGGACGTGGTCGCGGTCGTGTCGCCGGCGGTCGCCCTCACCGTCATTGTCCGTCGCGACAGCACGAGCGGGTTGACGGGTGACGCGCACTCGTACGGCCTGAGCGCGATCGTCTACGGAACGGCCGTCGCGAATGCCTCGGTCACCGTGACGCTCACACACGTCGCCGGTACCACGGTCCGAACGATTGCCAGCAACGGCTCGGGTTTTTTCCTCGTCTCCATGGACCGGATCATCGCGGACGGCGACACCGTGGAGGTCGACGACGGGTCGGCGACCAAGACCATCCAGGTGCCGACGCTCACCTATTCCGGGAACGGCGTGACGAAAGTCGTCACCGGTGTCGGGCCGCCGAGCATCACCAGTACGACCGCCGACGCTCCGCACACGCTGCAGATCAAGCTCGGTGGCATCACCTATCAGGTGACGACGAACGGCAGCGGCGACTTCACCCGCACGTTGAGCAGCAACAACTACATCGTGGGGCTGCTGGGAACGATGCGATATACGACCGCGACCGGCGACACCGTCTACAAGCCCTTCTTCGTCGTCGACCCGTCGCCGTACGGACAGCAGGGCGATTGGCGCCCGGACGTGATCCTCGGCCAGCCGGATTTCTCGATGGTCACCGCCAACGAGGTCACCGCCTCCAAGCTGTTCAATCCCAACGGCATCTACGTCGACCGCTCCGTGGTGCCGAACCGCGTCTACGTCTTCGACGGCGGCAACAATCGCGTCGTCGGTCTCAGCGCTCTCGGGATCGTGACCAGCGGCCCGAACGCCGGCCAAGCGTGCACCGCCAATTCCGACTACGGTGGGACTTGCACGATTCAACCCACGCGCCCTGCCGACCTCGTGCTCGGACAGCCCTCCTTCAACTCGTCGAAGTGCAACGGCGACAGCGCGTACCAGGGCTATCCCGACTCGCCCTACGCCAGCGCCGCGTCGCTTTGTACGATGCGTGAAGAGCAGGTGAGCATGTCCGAGGGAGGCTCCTGCGCGACGATGGCGGGCGACCCGCAGGGGAACCTCTACGTGCCCGACTTCTTCAACAACCGGATCGTCCGGTACGACAGTCCTTTCACGACCGACGGCGTCGCCGACTACGTCTGGGGGCAGGCCGACTTCACGGGCATCCATTGCAATCGCGGCAGCAACGCGGGAACGACGGACGCGTCCAGTCTCTGTCTCGCGGCGGGGCCCGGGATCGGCGACCACAAAGCCGGGGTCGCGGTCGACGGCGCCGGCAATCTCTGGGTGACGGATACCCAGAACAATCGTGTGCTCCGCTTTCCGAGCTCGGGCGGCGTGCCGGCCACGACCGCGGACTTGGTGCTCGGGCAGGCGAGCTTCACCACGTCGAGTCAAGGTTCGGGTCTCAATCAGATGCGCCGGCCAGCCTCGGTGCGCGTGAGCGCGACCGGCGTCGTCTACGTCGCCGACAGTCTGAACGACCGCGTCCTCGTCTTCGAGCCGCCGCTCACCAACGGCATGGCCGCACCCCGGCTCCTCGGCACTGGGTTGAACAACCCGCTCGGGATCGAGATCGACCCGGCCGGCGGCATCTGGGTGAACGACAGCGACGACCTCAGCTACAAGCACTACACGAACGAGGTGCTCGACCGGTCGGTGACGACGCCCGACAACCGTAACTGGGGCGGGCTCGGCGTCGATGCCGACAACAACGTGCTTGGTGCCGGGTGGGATCTGCAGGAGGGCTTGCGCCTCTCACCGCCGACGTGGGCCGCGTCGACGTTGAAGAAGTTTCTGCAATCGGGGCCCGAAGAGGCGACGTTCAACCACACGACCGCACGCGGCTTCAGCGGGTTCCCCGCCGGCATCGAGGTGACGGCCGATCAATTGATGGTCGCGGACAACTCGCGTCTCGTCTTCTGGAACGATCTGCACGCGCTCACGAATCACAAGCCGGCCGACGGCGTCATCGGCGTCCCCAATTTCTCGCTGCAAGTGAAGTGGGGGCCCTTCTTCGGTCCGATCGCTGCGGATGCGAACGGCAACCTGTGGGTAATTCGCGGCAACATCGGCGCGAGCCAGACGTACATCGAGCGCTACGCCCTGCCGCTCACGAACGGCGCGAGCCCCATCGCCACCATCAGCTCGCCGATCGCGGTCCTCGGGGGCGGGTCGATCACGACCAGCTACTCCATGCTGAACGGCGGGATCGCCGCGCAGCCGTCGTGCGACTGCCTCTGGGTCGCCGACGAGGACAACCATCGCGTGTATCGCGTCCGGGACGTCAGCACCGCGCCGGTCATCGACGTCATCCTCGGCCAGACCAACACCACCAGCCACTCGTGCAACAGGGGGTTTGCCAACCCGTCCGCGGCGTCGCTCTGCAATCCGGGGGGATTGGCGTTCGACCCCGCCGGCAACCTGTGGTTGTCCGACCACAACTTCGAGTTCGACGGCAACAACCGGCTCCTCGAGTTCGACGCGAGCACGCTGCCGGTCGCCCCCGCGACGGCGGTGTTTGCGATCCCCGCGAGCCGCGTGTTGGGGAGGAACGGCAGCTTCACCACCAAGCCCTGCTTGCCGCAGGGCCAGGATCCGATTTGCGGCCCCTTCACGCCGGCCTTCGATTCGCAAGGCCACATGGTGGTCGGCATGAACGCGTATCTCAACCGGCCGCGTTTCCCGATGATCTACCAGGACCCGCTGACGAATCCCTACCCGGTCGCGGCGATCGGCGAGTTCGCCTCGATGCCGTCGTCGATACGCTTCGACCAGGACGACACCCTGTACGTGATGGACCACAACCGGAATCGCGTCCTCATCTACAAGTCGTCGACTGCGCCGCCGGTCCCGACCGCGACGATCTCGCCGACGCCGACCGTCTCGCCGACGCCGACGTTCACGATCACGCCGCCGCCCACCGCCACGCCGAGCCGTACCCGAACGCCGACGCCGACGCGTACCCCGACGCCCGTGCCGACGGCGACGGCTACGGCGACCGCGACCGCGACGCCGACCCCCACCGCGACCCCGACTGCAACGCCGACGAGCTCCGCGACCGCGACCGTCACGGTCACCGCGACCCCGACGGCGACACCGACGAGCACCCCGACGGAGACCGCCACGCCGACGCCTACCGCGACCCCGACCGCCACCAGGACGGCGACCGCGACCGTCACCGCGACGCCGACCGCGACCGTCACCGCGACGCCGACCTTCACGCCACAGCCGACGGAGACGCCGACGCCGACCGTCGTGCCCGCACCGACCGCGACGGCGACCCCGGTGCCCTTCGGGTGCGACACGGCGCCCGCCGACGGTTGTCGCGTGCCGTTCGTCGCCGGCAAGTCGTCGATCCTTCTCCTCGACAAGGCCAATGAGCAGGACAGCCTGAAGTGGAAGTGGCTGCGCGGGACGGCGACGTCGTACTTCGACTACGGCACCCCGCTCAGCACGACGGAGTACGCGCTCTGCCTCTACGACGCGAACGGCCTCGTGCTCGACGCGATCGTCCCAGCGGGCAGCGCCTGGCAGTCCGGGCTGCACGGCTTCAAGTACAAGAGTCGAAGCGGGGCGCCTGACGGTGTGACGCAGATCCAGCTCAAGGTCGGCGCCGACGGGAAGGCGAAGGTCCTCGTCCAGGGCAAGGGCGGCAGCCTAGGGATGCCGGCCCTCGACGCGCTCCAGCAGCCGCTCCGCGTCCAGCTACGGAGCAGCGACGGCGCGTGCTGGGAGGCCGTCTACAGCGCACCGCCGCGGAAGAGCTCGGCGACGATCTTCAGCGACCGCGCCGACTGACCGTGGAGAGCGACCACGGCGGGGTTGGTCAGCGCCGCAGGCTCCGACGACGTCCAACGCCATTCAGCGCGCCCGCAAGGCGAGCGATGCCCCGGCGGATCTGGGTGAGCGAGAGGGAGGCGTAGCCGAGCAGAAGCTCGGCCTCGGGGCGGTCGCGCGGTGCGTGATAGAGCCGGACCGGAGAGTAGACGCGGACGCCCGCGCGTTCAGCGTCGGCGATCAGCTCGGGTTCGTCGGCGAGCGGTACGTCCCGGAGGCGCAGCATCACGTGCAGGCCGGCGTTGGCACCGAGCACCTCCACCTGCTCTCCCACGTGCTCGTCGAGCGCGGCGACGAGGGCGGCGCGGCGCTGGCCGTTGCGGGTGCGCGCGCGACGCAGGTGCCGGTCGAAGTGTCCGTCGCGGATGAAGCGGGCGAGGGCCCGTTGCTCGAGGCCCCCCGTCCCGGTGTCGGCCAGCGCCTTGGCGGCGCCGAAGGGACCGACGAGCGGTGCCGGTACCACCAGGTAGCCGAGGCGGAGCGACGGAAACAGCACCTTCGAGAAGGTGCCGGCATAAATGACGCGCTCGTGACGGTCGAGTCCCTGCAGGGATTCGATGGGGCGGACCCCGTAACGGAACTCGCTGTCGTAGTCGTCCTCGAAGATCCATGCCCCGGTGCGCTCTGCCCACTCGAGCAGAGCGAGGCGACGGGCGAGGGTCATGATGACGCCGGTCGGGAACTGGTGTGACGGCGTGACGTAGGCGAGGCGTACCCGCCGCATGCTGGCCGCGAGGGCGCGGACGTCGAGCCCTTCCGGTCCAACGGCGCCCGGGATCACGGTGGCCCCCGCGGCCCAGAAGCTCAGGGTCGCACCAGGATATCCCGGTTCTTCGATGAGGACGCGGTCGCCGGGGTCGAGCAAGACTTCGCCAGTCAGCGCCAAGGCCTGCTGCGATCCGTGAACGATGATGATCTGGTCGGGGCGGCAGTCGACGGCGCGGGCGTGTGTCAGGTACTCGGCGATCGCTTCCCGCAACTCCGGGAGGCCGGCGGGCGCGCCATAGTCGAGATGCGGTGCCGTGGTCTCCCGCGCGGCGCGGCTCAGGTGACGCCGCCACATCTGTCGGGGAAAGTCGTCGAGCGCAGTGGGTCCGTACCGAAAATCGACGGCGACCGCCGGGGTGACGGGCGCCCAGGAGGTTGGCGCCAGTGGCACGAGACGGTGGCCCCGGCGTGAGAGCCGCGGGGGATCCCGCGGGGCCGTCGGAGTGGCGGGTGTCGTGCGGAGTCGGGTGAGGAGGTTCTCCGGAAGCTCGGGGGCCACATAGGTTCCGGCGCCGCGTCGCTGGACCAGGTACCCTTCCAAAAGCAATTGCTGGTAGACCCGCAGCGCGGTGTTCCGCGCCACGCCTTCGCTCAGCGCCAGATCGCGGGTCGACGGCACCCGCGATTCCGGGGCCAGCGCGCCGCTCAGAATGGCCTCGCGAATGCCTCGATAGAGTTGCGTGGTGAGCGGCTCGGCGCGACTGCGGCGGATGTACATGTGGCTCCATCTACAGCGTGGAGAGGGGCCCTTTGCAAGGGTCCATGGCGCAGGGATACCAGGCGAACGGTCGCACGCTGCCGACCGGAAGAAGTCGTCCTCGCCAACCGCGGTGGATCGACATGGCTGCTGCGGGCGGCCTATCCGGATACCTCATCTTCGCACCGAATCCGGAGCAAGCCTTCTACCGCAGCGAAGTCGACCGCGTGTTCGGCGCTCGAATCATCGAACGCCAGGAGCATGACGGCTACGCCCTCTACGTGGTCAAGGGCTAGTGCGGGCCGAAGCGCGGAGTTCCGCGCCACGCCTTCGCTCAGCGCTAGACGCGAGTCGACGGCACCGCGGCCGCCGACGCCTCTCGCGCTGTGCGCGGCACTCTGGACTTGAGCCGCCTCTCAGGATCGAGCCCTCGGGCGAGCGAACCGATCACTCGAATCTCCCCACGGTCATGGCGTTGGGTGTTGCGACGCTGCGCTCGGCCTGGGCGGACGCGCCGGTGGCTCCATCGCCAGCGAGGGAAAGTGGCTCCTTGTCGGATCCATCGACTCGAGGCAATGAACGCCAACACATCCGACCGTTGGAGGGCTCATGTTCCCGCAACCACCGATGCTCACCACCCCGGCGACGCTCCTTCCGCGGAAGCCCCACTCCCCCAAGAGGAAACTCATGAGACAGCGATCAATCAGAACCGCGGCGAGCGCCGCCGTGCTTGCGACGACGCTCGTGCTGGCAGCAAGCCCCGCGAACGCGCAGGGCGCGAAGCCGCTCACCAAGTGCGCACCCGACGCGGTCGTGTCGGGGACGGTGTGCATGGACACGTACGAGGCGAGCGTGTGGCGGCTGCCCGATCCGCTCGGCGCCAACAAGGGCCTCGTCAAGAAGATCCAGCACGGGAAGGCGACGGTGGCCGATCTTCTGGGCGCAGGCGCGACCCAGCTCGGCATCGCGAGCGACGATTACGCGCCGTGCGTCGACAGCGGACAGAACTGCCTGGACGACATCTATGCCGTGAGCGTGCCCGGGGTGACGCCGTCGTCGCGGCTGACGTGGTTCCAGGCGCAGGCCGCGTGCGAGAATGCGGCGAAGCGGCTCCCGTCGAACGCGGAGTGGCAGGCGGCGGTGACGGGCACGCCCGATCCGGGACCGGACAACGGCGTGTCGGACTGCAACACCTTCAGCGGGTTCGTGACGTCGCCCACCGGCGCGCGCGCGAGCTGCGTCTCGACGCGCGGAGCGTTCGACATGGTGGGGAACAAGCAAGAATGGGTGGCCGACTGGGTGCCGTTTTCGGAGGCGTGCGGGACGTGGAGCGCCGGTGTCAGCCCGACGGGTGATGCCCAATGTTTCGCAGGCGCGGCGCTTTCGGGTGAGCCTGCTGCGCTGGTGCGCGGCGGCAGCTTCTTCGGTTCGCAGGCCGGTCCGCTCTGGATCACCGCCTTCTTCGTGCCGTCCTCTGCGTACGACTACCTCGGCTTCCGTTGCGCCCGCTAGGCACGACGAGTGGCTCCATCATCAGCGTGGGAAAGTGGCTCCTTGTCAGATCCATATGACCCGAGGCATTGACGCCAAACGTCTAGAGTGTGCGGTCGGCCGCCGTCCCAGGAGGACCCTCATGCCGAGCTTGCGTATCGTGTCTGCCCAGCTGCTGGTGATCGTCGTGTCCGTGGCAGTCGTGACGTCGGCGTTGGCCGACGTCACCGAGCACCAGAAGTGCCAGAAGGCGAAGATCCTCGCGCGCGGCAAGTGGAAGAGCTGCCGGAGCGGGCAGCGCGCGAAAATCGTCGTTGGGAAGACGGGCGATTTCACCAAGTGCAACGCCACGCTCGCGGCCAAGCTCGTCTCTGCGGAGAAAAACCTCCCAGCCGACGAGACGTGGATCTGTACGTGGATCGACAACGGCGACGGCACCGTCAGCGACCTCGATACGGGGCTCATGTGGGAGAAGAAAAACGCCCAAGATGGCGTGGCGAATTTCGCCAACCCCCATGATTTCGACAACGCGTACTACTACGGGGACGCGAACGGCAACATCGTCGGGAGTAGCTTCCTCGGCCTCCTGAACGGACAAACGTCATTCGACACCCCGATCGAGCCGGGCTTCGCGGGCTATCGGGACTGGCGGCTGCCGTACGTCAGCGAGCTGCTGAGCATCGTCGACACCACCGTCTCGTACGGGCCCTCGCTCCCGTGCGGCAGCGCCGACTACACGCCGTGCATCCGACAAAGCGTGTTCGGTCCGACGGTGATGTGCTTCTCCCAAACCACGAGCGGTCCTTGCAAGTATCACTCGACGACCGTCGACAGGGTCTACGGTCCGGGTTCGTACGCCAACGACACGGTCGATTTTGCCGATGGCGGCATCATCATCACGTCGGGCAGTCCCAACGCCGCACGCGCCGTTCGCGGCGGCGGCGACTGAGCCGGGCGACCATCCAATGAATCACTCCACCGTGCTTCGACCGCCGTCCAAGGAGAATCCGATGCTGAGCTCGCGAATGGTGTTGGCCCAGGTGCTGGCCATCCTAGTGTCCGTGGCGATCGTATCGTCGGCGTTCGCCCAACCGAACGTGTACGCGAAGTGCCGGAAGGCGAAGATCCTTGCCCGTGGCAAGTGGCAAGCGTGTCGCAGCGTGGAGCGTGCGAAGATCGTCGTTGGTGGGACGGCCAATTTCGCCAAGTGCGACGCAAAGCTCGCGAGCAAGTTCGTCGTCGCGGAGAAGGACGTCCCTCTCGAGAACATTTGGATCTGTCATTGGGTCGACAACAACGACGGCACCGTCAGCGACCTCCATACGGGGCTCATGTGGGAGAAGAAGGACTCGCAAGACGGCATCTACAACTATTTCAACCCGCACGACACCGACAACACGTACGACTTCTTCGGGACGAACGGGAACATCGTCGGGGGGAGCTTCCTCGGCCGCCTGAACGGACATTCCGAATTCGGTGTTCCGATCGAGCCGGGCTTCGCGGGCTATCGGGATTGGCGGCTGCCGTACGTCACCGAGCTGCTGAGCATCTTCGATCCCAGCGTCCGCTACGGCTCCATCCCGTGCGGCTCCCAGGAGAACACGCCCTGCATCCAACAAGAGGTGTTCGGTCCCACCGTCATGTGCTTCTCCGACATCTTCACTCCGTGCCACTACCACTCGTCGAGCGTCGACGTTCACCCGGGTCAGGGCACCAACTCCAACAACGCCGTCGATTTCCGCAATGGCGGCGCCTTCGTCACGCCGGGCGCTCCCCAGCGCGTACGCGCCGTGCGTGGCGACGGAGAGTGAGCGCACGCTGACGGTCCCATGTCTCCGAAATCTTTCCTCGGCATCCTGCTAGCCATCGCCGCCTCAGGGCATCGGGCAAGCCGCGACCACTTCGTGAAGCGCGCACGTCATATAGGGATGGCCCCGCTTCTCGTGCGGGTCCGCACCGCGTTCTTCTCCGACGTCGCATTTCGCGCCGATCGCGCTTGCTCGCGAAATCATCGAAGCGGTACGCTCGCGCCCCGCTCACACCCCGGAGGATCCATGCTTCGACAACCTGTCCTCGGCATCCTGCTCGCCATCGTCGTTTCGGGCGCCCTTCCTCCACGACTCGCTGACGCGGCGCCCATCGCGGTCACGACGACCACCGACGAGCTCAACGCCGACGGCGACTGCTCGCTCCGCGAAGCGATCCGCGCCGCCAACACGAACGTCGCGGTCGACGCCTGCGCCGCGGGCCAGAACGCCGAGACCGACACCATCACGGTGCCGGCCGGCACGTACACGCTGACGGTCGCCGGGTTCGACAATGACTCCGCGGTCGGCGATCTCGACCTCCGCGACAACACCGCCGTCGACGACCTCGTCATCAACGGCGCCGGCGCGGCGACGACGATCATCCAGGCGTGTGCCGTCGAGCAGCTCGCGGCGGACTGCCCGGCAGGCCAAGGGATCGCCGACCGCGTACTGGAGCTGTTCGATGCCCACGTCGCGATCAGCGGCGTCACCATCCGGCACGGCCTGGCCCCCGCCCAGAACAGGGCGCGCTACGGGAGCGGCATCTGGATTCGGAGGTTGAACACACCGCCTGCGCTCACGCTCACCGACGTCGTCATCACCAAGAACGGCGACACCACGGCGAGCGGTGCCGGCGCCGGCGACGTCAATAGCTACGGCGGTGGCATCGCGAACTGGAATGGCGCGCTCACGTTCACGAGAGTGACGATTAGCGACAACCAGGCCCTCTTCGGTGGCGGCATTTCGAATAGTTTCGACACTTCGGTGATCGCCATGACCGACAGCACCGTGAGCGGCAACACCGCGCGCGGCGGAGGCGGCGGCGGCATCTTCAATGAGGACCGCGCTGTGGTGACGTGCACCGACAGCGCCATCAGCGACAACCGTACGGTCATCCTCCCTGGCTTCCTCGGGTTCACCAACAGCGGCGCCGGCCTCTACAATCTCCACGCCACGGCCACGCTCACCGGCTGCACCGTCAGCAACAACGTGGCGGCAAACAGGGGCGGCGGCCTCCTGAATTACTCCCAGCATCCCTCCCTGCCCTCCGTGATGACGCTCACCGACAGCACCATCAGCGGCAACCGTACGGAGACCGGCGGCCCCGCCGCCTTCTTGAACGACGGCGGCACGGCCACGCTCACCAACTGCACCATCAGCGGCAACCAGGCGGCACAAACTGCCGGCGGCATCTACACCGTCAACGGCAGCATGAACCTCCGGAGCACCACCATCACCGCGAACCGGCTGCTCGTGCCCTCGCATGGTGCCGGCGGGATCTGGGCCTCCGGCCCCATGGTTCTCCGCAACACGATCATCGCCGGCAACATCCACGACGAGACGAATCCGGCGGTGAACGCGCCCGACTGCTTTTCGGGCTCGTTCACATTCCCCGTCTCCGAGGGGTACAGCCTCGTCGGTGACGGGTATAACTGTCCGGGCCTCCACGACGGCGTGAACGGCGACCGGATCGGCACGAAAGGGGCCCCGATCGACGCCAAGCTCGGCCCGCTCGCCGACTACGGCGGGCCGACGCTCACGCACGCGCTCGTCAGCGGCAGCCCTGCGATCGACGGCGCCAACCCGGCGGCGCCGGGAAGCGGCGGCACCGCATGCCCGACGACGGATCAGCGCGGCGAGACGCGGCCGAGCGGCGCCGCATGCGACGTGGGTTCTTTCGAGGGGAGTGGTCCCGGCGCAATCGCGGCGTTCTCCGTGCAACCGGAGTCCGGCGGCACGGCCGGGACGGTGCAGTTGCGCGTCTTCGGCGACGGCTTCGTCACGGGTGCCGTGGTGCGGCTCGTGCGCGCGGGCTTCGCCGACGTGGTCGGAGGGGCGACGAACGTCCTCGGACCAGTGATCACCACCGAGCTCGATCTCCGCGACGCAGCACCGGGTACCTGGAGCGTGGAGGTGGAGAACCCGGATGCAACGGTCGCGACCCTGACCGACGCATTCACGGTCGTCGCCGGCGGCGGATCGGACCTCTGGGTCCAGACGATGACCCCGAGCGGGTTCCAAGCCGGCCGGGCCCAGTCGATCCACGTGATCGTCGGCAACCGCGGCACCGTCGATGCCTACGGCGTCCCGCTCTCGGTGGCGTTCGGGGAGGAGCTGCGGTGGGCCCTCCCGTTCCTCATAAGCCCGCCGCCCGCGCAGCCAGGACAGATTGCGACGGACTGGTCAGCGGTCGCCGTCGACCGCCACCAACCTCCGAACCTCGAGTTCCCCGAGCACGCCGACTCGTTTTACTTCCTGCTGCCGGTCGTGCCCGCGGGCTCGAGCACTGCGTTCAAATTCCGCGTGAAGAGCCCGCCCTTCGTCGACCCCGCTCCGGAGGCCATCCACGTCGTCGCGAACATCGGCGACCCGTACTTCGAGCCGGATCTCTCGGCGGAGGCCGTCGACTTCTATGTGCAGGAGGCGAAGGACTACGCGTTCAGGGCGCACCGCACGACCGCGTTGCCGTCCGACGCGGCGATCGAGGCGTACGTCCGAACGCAGCTCGCGGCGGTCGTCGCGGACGGTCGGCTCGCGGCCGTTGGGGACGAGAGTGGAAGTCTCCCCATCTACAGCCAGGCCCAGCTCATCATCGACACGGGCCAGTTCATCGCAGGCGAAACCGAAACGGCCTTCGCGCCACCCGGTGACCGCGGGTGGCTCGCGCGCATCGTCGCGGAGCTCGTCGGCGGCTCGGCCGAGGCCCGGTATACCGGCACCGGCGCCCACACCTGTGATTTCTCGACCTTTCCGGACCGTGCCGCGAAAATGGCCTGCGAAGCGGAGATCGATCCCTGCCGCTACGGCTGCCCCGACGGCGACGGCTACGGCGACGACGATGGCAATCACGATGCGCCGCAAGTCCCGCCGGTCGTACCGTGTGTGGGGTCGATCAAATTCGTCCTCAATCTCCTGGGGGCCCCGTGCGCACCCGATCCCAAGGCCACTGCCAAACCCGTGGAAACTGCCAAGCCAGGGGAAACGCCCAAACCCGGGGAAACTGCCAAACCCACTTCCCAACCCAGTCCCAAACCCAAACGCAGTCCCAAACCCCCCAAAACCAGTGAAAATCCCAGACCCACACCCGAACCGGTGCCGTTCAGGCAGCCGCACGATCCGAACGAGAAGGCCGGGCCGGGCAGAGCGGGTGGCTTCATCGACGGCGTGACGCCGCTCGGTTACACGGTCACCTTCGAGAACCTCGCAACCGCGACGGGCGACGCGTTCGAGGTGCTGGTCACCGACCAGCTGGACGTGGCGAAGTACGACCTCGACACGTTCAGCCTCGGGCCGATCTCGTTCGCCGACAAATCGGTGCTCGTGCCGCCGGGTCTGAAGAGCTTCTCGACCGAGGTCGACATGCGCCCCGGCGTGAACATTCTGGTCGGCATCGACGCTGCCCTCGACACCGCGACGGGCATCGTCACCTGGAAGTTCACGACGCTCGACCCTGCCACCCATGAGTTCCCCGAGGATCCGGAAGACGGCTTCCTGCCGCCCAACGTGAACTCACCGGAAGGCGAGGGCGAGATGCTGTTCACCGTGAGCCTGAAGCCGGGCCTCGGCCTCGGCACGACGATCTGCAACGACGCGAGCATCGTGTTCGACTTCAACCCGCCGATCGTCACGAACGACTTCTGCAGCACGATCGGCGAGCCCGAGGATTGCGAGAACTGCATCGACGACGACGGCGACACGTTCGTCGATCGCGCCGATCCCGACTGCACGGCACCCGCGAACGGCGCGGGCGCTGGCGTCGGCGACGCCACGGCCGGCAAGGCCGTCGACAAGTGCGCGAAGGCCATCCGCAAGGTCGGGGCGAAGCTCACGAGCAACCGGCTGAAGCAGCTCGGCGCCTGCCAGAAGGCGGTTGCCGACTGCGTGCAGCTGAAGCCCGGCGACGCCGCGTGTCTCGCGAAAGCGCGAGAGAAGTGCACGAAAGCGCGGACGTCGCTGCCGGCCGCCGAGGCGAAGCTGACGGCCGTGATCGGCAAGGCGTGCGGCGAGCCCGCGGTGACGTCGGCGAATCTCGACGCAGCGGCCGGCCTCGGCTTCGCCGGCGAAACCGCCGCGTGCTCGGGGCGCGGGGTCGACACGCTCGCTACGGTCGCCGACGTCGCCGAGTGCGTCCGCCGGCAACACCAGTGCGCCGCGGAGCGCGTCCTCGGCGCCGCGGTGCCGCGTGCGCTCGAGCTGCTCGGACTCGGCGGCTTCGATCCCGAGACCGATTTCCAATGCCTCGCGACCGGCGCCTACGGCGGCGGCTCGGCGCTCGCCATTGAAAAACGAAAGGCGATTCGCAAATGCGATGCCGCGCTCCAGAAAGCCGCGACGAAACTACTGGCGGGTCGGGCGAAGGCCGCTGACGCCTGCGGCGCCGCCGTCTTCACCTGCCTCCAGACGAAGCCCGGCGATCCGGCGTGTGTCGGGAAGGCCGGCGGCACGTGCACCAAAGCCATCGCGGGAATTCCGAAGCTCGAAGCCGGCTTCACGACGACCGTCGCGAAAGCCTGCGGCGCGAGCCCGCTCGTCGCGGCCGATCTGCTGACGTCCGAGGGCCTCGGCGCGTCGGCGCTCGGCGCGCGCTGTGCCAAGCTCGGCGTCGCGAGCCTTGCGACCGTCGCCGACGTCACCGCGTGCGTCCAAGCGCAGCTCACGTGCCACGTCGATCATCTGCTCGAGAGCACGACGCCGCGGCTCGGGGAGCTGCTCGATCTCGGGGGCGTAACGTTGCCGTAGTGAAATCTAGGGAGAGGCCATGACGCGACACACACTCCTCAGCATCCTACTGACCATCGTCACTGCGACGGTCGCGGCACCATGTCCGCTGCACGCCGCCAGCATCACCGTCACGACGACCAACGACGAGCTCAACAGCGACGGCGACTGCTCGCTCCGCGAAGCCGTCCGCGCGGCGAACACCAACGCCGCCGTCGACGCCTGCACGGCGGGACAGAACGATCAGACCGACACCATCACGGTGCCAGCCGGGACATACACGCTGACGCTCGCCGGGTACGACAACGATGCCGCCGGCGGCGACCTCGACCTCCGGAACAACACTGCCGTCGACGACCTCGTCATCACCGGTGCCGGGGCGGCGACGACGATCATTCAGGCCTGCACCGTTTCGCAGCTCGCAGGCGACTGCCCGGCCGGCCAAGGCGTCGCCGACCGCGTGCTGCACGTGTTCGATTCCCACGTCGCGATCAGCGGCGTCACCATCCGACACGGCCGCGCTCCCAACGAGAGCGGGCTGCGGTTCGGGAGCGGCATCCTGCTCACGAGGCTCAGCGACTCGGGCGCGGCGCTCACACTCACCGACGCCGTCGTCACGAAAAACGGCGACGAGGTCGCCGCCGTCAGTAGTGAAGCGGGTGGCATTGGGAGCTGGAATGCCGCCCTCACCCTCACGAGGGTGATCGTCAGCGACAACGTGGCCCTGCAGGGCAGCGGCATCTCCTCCGGCTACACGCACGCGGAGCTCGTCATGACCGACAGCACCGTGAGCGGCAACGTCGGTATAGGCGCCGTCCGCGTCCTCGCGCCGGCCGTGGCCACACTCACCAACTGCACCATCAGCAACAACCAGGGCGTTGGCTTCGTGACCCAAGGCACTTCTACGCTCACCAACTGCACCATCAGCGGCAACCAGTCGACGGGCGGTGCCGGCGGCATCTCCGCTTTGGGTACGTTGAACCTCCGGAACTGTACCGTCACCGCGAACCGGCTGCTCGGGCCGGCGTCTTCGCAAGGCGCCGGCGGGCTCAACGCCAGCGGCGCCATCGTGCTCCGCAACACGATCGTCGCCGGCAACTTCAACGACGCCCCGCATCCGTCTCTGAACCGGGCCGACTGCTACGGCTACGAGAGCTCACCCGCCTCCGAGGGGTTCAACCTCGTCGGTGACGGGTCCAAGTGCCCGAGCCTCATCAACGGCCAGAACGGCGACCAGATCGGCACGACGGCGGCTCCGATCGACCCGAAGCTCGACCTCCTGGCGGACTATGGTGGTCCGACCCTCACGCACCCACCTCTATCGGACAGCCCCGCGGTGGATGCCGCCAATCCGGCGGCGCCGGGAAGCGGCGGTACGGCGTGCCCGACGACCGACCAGCGCGGCGAGACGCGCCCGAGCGGCATCGCCTGCGACGCCGGTGCCGTCGAGGCCGGTGGCGCCGTGGCGCTCGCGGTCGACTCCGTACAGCCAACGGTCGGTGGTAACGCCGGCACGGTGGAGCTGCGCGTCTTCGGCGCCGGGTTCGTCGACGGCACCGTCGTCAAGCTCGTGCGAGCGGGATTTCCCGACGTGGTGGGGACGACCGCCGAAGTCCACGGGTCGCCGCTCACGAGCGCGCTCGATCTTCGCGGTGCTGCCCCGGGTCTCTGGAGCGTGCGGGTCGAGAACCCGGATGCGTCCGTCGTGACGCTCACCGACGCGTTCACGATCGAGGCGGGCGGCGGTGCCGACCTCTGGTCGCAGCTCGTGCTGCCGCGCGCGTTCAACGCCGGGCGCACGCAGACCATTTATCTCCAGTTCGGGAATCGCGGGACCGTCGATGCTCGAGCCGTGCCGCTCTTCCTCTCGTTCTCGGATGAGCTCATTTGGGGCGCTCCCTTTCCGGTGAGCCCCCCGCCGGCGCAAGCGGGACAGCAAGCGACCGATTGGACGCGCATTGCGATCGACGTCCCCCTGCCGCGGCCCGCGGGGCGCGACCAGCTTCTGTTCCTGTTGCCCATCGTGCCGGCGAGCTCCACGGGCACGCTGCGGTTCCGTGTAAAGGTTCCGCTCGGCATCGATCCGAGCCGTGTGCCGATCGCGGTCTCGGGGTCCATCGGCGCCTCGTATTTCCACCCGGATCTCGGGGCCGAGGTCGTCGCCGAGCACGTCGCTCGCGCGAAGGTGTACGCCGCGACCGCGCATGGGACGACGACGTTTCCTTCCGACGCGGCGATCGAGCAGTACGTCCGGACGCAGCTCACGACCCTCGTCGCCGAGGGCACGGCGAAGCGCGCCGAGGTCCCCGGCGGCGACCCGCCGGTCTACAGCCTCACCCAGCTGCTCGTCGACACGGGACAGTTCATCGCCGGGGAGAGCGCGACGGCGTCCAGTCCCCTGTCCGTGCACCGGTGGCTCGCGGAGCTCGCCGATTTCGTCACCGGCCGGCCCGCCTTTGCCCGCTTGCGTGTCGGCAACCCCGACCCCAACGGCCCTGCCTCCGACTGCGCGCTGTTCGGATGGTGTGAGGATCTCAAGCCGCCGTGCGAGCTCAATCCGGAGCTGTGTGAGTCGTGCGAGACCAATCCCGATCTCTGCGACCCGCCCGTCAAGCCCATCAATTGCGACTATGTTTCGCAGTTCTCGGACGAGTACCTGTTCGGCCCGTGCAAACCCAAGGACGACTACGTGCCGTACGTGTTCTCCTTCGATCCCAACGACAAAGTGGGTCCGGGCGGGCTGGGCGGCTTCATCGACGGCGTGACGCCGCTGCCCTACACGATCCTCTTCGAGAACAAGCCGACCGCGGCGGGCGATGCGTTCGAGGTGACGGTGACCGACCAGCTCGACACCGCCAAATACGACCTCGCCACGTTCCAGCTCGGATCGATCTCGTTCGGCGACAAGTTCGTACCGGTGCCGCCGAGACTCCAGAGCTTCTCGACCGAAGTGGATCTCCGCCCGGGCGCGAACATCGCCGTCGGCATCGAGGCCGCGCTCGACACCGCGACCGGCATCGTGCGGTGGAAATTCACGACGCTCGATCCCGAGACCCACGAGTTCCCCGAGAATCCGGACGAAGGCTTCCTACCGCCGAACGTGACGTCACCCGAGGGGGAAGGTGCGGTGCTCTTCACCGTGAGCCTGAAGCACGGCTTCGGTCTCGGCACGACGGTCTGCAACGACGCGCGCATCGTCTTCGACTTCAACGCGCCGATCGACACGCCGAACTTCTGCAACACGATCGGCGCGCCGGAAGACTGCGAGAACTGCATCGACGACGACGGTGATGCGCTCGTCGATCGCGCCGATCCGGATTGCGCCGCGCCCGCGAACGGTGCGGGCGCCGGTGTCGGCGACGCCACGGTCGGCAAAGCCGTCGACAAATGCGCCAAGGCGATCCGCAAGGTCGGCGCGAAGCTCACGAGCACTCGGCTGAAGCAGCTCGGGGCGTGTGAGAAGGCCGTCGCGGACTGCGTGCAACTGAAGAACGGAGATGACGCGTGCCTCACGAAGGCACAGGCGAAGTGCACGAAGGCCAAGAACGCATTGCCGACGGCCGAAGCCAAGCTGACCGCGGGCATCGTCAAGGCCTGCGGCGAGCCCGCGGTGACGGCGGCCAATCTCACCGCAGCGGCCGGACTCGGCTTCGACGGCGAAACGGTCGCGTGCGCAGGGCGCGGGGTCGCCGCACTCGCGACGGTCGCTGACGTCGCCGAGTGCGTCACTCGTCAGCACCGGTGCGCCGCTGGACGCCTCCTCGGCGCCGTCGTGCCGCGGGCGCGCGAGCTGCTGGCGCTCGGCGGGTTCGGTCCGACCGATCTCGTCTGCCTCGACGGCGGCGCCAACGGCGCCGGTTCGGCGATCGCCGCCGCGAAGCGGAAGGCGCTCCGCAAGTGCGACGCCGCGATCCAGAAGGCCGCGACGAAGCTGGTGGCGGGCCGCGCGAAGGCCCGTGAAGCCTGCGGCGCCGCCGTCTTCACCTGCCTCCAGACGAAGCCCGGCGATCCGGCCTGTGTCGGCAAAGCCGGTGGTACGTGCGCCAAGGCCGTGGCGGGTATTCCGAAGCTCGAATCGGCCTTCGCCACGACCATCGCAAAGTCCTGCGGCGCGAGCCCCCTCGTCGCGACCGATCTGTCGACGGCCGAAGGCCTCGGCGCGTCGGCGCTCGCCGAGCGCTGCGCGAAGCTCGGGATCGCGAGCCTCGCGACCGTGGCCGACGTCACCGCGTGCCTCCGAGCGCAGCTCACGTGCGACGTCGACCATCTGCTCGAGAGCACGACGCCGCGGCTCGGAGAGCTCCTCGGCCTCGGAGGCGTCACGTTGCCCTGAGTGGCTCCATCGCCAACGGGGGGAAGTGGCTCCTTGTTGGATCCATGAACCCGAGGCATGAGCGAACGACATCTCCAAACGCCCGGAGGGCGCAATGTTTCCAAGACCTTTCCTCGGCATCCTGCTCGCCATCGCCGCCTCGACCGCCGTTCCTCCGCGCCTCGCCGAGGCCGCGACCATCACGGTCACGACCACGACCGACGAACTCAACAGCGACGGCGATTGCTCCCTCCGCGAGGCGGTGCAAGCCGCCAACACCAACACCGCCGTCGACGCCTGCACGGCGGGTCAGAGCGACCAGACCGACACGATCACGGTGCCGGCGGGCACGTATACGCTGACGCTCGCCGGCTTCGACGACAGCAACGCCGGCGGAGATCTCGACATCCTCAACAATGCCGCCGCCGACGACCTGGCCATCATCGGCGCCGGCGCGGCGACCACCATCCTCCAGGCCTGCACCGTCGATCAGTTGACGGCCGAGTGTCCCGCGGGCCAAGGGGTCTTCGACCGCGTGCTGAACATCATCGACGCGCGCGTCGCGATCAGCGGCGTGACCGTCCGGCACGGCCGCGCCAACTTCTATGTCACGGGGGGCGGCATTTGGGTTCGGAGCATCAACACGGCCGGCGGAGCGGGGC
Source organism: Polyangiaceae bacterium (assembly GCA_031400185.1). Lineage (GTDB taxonomy): Bacteria > Desulfobacterota > Binatia > UTPRO1 > UTPRO1 > UTPRO1. The sequence continues at coordinate 41,005 of JANNPN010000099.1, forward strand.
TCGCCCTCACCGACGCCGTCATCACCAAGAACGGTGCGCCTGACGTCGTCGGTGCCGGGCTCGCCGCAGAGGGCAGCACGACGACGCTCACGCGCGTGACGGTCACGGACAACGTCGGCGGCGCGGGTGGGAACGGCGCCGTCTACAGTGGATCGGCTGTCTTCGGCTTTGGCGCAACGCTCGTCATGACCGACTGCACCGTGAGCGGCAACACGGGCTACGTCGGCGGCGTCTTCAGTGGTGGGCCAGCCAGTAGTACGGTCACGGCGACGCTCACCGGCTGCACGATCAGCGGCAACGCAGGAATCGGATTCCGCAACGCTTCGACGGCGACGATCACCAACAGCACCATCAGCGGGAACGTGTCGAACGTGTTCGCCGCTGGCATCCATAGCAGCGGTACACTCAACCTCCGCAGCAGCACCGTCACCCTGAACCACCGCATCAAGGGGACGCAAGGCAATGGTGCCGGCGGGATCAGCGTCAGCGGATCCGTCTTTCTCCGCAACACGATCGTCGCCGGGAACATATTCGACGTCGCGGCCGACCCGGCCCACGTCGCACCCGATTGCGACGACAGCAACTTCGTACCGGCGGTCGTCTCCGAGGGGTTCAACCTCGTTGGTGATGGATTCCGTTGTCGGAGCCTCGTCGACGGCGCGAACGGCGATCAGATCGGCACAACCGGGGCGGTGCTCGACGCCAAGCTCGGCCCGCTCGCCGACAACGGCGGTCCGACGCTCACGCACGCGCTCCTCGATGGCAGCCTCGCGATCGACGGCGGCAACCCGGCGACGCCCGGCAGTGGCGGCACCGCGTGCCCCACGACGGATCAGCGCGGCGAGACGCGGCCGAGCGGCGCCGTGTGCGACGCCGGGTCCGTCGAAGGTGGTGGCGGTGGCGGCGGCGCGATCACGGCCACGGCCGTGAAGCCGGCGACCGGCGGCACGGCCGGGACGGTGCAAGTGAAGGTCTTCGGCAGCGGCTTCGTCGACGGCGCCGTCGTGCGGCTCGTGCGCGCCGGCTTCGCCGACGTGGTCGGTTCGGTTGCGAACGTCCGCGAGGACGTGGTCACGACCTCGTTCGATCTGCACGACGCGGCGCCGGGTGTGTGGACTGTCGAGGTGAAAAACCCGGACGACTCGGTCGCGACGCTCGCCGACGCGTTCACGGTCGACGCGGGCGGCCAATCGGACGTCTGGGTCGAGCTCCTCACCCCGGTCGCGTTCCAGAACGGCCGTGTCCAGTCGATCCACGTGCTCGTCGGCAACCGCGGCACCGTGGATGCCTACGGCGTCCCGCTCTCGCTGGCCTTCGGGGAGCAGTTGCGGTGGTTCATCCCGTTCGAGGTGAGCCCGCCGCCGGCTCAGCCCGGACAGATCGCGACGGACTGGTTCAGCTTCGCGATCGAGAACGCGCGCCCTCCGTCCCCCGAGCTCCCCGAGCAGGCCGACTCGTTCTACTTTCTGCTGCCGATCGTGCCGGCGGGCTCGAGCAATCTGTTCAGAATCCGCGTGCAAAGCCCGGTCTCCCCCGAGCCCGGGGTCCCTGGGGCTCTGCCGGCCACCTACGTCACGACGAACGTCGGCGACCCGTATTTCCAACCGGATCTCTCGCCGGATGTCGTCGCCTTCTATGTGTCGCAGGCGAAGGACTACGCGGTCAGAGTGCACGGCACGACCACGTTCCCGGACGACGCGGACATCGAAGCCTACGTCCGCACTCAGCTCGCCGCCGTCGTCGCGGACGGGCGGCTCGCGGCCGCCGGGAACCCAACCGGCAATCTCCCCATCTACAGCCAGGCCCAGCTCATCATCGACACGGGCCAGTTCATCGCCGGCGAAACCGTGACCGCTTCGGCAACGTCCGATGATCGCGGGTGGCTCGCGCGCATCGTCGCGCAGCTGGTCGGCGGCTCAGCAGAGGCCCGCTATACCGGCACCGGCGCCCACCGCTGTGATTTCTCGCACATCACCAACCCCGTCGACAAAATCTTCTGCGAAGAGGAAGTTGATCCCTGTCGGCACGGCTGCCCCAAGGACGACGAGGCGCCGAAGGCCCCCCCGCCTCCGACGCCCTTCTCGTGTGAGGGGACGTTCGCGAAGATCCTCAATTTCCTGGGAGCCCCGTGTAAACCCCCAAAAAGACCCGCGCCCGATCCCCAACCCAGTCCCACACCCAGACAGGTGCCGTTCAGAAACGCGCACGATCCGAACTACAAAGCGGGGCCGGGCGGACCGGGTGGTTTCATCGACGGCGTGACGCCGCTCAGCTACGCGGTCACCTTCGAGAACCTCGCGACCGCGACGGGCGACGCGTTCGAGGTGACGGTCACCGACCAGCTGGATGTGGCGAAGTACGATCTCGCCACGTTCAGCCTCGGGCCGATCACGTTCTCCGACCTATCGGTGCTCGTGCCGCAGGGTCTGCAGAGCTTCTCGACCGAGGTCGATCTGCGCCCCGGCGTGAACATCCTGGTCGGCGTCGACGCCGCGCTCGACAAGGCGACGGGCATCGTCACCTGGAAGTTCACGACGCTCGACCCCGCCACCCACGAGTTCCCCGAGGACCCGGAGGACGGCTTCCTGCCGCCGAACGTGACGTCGCCGGAAGGCGAGGGCGAGATGCTCTTCACCGTGAGCCTGAAGCCGGGCTTCGGCCTCGGCACGACGATCTGCAACGACGCGAGCATCGTCTTCGACTTCAATCCGGCCATCATCACGAACGAGTTCTGCAACACGATCGGGTCGCCCGAGGATTGCGAGAACTGCGTCGACGACGACGGCGATCAGCTCGTCGACCGCGCTGACCCCGACTGTGCGCCGCCCGCCAACGCCGCGGGTGTCGGCGTCGGTGATGCCAAAGTCGGCAAGGCGGTCGACAAGTGCGCGAAGGCGATCCGCAAGGTCGGCGCGAAGCTCGCGAGCAACCGCCTGAAGCAGCTCGGTGCCTGCGAGAAGGCGGTCGCGGACTGCGTGCAGCTGAAGAACGGCGATGCCGCCTGTCTCGCGAAGGCGCAGGGGACGTGCGCGAAGGCGCGGACGTCGTTGCCGACGGCCGAAGCCAAGCTGACCGCGGCCATCGTCACGGCCTGCGGCGAGCCCACGGTGACGACGGCGAATCTACTCGCGACGACGGGCCTCGGCTTCGACGGCGAGACCGCCGCGTGCGAAGGGCGCGGGGTCGCCCTTACCACCGTCGCCGACGTCGCCGACTGCGTCCGCCGGCAACATCAGTGCGGCGCCGAGCGTGTGCTCGGCGCCGCGGTGCCGCGGGCGCGCGAGCTGCTCGTGCTCGGCGGGTTCGATCCCGCGACCGACTTCGGCTGTCTCGCGGCCGGCGCCAACGGTGGGGGATCGGCGATCGCACCCGAGAAGCGGAAGGCGCTCCGCAAGTGCGACGCCGCGATCCAAAAAGCCGCGACCAAGCTGCTGGCGGGGCGCGCGAAGGCCGGCGAGGCCTGCGGGGCCGCCGTCTTCACCTGCCTCCAGACCAAGCCCGGCGACCTGGCGTGCGTCACCAAGGCCGGCAGCACGTGCACCAAGGCCGTGGCGGGGATTCCGAAGCTCGAAGCCGCCTTCGCGGCGACCGTCGCGAAGTCCTGCGGCGCGAGCCCGCTCGTCGCGGCCGATCTGTTGACGTCCGAAGGCCTCGGCGCGTCGGCGCTCGGCGCGCGCTGCGCCAAGCTCGGCGTCGCGAGCCTCACGACCGTCGCCGACGTCACCGCGTGCGTCCAAGCGCAGCTCACGTGCCACGTGGACCATCTGCTCGAGACTACGACGCCGCGGCTCGGCGAGCTGCTCGATCTCGGGGGCGTCGCGCTACCCTGATCCGCCGCCCACATCATTCTGGAGAGGACCCTTCCGTGCGTTCACGATTCTTCGGCATCCTGCTGGCCATCGTCGCGGCGGCCGTCGCTGCACCGCGTCCGCTGCACGCCGCGACCATCGCGGTCACGACGACCACCGACGAGCTCAACACCGACGGTGACTGCTCACTCCGCGAAGCGGTACGCGCCGCGAACACCAACCTCGCGGTGGACGATTGCGACGCGGGCCAGAACGCCGCGACCGACACCATCACGGTGCCGGCCGGCACCTACACGCTGACCGTCGCCGGGTTCGACAACACGGCGGCCGGCGGGGATCTCGATCTCCTCGACAACGCCGCCGTCGATGACCTCGTCCTCAGCGGCGCCGGCGCGGCGACGACGGTCATCCAGGCCTGCGCCGTCGAGCAGCTGACCACCGGCTGCCCGGCGGGCCAAGGCATCGTCGACCGCGTGCTGAACGTCTTCGACGCCCACGTCGCGATCAGCGGCGTCACGATCCGGCACGGCCGTGCCGGCAACGGGAGCGGCATCTGGATACAGCAGCAGGTCACCGGCGGGACCGCGCTCGCGCTCACCGAGTTGATGGAAGCGATAGAAATACAAATTTTAGCTAAACTAGGGTATGCTAATCCCTATCTTATTACCGAGGACGCTAACAGCAACTAGCATGGCATCCGAACCAGAAAAACCGAACAGCAAAACCAGCACAAAAATT
>JANNPN010000142.1:0-6385 GCA_031400185.1 Polyangiaceae bacterium
TGATCAGCCGGGCCAGCACGTCGCCGCGGAGCACGAACGCGGCCGTGAACAGCATGTTCATGAGGTACTGCATGTACCCCCAGAAGCTCCACGGCGTCGGCACGAACGCCCCGGCCTCGGCGAACAGGCGGGGATAGACGAGCTGATACTTGGTCTGGTCGCCACCGACCACGGGCGCCGTCGCGAGCAGGCACTCGACGGCGAGGAGGCCCGCGCCGAGCACGACAGCCGCGCGCTCGCCGGCGTGAGCGTCGGCCGCGAACCGCCGCACGCCGCGCGCGCCACGCGCGAGCCCGCTCACGATCTCGCGTCGGCCGAGCCACGCCGCAATCCCGAGCAGAAGCCAGAGGGTCGGGGCGCGCAATGCGCCGAGCTCGCCGAGCGCCAGCGTGACGTACGCGAGGAGACCGAACCCGAGCCCGAGCGCGAAGATCGCCTCCTCGGAGCCGTGCGCGAACGGGACCCCGCGCACCAAGCGCCGTCCGGCCCCGTAGAGCACGACCAGGACCACGACCAGGACCGCGACGTCGAGCATCATCCCAGATAGCTCGCCGCGTAGGTGCCGTACACCACGACTGCCCACGCGAGGAGTGCGAGCACCAGCAACAGGGACGGCCGGGAGGTAAACGGGTCAGTAGACATGGGGGATCAGGCGGGAGGTGTGCGCGGCGTAGTGCGCGTAGTCGGGAAGGCGCGCGGTCAGCGCCTGCTCTTCGACCCCGATGCGCCGCACGACGGCGATCGTGAAGAGCGCGCTGAGGGCGAAGGTCCAGCAGGCGCCGAGGAGCAGCGGCACGCCAAACGCCATGGCGAGCTCGGCGAGGTACATCGGATGCCGGATCGTGCGAAACGGTCCGTGCTCGACGAGGACGGCCGGCTCAGCGGGTGCCACGAGCGGCGTCAACCGATCGCCGAGCACACCCCCGGCGTGTCGGTATCCATACACGCCCGCGAACGTGAGCCCAGCGCCTACGAGCTGCCCGACCCCGGCCGGTCGCCCACGAAGCCACCATTCGAGCGGCGCCGCGACGAGAAGGGCGTAGAAGAGCACCTGGTGACGTCGCACGAGCGCGAGGTCGGCGTCGCTTGCCACCAGGTGGCGCGGGCCTCGCACCGTCTCCGGATCGACGAAGCGAATGAAGAGCGCCAATAGCGTGGCAACGTACGCCGCGAGCGGCCAGAGCGAGGTCAGGCGAGATCCTCGCCCGCGAGCTCCGCGGATGGCTCCGCCCGGAAGCGGACCGCCTCGACGACACGCCACGCACCGAGCACGACGGTGACGAGCACCAGCTCGCGTGCCAGCACCACCACGCTCGGCCACGCCAGTACCGTGCGCAGGAAGCTCTCCCGCGTTCTGCCGTCGATGTGGATCTCGGTGAAGAACGTGACCGGCGCGATGAAGTACGCGTCGGAGAACGGCCACAGGAATCGGCCGCCGGTGGGTGGCCGTGAATCGATCGTGAGCCAGTCGAGGAGGAGATGCGAGCCGTAGGCGGCGCCGAACGCGAGCGCCACCGGTACGAAGCGATCGCGGCCGCGGAGGCTCGCGCACACACCCGCCGCGAGGCCGAAAACGACCGCGGCGAGCACCGTGTGACTCACGCCCCGGTGCAGCATCCCGGGGTATCCGAGCGCGAAACCGACCAGGAAATCCAGGTCGGGGAGGTTTCCGATGAACATGAAGACGGCGGCGCGCCGCCAGGCTCCCGCCGACGATCGGGCCCCGGACGGGGCACGGCGCGCCGCGCGATGAACGAGATAGCCCGCCGCCGCGTGTGCGATCGGCAGTGCCATGCCGTCAGATCAGTTGATGCCGCCGGCCCGACGCTCGATCTCGACCACCTCCGCCGGAGGACGGATCGGCTCGACGACGCGCAGACGCGCCTGCTTCTTCCGCAGCATGAAGCGCTTCTTCACCAGGAAGAACAGGTTGTAGAAGCCGTCGCGCCAGATGTTGAGCTTCGACTCGCCGATGCGCGCGCCGTAGTAGATCGGCATCTCGAGGCAGCGGATGCCAGGGTGGGTGAACGCCTCGATCTTGATCTCTTCCGAGAGCGCCATGCCGTTCGAGGTGAGGTCGAGCTCGGGCAGGATCTCCTTCTTGAACATCCACATGCCTGACTGCGAGTCGATGATGAACTTGAAGTAGAGGGTCATCATCGTGCCCGAGAGGATGGCGTTGCCGAGGAGGCGGATGGGGCTCTTCACCTCGCCGCTCTTCGAGTACCAGCGGCGCGCGGTGATGAAGTCGACCTTCTCCTCGAGCATCACATAGAGGAGGAGCGGCACGCTGTCGGGCGGGTACGTCCCGTCGCCGTCCATCGTGACGATGATGTCGCCCTTCGCCGCCGCATAGCCGGCCTTGTGGGCGTAGCCGTATCCCTTGCGCGTCTCGCTGACGACGCGCGCTCCGGCCGCCGTCGCAACCTCGGCGGTGCGGTCGGTCGAGTTGTTGTCGACCACCACGACCTCGTCGATGATCGGCGGCATCTGCGCCATGACGGCGGCGATGCCATCCTCCTCGTTGTGGCACGGAATGACGACGGAAATGCGCTTGCCTCGGTACATGTGGGAGCCTCCAGTCGATGCCGGCATGGCGCCGGCGAAATTTGAAACAGGCGGGACGGGGCCGCGGCGGTCGGTCCGCTGCGGCCCCTATCGGGATCAGTTGAGCGGGTGCGTTTCGCTGTCCGAGTGCGCGGCGCCGTTGGCGACGCCGTTGAGCGCGCCGTTCGCGTGCCCGTTGGCATGGCCGTTCGCGGTACCGTTCAGGACCTTCTGGTTGTGCGCTTGGATGGCGCCGTTGATGCAGCCCTGCCCTTCCACGCGGCGCACGATGGCGGAGTCCTTCTTCTCGGCGAGGCCGAGGGCACGCATGGCTTTCCGCATCTTCAGGCTCCCCCACTCCTTCAGGATCTTCGGCATCATGCGGGGGTTGAAGAGGATGTTGACGGTCAGGAAGCACTCGTACGTGCAGAAACACTTGGTCTCGCGGATGAACTTCCGGGTCTCGTCCGCCTTCTCGCTGTACCAGATCTTCTTGAAGTCGTAGTTCACGTCGCGGACGTTGCCGAGCTTACGATCGATCAGGAGCTCGCACGGCAGGATGTCACCGTTCGCGAACATGCACGCGCCGAGCGAGCCGGCGTAGCACGGGATCTGGTAGGTGTTGGTCTTGGCGATCTCCGCGATCAAGCGATGGCGGACGATGCGCTTCGCGTTGATGATGTCCGCGAACGGGAACGTGTCGTAGCCGGAGAGCGAGCCGCTCTTCATGTCCTCTTCGATGAGGTCCGCGTACTCCTCGTAGAGCTTCACGTCGAAGAACTTCGCGATCGACTCCTTCGGTGACCCGCGCGTGAGCAGCGTGAACACGTTGTCGACCTCGAGCTCGCGACGGAACCACGCGTAGTTCTCCATGAGGTGCTTGTCGTTGTGCGACGAAACGGTGGTCTCGACGTTCACGTTCAGGCGGGGGTAGTGCTTCGAGAGCTTCTTCAGCTCTCGGTAGGTCTGGACCGAGCGCTCGAAGAGACCCGGGAAGACGCGGATCTCGTCGTGCAGCGCGCCGACGCCGTCGAGCGACACATCGATGCCGAGGTCGAGGTCCGGACACGACTTCAGCACGTCCTCGACGATCTTCAGCGTACGCGCGACCGTCGAGCCGTTGGTGGGGATGCCGACGTTCCGGACGCCCGTGTTCTTGTAGAAGATCTTGACGATCTCGCCGATGTCCTTGCGGAGGAACGGCTCACCGCCGGTCGGGAGGAGGAACATCAGGCTCTTGCCCATGCTCGCGGTGATCTTGTCGACCTCTTCGAGCGTAAGCTCCTGCTTCTTGAACTGCATGCTCGGCGTTTCCCAGCCGGGGTGCGCACCGTCGGCGAGGAGGCAGTGCTTGCACTTCGCGTTGCAGGCGTCGGCGATGAAATAGACCATGTACGCCGGCATCGCGCCCTTCTTCGAGAACATCTTGCTGCCGTGCCGCAGGTAATCCAGGTAGCCCATCGAAAATCCTCCTAGTACTTCTTACCGCCAAGATAGGTTGCAATGCCGACGGCGCTCCCGGCGCCAGCGGCGAGAAGCTCGATGATGAGTAAGCCGCAGCTCAGCCCGCCGGCCCGTACCCCACCATGGGCGCGGATGAGCCTGAGAAACGGGACATTTAGCACGAGAATGGTGGCGAGTGCGAGAAAATTCGCCAAAAGTAGCGCTCGGTTGCCGAGCGTGAGCCCACCCAGCAGTAGCAGCAGCGCAATGCCCGCGAGTGGGACGCTCACGATGTAGCCCGTCGGCACCGAGGTATCGTTGGTGCCGATTCCGTCAGCGCTTTTTCTGAGCTTCAGCCTCGCAAGCGACATAGAGCGCAGGAAGTCGACCCGCAGGAGCCCCTTCAAGTCATACCCTTTGACGTGCTCGACCTCGAGGTCAGGCAGAATCTGCACCCGGTATCCCTGGCTCGCGAGCTTCTGCCCGTAGTCGGTGTCCTCGATGTTCGGGTCGACGTAGTTCGCGTCGAACCCTCCGGACGCGATGAACGCCTCCCGCCGGATCGCCGCCGCCGTCGTGTAGAAAAGCGGCACGTCCTCGCCTGCTCGGCGCACGTACGTGTAGTGCATCCAGAGGTTCTTGTAGACGCTGCAGAGATTCCGAAACCGCATCGTCGGCGATTGCACGGCCATGAGGCCCGAGAGCCCCGGGTCGCGATCGAACGCCGCCACGAGACGAGCCAGCGTGTCGGGTCGGACGACGACGTCGGAGTCGATGAAGAACACGATGTCGCCGCGGGCGTGCTCGACGCCCTTGTTGCGGGCGCGGCCGGGACCGAGGCGACCGCCGCTCGGCACGACGCGGGCGCCGTGGGCGGCCGCGATCTCGCGGGACTTGTCGGTCGAGCTGTCGTCGACGACGACGATCTCGTAGTCCGACATGGTGCTGGCGCGGACCGCGTTCAGGCATTCACCGAGCAGCCGCTCGGCGTTGTAGACCGGCATGACGACCGAGATCCGGGGGACCGCGCTCGTTCCGGTATCGGTGGGTGGCGTGGGGGACATGCAACTCCTCTATTCAACGTACTCGGGGAGATCGGCGTAGGGATCGTCGGCCGTCGCAACCTTCTGGTCCATCGAGCTCATCGCCGCCTCGAGCTCGCCTTCCATACTGGTCACGCGCTCTGCTTCCTGCTTCGCGAGGTCATTGGTCTCGCCGGGGTCCTTGGTGAGGTCGAAGAGATAGCGCTCGCCCCGCGACGTGGAGATCAGCTTGTATGGGCCGTCGTAGATCACGCGCAGCGCACGGTTGTAGACCTCGCCGTAGAACGACACGAATTCGGGGTTGATGTGCTCCTCCGCGAGGCTGTTGCGCGCGACCTGCTGGATCGGCGCGCCCTGCACGCCGCCCGGTACCGGCGCGCCGATCGCCTGCAGCACCGTCGGCAGGATGTCGACGAGCTGGACCGGCTCGGCGCTCACGCCCTTCGCCCGCGCCGCGCCCGGCAGCTTCACGACCATCGGGACGCGAAGCAGCCCTTCGTACATCATGCGGCCGCCGTGACCGACGATGTCGTGCTCTCCGAGCAGCTCGCCGTGGTCGGCGGAGACGACGATGAGGGCGTTCTCGTAGCGACCACGCTTCTTGAGCTCGGCGACGAGCTCGCCGAGCGCCGCATCCATCGCGAGGATCTGGCCGTCGTAGTTGGCGGTGACGAAGGCACGCTCCTCCTTGCTGAGGTTCGCGGGCACCGCGTGCGTGAAGAGGCCCTTCCGCGCGAGCCGTTTCGCGTTCGGCAGGTCGCGCGCCCAGACATCGTACGGCGGCGCCGCGATCCAGTGGTGGGGCTCGAGGTAGTTGAGGAAGACGAACGCCGGACGGCCGGATGGCACCTGATCCATCCAGTGGAACGCGGCCGCGTTGATCTCGCGCGCGCTCCGGAACGGCTTCTTCATGAACGCCGGATAGAACTGCTGCGCAAACGCGACGACGTGGGGCGCCGGACGCAGCAGCAGGCCAGGATGGTCCTCGTAGCGCTGGAAACCCTGCGCCATCCCGAAGCCGCGGTAGAGGTTCGCGAAGTTCGCGACGAAGGCGCCGGTCGCCCAGCCGCGGTCGTGCAGCACCTCGGCGAGCGTGGTGCGGTCGTCGGCGAGCGGGAAGACGCGGCGACGCCCGTAGATCGCGGGACCCGACGTCCAGCCGCCGACGTAATGCGCGCCGTGCCGACTGGGGTACATGCCGGTCAACATCGACGCGTGTCCCGGAACGGTCCACTGCGCCGGCGAGCGCGCCTGGGTGAAGTTCAGCCCGTCCGCCGCCAGCTCGGTGAGGTGCGGGGAGGTCTCGCGCTCGTAGCCGTACGTCGACATGTGGTCGGCGCGCGTCGTGTCCA
>JANNPN010000171.1:0-1818 GCA_031400185.1 Polyangiaceae bacterium
CGAGCCTGAATCTTTCACCCGGCGATCTCGCCGCCACCTTGATCGGGAACGATCCGAACACCGACGCCCAGCTGGCGCTCCACCCGGGACTCCGCGGCTTCGCCGGCAAGCCCGGCTTCGGCGGCATGAAAGCGCTCTGGGACGCCGGCCACCTCGCCGTCCTCCAGGGCTGCGGCTATCCCGAGTACAGCCTCTCGCACGAGGTTTCGAAGGTCGCGTGGCAGACCGGCGACCCGCTCGCGACCCTCGGCGGCAGCGGCGTCGTCGGACGCTTCCTCGCCGACCCGTCGCAGGGCTACGCCGCGGCCGACATCCCGGGCGTCAGCATCGCCGACCGGATCGTGCCCGAGTTCAAGCAGAGCACGACGAGCGTCCTCGCGGTGAAGCGGCTCGCCGAGTTCGGGTTCCCCTACGACCGCGGATACGACGACGCGCCCGACGACGACCGACCGGCGAAGCGCGCCTGCTTCGTCGACCTCCACACCGCCGCCGCCGGCTCCGCGCACCCGACCCTGCAGTACATCGGCACGAGCGGCGGCGTGACCCTCGAAAGCAGCGAGAGCTTCCCCCAAGTCGGCACCGCCTACGACGCCGACCCGAACCGCAAGATCTTCTCCGACCAGTACGACGACGGGCACGGCGGCGGGATCCGGCGCGGCCTCGCCCGCGACCTCCGCGAGGTCGCGAAGATCATCTACGGCGTCGACCAGGGCATCTACAGCGGCGTCAACGCGCGCTTCTTCCAGGTGAGCCTCGGCGGCTTCGACACCCACTCGGGGCAAGGCGCCGGGGAGAGCGACGGCCAGCACTTCACGCTGTTTGCCACCGTCGGCGCGTCGCTGAAGCTCTTCTTCGACGACGTCGCCGACATGCTCGGCGGCGCCGACAAGCTCTGCGTCCTCGTGTGGAGCGAGTTCGGCCGGCGCGTGAAGCAGAACGGCAACGGCACCGACCACGGCTCGCAGGCGCCCATGTTCGTGATCGGCGGCGGTACGAGCTTCCACGGCGGCGTGTACGGCAACCATCCGAACATCGCCGCGTCGGCGTGGGACGACGAGGGCAACACCGAGTACCGCCAGGACGCGAACGGCGGCTTCCGTTCGACCGACTTCCGCGACGTGTACGGCACCGTGTTCAAACACTGGCTGAACATGCCGTCCGGCGCGATCGCCCCCGGCGTGCTCCCGATCGACGGCGGCCCGGCCGCGTTTTATTGGACGGCGCCGAGCTTCGACCTCGGGTTCTTCAGCTGACGCCGCGGCCGCGCTCGGGATCTCTCCGGAAGAGGCCGGGCGGCGCGCGCCGGGGAATGCGGCTCCGTCGGACTTTGCCCGATGGAGCGAGGGGAGAGATCCCCTCGTTGACTACGCCGCGCGGGCGACCCACCGCCGGAGCAGCGCCGCCACGAGCAGCATGACGAGCGCGGCGTACTGCGAGTGCGCAAGCCCGAGCACGGGGTGCTCGGCGTCGTCGCCGCGCGCGAACTGCACGAGGAAGCGGATCGCGCCGTAGCCCGCGAGGTAGCGGACGAAGACGCCGCCGGCGGGCGTGTCGCGCGCCCAGAGCATCGCGACGAGCCCGAGCGCGAGCACGACGAGCGCGACCGACTCGTAGAGCTCAGCGCCAACGGGAAGCGCATCGTCTTCGAGCTGAACGGCGAGATCGTGCCCGGCGACAACGCCGACGACAACGGCGAGCTCTACGTGGCCGACCAGGACTAGTCCGACAGCGGAGCAGCGAACGACTCGTCCGCTCTTTCGAACCGCGTAGAGGCAAGTGCTGGGAGGCGTGGAGAGTCGGCTCGCCGGCCTTTGGCGA
>JANNPN010000154.1:0-9397 GCA_031400185.1 Polyangiaceae bacterium
CCATCTTCGCGTTCAGCCACTGCCGCGACGTCGTCGCCGCGGTCAGCAATGCCGGCGGTTTCGGCGTACTCGGCGCCGTCGGCTTTTCCGCCGACCAGCTGCGCGTCGAGCTCGACTGGCTCGACCAGCACGTGGTCGGCGGTTACGGCGTCGACATCGTGATACCCGGCAAGTACGTCGGCATGGGCGAGGTGGACGTCGAGAAGCTGCAGGCCATGCTGTCCGCGCAGATTCCGGCCGAGCACCGCGATTTCGCCAAGAAGCTTCTCGCCGACCACGGCGTGCCCGAGCTTCCCGGCGACGAGAAACCCCGCGAGCTTCTCGGCTGGACCGAAGCGACCGCCGGCCTTCAGGTGGAAGTCGCCCTGGAACATCCCAAGGTTCGCGCCTTCGCCAACGCGCTCGGCACTCCGCCCGAAGACGTCATCAAGGAGATCCAGGCCACCGGCCGCCTCGTGGGCGCGCTTTGCGGAAGTGCCAAGCAGGCCCTCTCCCACAAGGAGGCCGGCCTCGACTTCATCATCGCGCAGGGAACCGAGGGCGGAGGACATACCGGCGAGATCGGCAGCATCGTGCTGTGGCCGGAGGTGATCGAAGCGGTCGCCCCCGTCCCCGTGCTCGCAGCCGGCGGGATCGGCAGCGGCAAGCAGATGGCTGCCGCGATGGCGCTCGGCGCGCAGGGAGTGTGGACGGGCTCGATCTGGCTCACCGTCACGGAGGCCGATACGCCGCCCGCGCAGAAGGAGAGCTTCCTCAAGGCGACGAGCCGCGACACCGTCCGCTCGCGATCATGGACGGGCAAGCCCTGCCGGATGCTGAAGAACGATTGGACCGAGGCCTGGGACAATCCAGAGAACCCGAAGCCGCTCGGGATGCCGCTGCAGTTCATGGTGACGGCCGAAGCGGTGAGCCGCGGCCACCACTACGCGGCGAAGGCCCAAGCCGTCGGCTTCAATCCCGTCGGCCAGGTCGTCGGGCGTATGAACGACATCCGCTCGGCACGGCGGGTGATCGAGGACATGGTGGGGGACTATCTCGCGGCGACCGAGAGGCTGCAGGCGTTGCTGCCGGAGGGGTGAGTTCTCGACGGAGCCCATCGCGCCGGTCGGTCACTTTCGTGAAGCGCGATGGGCTCGCATCGGCCCCTCGGGGCCTCAGCGATTCTCGAACTCGGCCCGTATGCGAGTGCCGACGCCCGGCTGGGACTCGATGCTCAGGCGGCCGCCGAGGAACACGGCCCGCTCACGCATGCCGGACAGACCGCTCGTACTGGCCGACATGAGCTCGGCCTCGGCGTCGAAGCCCGCCCCCCGATCTTCGATCACGACGCTGAGGCGACCATGGATGGCAGACGCCTGGACCCTGACCGCGTCGACGCTCGCGTAGCGGGCGACGTTGGTCAGCGCCTCCTGCACGATCCGGTACGTCGCGGTTTCCACGTCCGGTGAGAAACGCCGCTCCAGGCCGACCTGCTCGAACTCCACGGTGACGTTGGTCTGCCGGAAGAATCGTTCGAACAACCAGCGGAGCGCCGGCAACAGACCAAAGTCGTCCAACATTGCCGGCCGGAGATCGAGCGACAGGTCGCGTACACGGTCGATGAGATCGCCGACCAATCGGCTGAGCTCGCCGACGCGCGCTTGGAAGTCCCCCGGGGGCCGATGCTCGAGCTGGCTCAGCAGCAGGCTGATGCCGGTCAGATACTGGCCGATCTCGTCGTGCAGCTCGCGTGCGAGGTGCCTGCGCTCGGTTTCCTGCACCGTCAACAAGCGGCGGGACAGCGCGGCGAGCCGTTCGTGCCCGACGCGGACCTGCTCGAAGAGGCGATGCCGCTCCACGGCGATCGCAAGCGCGCTGGTCGTGTGCACGAGGACCCCCATGTCGGCCGTCGTGCATCCGTCCACCTCTCCCCACAGCAGCGTCAGGAGGCCGATCACGTCGCGACCGGTGTACAACGGCAGGCTCAGCGTCGATCGGAATCCGATGGCGTAGCTGTAGTGGACGATCGGAAAGTGCGCGATCGAGGCCAGATCGCGCACCTCGTAGGAATGCCCGGCGAGCAGCTCGGGACCGCCCGGATACTCCGCCACCCGCAGGCGCGTGTCATGGTTCATGCTGGACGGCCATGGCGCGTCTGTCGCCACGAACCGGATCCATTCCCGGCGGTCGTCGAACAGTGCCAGGCTGGCGCTCGAGCACTGCGCCAGCTCACGCAGGCCGGCGCACACCTCGGGAAACGCCGCCGTCACGTCGACGTGCGCGTTGATGGCGCTCAGGATGGCGTTGACCACCGTCGTCGTACGTTCGTGGCGCCGGCGTAGCCGTTCCGCCTCCTGGCGTTCGGTGATGTCCTCCGAGATGCCGAGCAGGTACGCCGGGGCGCCCTTGTCGTCGAGAATCGGGATCTTCTTGGTGCGCAGGAGCCGCGGGCCGCGCGTGGCGGTGTCGATCGGCTCCTCGGAAATCTCCAACACCGTCCCGTCGCGGAGCACCGCGCGATCCTTCTCGGTGAAGAAATCCGCCTCGGCTTTTGGGAAGACGTCGTGGTCGTTCTTGCCGATGAGGTCGGCGCGCCCATGGCCGAGGAGCTCTTCGCCCGCTCGGTTGAACAGCACGAAGCTCAGGTCCTTCGCATCCTTGACGAACACCATGTCCGGAATGTTCTCGACGATCGAATCGAGAAAGGACTTGGCACGCACCAGCTGTTCTTCGAGACGCTTCCGCTCGGACACGTTACGTTGGACGGAGATCCAGACGGTGCCGAGCTCGGAATGATCGAACGTGGAGACGCTCGCATGGCTCCAGAAGCATGCACCGTCTTTTCGGCGGTTGTAGAGCTCGCCCTCCCAACGGCCGTGGGCCTGCAAGGCCGCGATGATGTCGCCGGCGACGTCCCTTGGATCCGCCGCACCCGGCGAGTTCAGGATGGAGACGTGCCGGCCCAGCAACTCCCCCGGGGCATAACCGAACATCCGCTCGAAGTACGGATTGGCGAACACGATCCGGGCGTCGGCGGCGCGGGTGAGGGAAATGCCCTCGTTGACGTGGCGAAGCACCGCGGTGCTGAGGGAAGCCACGTCCGCCGACTCCTCGGGTGGCGGCTTCAGTGGCCCGTCCGTCCGGCTTCCCATCCGGGACGCCTACCAAACGGCGGGCATCGGCACCACGCAGCGCGCGAGATCCCTCGCGCAGCGGGATTCTCACCTGCCTCGACGGTCTCGCGCTGGCCGTTCGATCAGAAGCCATCGCGGAACGACTGATCGTCGTTCCGCACGGCCGGTGCGGGCAACGTCGTCGTCCAGCACGCGCCGGCGTCGTTCTGCAGCTGCACCGTCACCGCAGCCTGCTGCGTGAGCGGCAACGCCGGCAACGTGAGTGCGCCGCCGCGCGCCTTGATCTGCATCGACGCTTTGCCGACAGGCCCCGACTTGAACGTGGCGCCGGTGATGCCGTCCGGCGTCGCCTCGCTGTCCTTGTATCCGAGACCCGTCGCGCCCTGCGCCTTCCAGCACGGCTTGCCGCGACACGTGCCGCCTGCGGGCAGCCGGAGGCGCATGCGCAGGTGCGAGACGCCGGCGCTCTGGTCGTACACGCAGAGCGCATAGCTCGTCGTGCCACCGATGGGGTCGCCGAGCTCGGGGCGTGTCGTTTCCCCTTTGCGCCACTGCCAGAGGAGGCTCGGCGTGTTGCCCTCCTTGAGCTGCAACCGCCCGGCGCTCGGTACCCGGCACCCGGTGCGCGGCTGGGGCGCGCCGCCGCACGTGCCCGTACCGTCACATTGATCAGTCTGCGTACACGGATTGGCGTCGTCGCACGCCGAGCCGCTGCTCTCGAAGCCACACGCCGGCGAGCAGCAATCGCCGCCCGCGACGTTGCCGTCGTCGCACGCCTCGCCCGCCGTCACGATCCCGTTGCCGCAGCCGGTCGGCGTGCAGTTGGAGTCGCATCCGTCACCGTCGACGAGGTTGTCGTCGTCGCACGTCTCGCCGACGTCGACGACACCGTCGCCGCACATTCCGGTCGCCGGCGCGACGACGAGGAACAGGTCGTGCCGCGCCGACCCGCCCCAGTCGCTCGTGAACGCGATGAAGCGCCCGTCGCGACTGATGTTGCCGCGCGGCTCGACGAAGTAATCGTCGCCTCGCGACCGGTGGTGGGCGAGGCGACGCACGCGCTCCGTGCCGTCGGTTGCCACCTGGTAGATCTCACCGTGGAACGGTCCCCAGGCCGGTGGGTACGACGCCGAGCGTTTGCTCGTGACCGTCGCCCACCGTTCGTCGTCGGCGCGGAGCGAGACGTGCTGGTCCTGCGTCCAGTCGTCGCCGTAGGCCAGGACGGTCGCGAAGGTGTGGGGGGTCGCGAGCGCGCGGCCGGTCAGCTGGTTGTTCCAGTCGTCGGCGCCGACCAGGAGTCCGAGCCCGTTGTCCGAGTGACCGACGGCATAGTCGGGAGCGGCGTCGGTCAGATGCTCGGCGAGGCCCGTCGTCAGATCGAACACCCGGTTCTGGATGACCCCGCCCGCACCCGAGAGCCCGGTCTTCACGAGCAGCCAGCGTCCGCTCTTGTCGATCTGCACCTCGTCGAGCTGCGAGGTGTCCTGATGCACGGGCACGGTGTCGGTGCTCCGCGCCCACGCGAAGTAGCCGAGCACCCCGCTCCCCTGTGGCGCGCGCTCGGTGAACGCGAAGACGTCGGCGTCGTCCGAGATGCTCATTTGCCAGAGGCTGAAGTCGACGTGGCGGTCGGCAAAGCTCTTGATCAGCGTGTAGCTTTCGGTCGCGACGTCGTACGACCAGAGCCGCTTGCGGTCGTGCACCAGGATCGTGTCGGGGTCCGCGGGGCTCCAGATCGCGTCCTCGACGATCGGCGACTCGCCGCTCGGCGTCGCGCCCGCGAAGAGCGGGCGACGGTTGGTGAGGGCGAGCGTGCCCGCGTCGAA
The DNA here is from genome assembly GCA_031400185.1 of Polyangiaceae bacterium. Lineage (GTDB taxonomy): Bacteria > Desulfobacterota > Binatia > UTPRO1 > UTPRO1 > UTPRO1. The sequence continues at coordinate 4,940 of JANNPN010000154.1, forward strand.
GTCGAAGAGCATCCCGCGGTTGTTCTCGTCGCAGAAGGCCCAGAGCCGCGTCGTCGCCGCGTTGAAGGTCGGCCAGTAGGAGTATGCGGTGCCGCACGAGCCGCCTTCGTCCGTGTGCTCGTCGGTGACGCGCAGGATGGTCGTTCCGAAGGTCGGGTCGACGAGCGTGCCGCCGGCGGGCGGGAGCGGTGGCAGCGCCGGCTCATGGTAGACACCGCGATCAGTGATCTGCGCGCCGGCGTTCGAGGCGAGGAGCAGCAGGAGACCGACGAACGTCCGCACGCGCATACTGCCGGTCTAGTGCAGGGCAGAGGGAGGGGCAACATGCCGGCCCGCTCACTCAATGCACGTGCCGTCGCCGAAGCAACGCCACGACCTGCCGCTGGATGGTCACATCAGTGCGCCCGCAGCAGCTCCAGCATCTTGCGGTCGAGCTTGTGGCCGCGGAAGTCCTCGTAGACCACATCGGAGCGATTGCTGTCGACGACGCCGAAGTTCCCGCGCAGGTTCCACAGCGCCCAACCCCAGCCAGCCTCCTTCCAGAGCGCGAGCACGTCGCGCATCCAGGCCAGGCACACCGCGTGGGGTGTCAGCCGGAAGCAGCCCCACTCGCCGACGTGCACCGGCACGCCGCATGCGACGAGTGGCTGCCATTTCACAATGAGCTCCTCCCGGAGCTTCGCACGATCCCAACGCAGGCCGTGCTGGTCGACCATCGGCCACATCGGCTGCTCGACGGACTCGAGCTCGGCAGTCGGCACCCAGGAAGCCGCGTAGTGGGTGACCATCTTCGGCAGGTAGCCGCGCGTGCTCTGCACGATGCCGTCGTCCATGAGATCGATGACGGGCGTCTGACCGAGGTCGGCGCCGTCCGCGAGTATCAGCCGGTCCGCGCTGGCCGCGCGGATCGCTCCGATGAGCGCGCGGGCGATCTCCACGTAGCGCGAGTGGTCGGCCATGAACGGCGGCTCGTTCAGCAGGTCGAAGCTGAGGCGGCTGCTCGGAACGTCCGCGTAGCGCCGCGCGAGAACGCTCCAGTGATGCACGGCGGCCGCGAGCGCGCGGTCCATCGAGTCGCGCGGGCCGGCGAAGAGCGAATGGGGCTCGAGCTCGCCGCGGTTCACGCAATAGCCGGGAATGCGGTGGAGATTGAGGCTGACGTGGACGCCGTACTGCCGCCCGAGCTCGATCGCATCGTCCACCGGCTTCAGTGCCCGCTCGTCGATCCGCGACCAGCTCGCGGGGTCGGACCACGTCCAGTACGAGATCGGCAGCCTCGCGAAGTCGAACCCCCATTCCGCCATCCAGGCGAAGTCCGACTCGCGAAACGCCCGGCCGCGGTGGCCGTCGGTGAGCTCGGTGAGATTGAACCCGCGCCAGCGAGGAATGGACGGTTGCGGTCGCAGCGCCGGCACCATGACGCGCCTACCCGAAGACCTTCGGCATCAGCATCACAACCAAGTCAGCAACGAGACGACCTGCGAGATCGCGACCGTACCCGTTGTCGGTGATGTACGTATCTCAAGGAAATGATTTATGCCCCAAATCGAAACAGTTGGATCGCGCTGACTCGAAAAAACGTTGAGGCATTGGGTCAGCGCAGGCGAACATGAAAGCCGTCGACGTGCGCAGATGGCAATCGCGTTTTTGTGCTCGCCGATGCTCCACGCCGCCGGTGCGTTCGCCTACGTGCGGCAAGCTATTGCGGGTCGTCCAACGCGGCGCATCGAGGGCAGTCGACTCTCATGCGCTCCAACACTGCGGAGGGTGAGTCATGGTCTACCGAGCTATGCGCATCGCCTTTCTGGTTTCGATTGGAGCATTCGCGGCCGTGCAGCACGTCAACGCGACGCAACCGGTGTGCTGCCAGACGGAGTTCGAGGTCAACACGGTAACGCCGTACCTTCCTCAGCTCTGCTCGTTCAACACCGATGCGGGCTGCTTCTTCGCTGAGATTGCCGAACCCGACGCGACATGGATCGCCAGCAACTACGTCAACGATGTGAACTATTGCCACTGCACGAGCACCCCGTACATGTCCAATGGATACACCATCTGCGAGGGCTACTGTCTCGCTCAACCGACGGCCACTCCGGAACCGCAGCTGACGCCGACGCCGACTCCACCGCTGCCGACGCCAACGGTCTCCCCGACGCCGGTCTTCGCGAAGACGTTGGACCACCTCGAATGCTTCGCGATCAAGGACTCGCAGAACCTCAACGGGTTCCTGTATCTCGCGGGGCCGCAGTTCGGATTGGAGCCCGGGTGCAGGGTCAGAAAGGCTCGGAAGCTGTGCGTACCCGTCGCGAAAGTCGTCGATCCCGCCCGAACCAAGGTCGACGGCGTGCCATGGGTGCAAACGTTCCCGTTCGGCGTCTCCGTCACGTGCAGCGGTGGGTCCAACGAGGGTGCGGCGTGCGACAACGCTTCGGAATGTCCGGGAGGCACGTGCGTGAGCACTCCCATCCCCGGACAGAACCTGATCGACGACTACGTCTGTTACAAAATCTCGTGCTCCCTCGGCAAATATCGGAAGCGCCACGTGACGGACCAATTCGGCGAGCGGCCGATCGAGGTCCGTAAGGCGTATGAGGTCTGCGCACCCGCGCGGAAGGTCTGCCACTGCGAGACCGACATGGTGGGGTTCGCCACCACGTGTACGCCGACGTTGCCCGACGGTTGCCGAGCCCATCCGGGCTCGCGGTGCGTCTGCCGTTGATGTCTTCGTCGCGATTGCCGTGACCCGAGGGCGGCGCGTGCCGCTCTCGGGTCCGGACGGTCAACGCCCCGCGTGCGCCCTCGCGTCGACTACGCGTCGCCGCCGAAGATCTTCCGCATCAGCATCGCGATCGGGTCGTAGAACCGATCGACCACGCGCTCCTTCAACGGGATGATCCCGTTGTCGGTGATGTGGATGTGCTCGGGGCAGACCTCGGTGCAGCACTTCGTGATGTTGCACATGCCCGACCCGAACTCGTCGCGGACGGCGGGAATGCGGTCGGCGGTGTCCAGCGGATGCATCTCCAACGACGCCAGGCGGATCATGAAGCGCGGGCCGACGAAGGTGTTCTGCTCGCGGCCGTCACGGTCGCGGAGGACATGGCAGACGTCCTGGCAGAGGTAGCACTCGATGCACTTCCGGAACTCCTGCACGCGGTCGACGTCTTCCTGGTACATCCGGTACTTCCCGTCGGGGTCGCGCGGGCGCGGCTTGAACTTCGGGATGCGCTTGTTCTGGGCGTAGTTCCAGGAGACGTCGGTCACGAGATCCTTCATCACCGGGAAGGTCCTGAGCGGCTGGACGGTGATGGTCTCGGTCTCGGTGAAGGAGTTCATGCGGGTCATGCAGGCGAGCTTCGGCTTGCCGTTGATCTCCATGCTGCACGAGCCGCACTTTCCGGCCTTGCAGTTCCAGCGGAGCGCCAGGTCGTTCGCCTGCTGCGCCTGGATGCGGTGGAGCACGTCGAGGACGACCATGCCGGGGTCGACGGGGATGTCGTACTGCGTGAAGTCGCCGCCCTTGGCGTCGCCGCGCCAGACCTTGAAGGTGCGCGTGGTCGCCATCACTCCGCCCTCACTTGACTTGCGCCCCGACCTTGCCGGTCTCGAGGTCTTCGATCTTGGCGTTGGCGATTTCGACGAGCGCAGGCGGACCCTCGGGCTTGGGCCGCTTCTCGATCTGCATCGTGCCGTCGGGCCCGCGCTTCACGACGCAGTTGTACTTGACCCACTCCTTGCTCTCGCCGGGATGATCGAGGCGGGTGTGGGCGCCGCGGCTCTCCTCGCGCATGAGCGCGCACCGCGCGACGGCTTCCGACGTGACGAGCAGCGAGCGCATCGCGAGCGCCTCGTGCCACCCGGGATTGTACTGGCTCGCCCCGGGCGCTTTCAGCGTCTCGGCTTCCTTCTTGTGGGCCTCGATCTCGGCGATCGCCTGCTCGAGCTCGTCTTTCACCCGCACGATGCCGACGCCCTTCGCCATCGTCTCGCAGAGCTTGTCGTGGAGGAGATACGGATTGGCGCCGCTCTCGCGGTTCAGAATGTCGGTCGCCTTCCGAACGGCGAACGTCACCTGGGTGTCCGACACCGCCGGCTTCGCTGCGAGCGTGCGGACGTAGCCGGCCGCGCCCTCGCCGGCGAGCTTCCCGAACACGACCAGGTCGGAGAGCGAGTTGCCGCCGAGGCGGTTGGCGCCGTGCATGCCCGCGGTGCACTCACCGGCGCCGAAGAGCCCGGGCACCGCCGTCATCTGCGAGTCGGAGTCCACCTTGATGCCGCCCATGAAGTAGTGGAGCGTCGGCCCGACCTCCATCGGCTCCTTGGTGATGTCGACCTCGGCGAGCTCCTTGAACTGGTGATACATCGACGGCAGCTTGCGCTTGATGACGTCGGCGGGGACCCGCGACGCGATGTCGAGAAAGACGCCACCGTGCGGCGAGCCGCGACCCGCCTTGACCT
>JANNPN010000184.1:0-12000 GCA_031400185.1 Polyangiaceae bacterium
TCGTGGACGCGCATGGCTCGCCCTCGACGACCGAAGCGACATGGACGACTTGCGATGCGCGCTCCTGACCGAGATCGGACCCGCGGTCGACCCCTCCGTCGCGCGCCCTGACCGCCGCTGCTCGACAGACTCGCTGCGCGCGCATCGGCACCTCGGGATTTCTTTTTTCGATCGCAGCCGGTGAGGGCGGACGGTGGAGGGGTCGTCGGCGGGTGCGATCTCGGTCAGGAGCGCACCCTCGCAAGTCGGTGCGCGACGCGCCGATCGCCTGCGAGTGCCATGCGTCTCAACGCGCCGCTCGTGCAATGAGCGGCGGCTCGACCGCCGCCGCGCCGCACGCGCGCTCCGGCTCCGTAGGACCCGCCGACGATCCCCTCCACCGTCCGCGTTTCCCGACGGCCGCCGTCGCAGAACGTTCTTCTCACTCCCAGTGCAGCGCCTCGATCGGATCGAGCCGCGACGCTTTCCAGGCCGGGTAGTAGCCGAAGAAGACGCCGACCGCGCCGGAGAAGAGGAACGATGCGGCGACCGAGGTCGGCTCGAGCACGGTCGGCCACTGCGCGATCCGGCCGATCAGGTAGGTCGTGGCGAGGCCCGTCGCGATGCCGATCAGGCCGCCCGTCATGCTGAGCACCGCGGCCTCGGTCAGGAACTGCAGGAGGATGTGGCGGGACTTGGCGCCGACCGCCATGCGGAGGCCGATCTCGCGCGTCCGCTCCGTCACCGACACGAGCAGGATGTTCATGATGCCGATGCCGCCGACGAGGAGCGAGATGGACGCGATCGCGAGGAGAAGGTTCCCCATCACCTGGCTCGCGGCGGCGCTCGCGCCCGCCATGTCCTCGAGCGTCCGCACCGTGAAGTCGTCGTCCTGCCCGCGGCCGATGCGGTGCTGTTGGCGGATCACGCCGGCGATCGCCTCGCTCGCGGGCGCGAGGTCGGCCGTACGGCGCGTGCTCGCGTGGATCATCTCGACGCTCCCGATGATGCCGGTGCCCATCACGCGGCGCTCGGCCGTCGAGAACGGGATCATGACGACGTCGTCCTGGTCCTGGCCCCACGACGACTGCCCCTTCGGCGCGAGGACGCCGATCACCTTGAACGGCACGTTCTTCACCCGGATGATCGTCCCGACGGGATCCTGGTCCGGGCCGAAGAGGTTCCGGACGACGGTCTGCCCGAGCACGGCGACCTTCGCGGCGCTCTTCTCGTGGCGGTCGGTGAAGAAGCTCCCGCTCTCGATCTGCCAGTCGCGGACGTGCTCCCACTCGTCGGTCACGCCCTGCACGACCGTCGACCAGTTGGCGCTTCCGTAGACGATCTGCAGCACCTGGCGGCGCACGTAGGTGACCGCGGCGATTTCGGGCACACGCGTGATCGCCTCGGCGTCGGCGACCGTCAGCGTCGCGCCGCCCCAGCCCGAGCGCGCACCGCCCGACGTGACCGCGCCCGGCATCACCATGATGATGTTGGTGCCGAAGCTCGCCATCTGCTGCTGCACGAAGCGGTCGGCACCGGCGCCGACGCTCACCATCGCGATCACCGACGCGACCCCGATGATCATGCCGAGCATGGTGAGGCCGGAGCGCAGCCGGTTCCGCCAGAGCGCGCGCGACGCGGCGCGCGCGGTCATGGTGAGGAGCTTCGTCGTGGCGCCCGTGCTCATGCCTGGCCGTTGGTCGCCCGCGCGCTGTCAGCGATGGCACGCGCCGAAGGCGCGTCCTGAACGATGCGGCCGTCGCGGAACGCGATCACCCGATCCGTCACTGCCGCGACCTCCGGGTCGTGGGTGACGATCACGATCGTGACGCGGGTCGCCCGGTTGAGCGCGCGGAGCATCGTCATGATCTCGGTCGACGTCGTGCTGTCGAGATTGCCCGTCGGCTCGTCCGCGAGGAGGAGATCCGGCTCGCCGACGAGCGCCCGCGCGATCGCGACCCGCTGCTGCTCGCCGCCCGACATCTGGCTCGGCAGATGGTCGGCGCGGTGCGCGATGCCGGCGCGCTCGAGCGCCGCGCGGGCGCGCGTGTGTTGCTCCGCGAGCGGGAGCGGCCCGTAGTAGAGCGGGAGCTCGACGTTCTCGAGCGCGGTGGTGCGTGCGAGCAGGTTGAAGCTCTGGAAGACGAAGCCGATCCGGCGATTGCGAATCTCGGCGCGCGCATCCCCGTCGAGGCTGCCGACGTCGCGCCCGGCGAGCCGATAGGTCCCGCTCGTCGGCCGGTCGAGGCAGCCGAGGATGTTCATCAGCGTGGATTTGCCGGAGCCGGACGGGCCGATGATCGCGACGAGCTCGCCGGCGGTGATCGTGAGGGTCGCGTCGCGGAGCGCCTGCACGGTCGCGCCGCCGAGCGCGTAGCAGCGCGCGAGGGCGACGGTCTCGATGAGGGGAGTCGTCGACGGGGCGTTCACGCGCGTCTCAGCGACGGCGGCCGCCGCCGCCGCCACCGCCCATGTTGAAGCCCGGCGGCCGCTGCGTCGTGGTGGCATCGCTCGCGGCCTTCGGGCGCTCGACGGAGACGACGATCGCGTCGCCCTCGGCGAGCGCGTCGCCTTGCACCTCGGTGTAGCTGTCGTCGGCGAGGCCGGCCGTGACCGCGAGCGGCTCGAGGTCCTGCCCGCGTGCGAGCCGCCAGACGGTCGTGCCGGCGGGCGCCGCGACGGCCTCGCCTTCGCTTGCCGGCGGCCGGAAGCGGAGCGCCGCCGTCGGCACGCGCAGCACCTGGTCGCGCCGGCCGATGACGACGTCGACGTTGGCGGTCATGCCCGGCCGAAGCGCCAGGTCGGCGTTGTCGGCGTTGATCACGACGTCGTACGTGATGACGTTCTGCACGTTGAGCGGCGAGTTCCGGACCTGCGAAACCGTCCCGGTGAATTTTCGCTCGGGATACGCGTCGACGCTGAAGCTCGCCGGCTGACCCTCCCGCACCTCGCCGATGTCGGCCTCGCTCACGTTGGCGTTCACCTGCATCTTGGTGAGATCCTCGGCGATCACGAAGAGCGTTGGCGTCTGGAAGCTCGCCGCGACCGTCTGGCCGACGTCGACCGCGCGCGACACCACCACGCCGTCGACCGGCGACAAGATGTCGGTGTACCCGAGGTTGACGCGCGCCTCCTCGAGCTTGGCGTCGGCCTGCTGCGCCTGCGCCCCCTGCAACGCGACCTCGGCGCGCGCCTGGTCGACGCCGCTCGCGAGCACGTCGACGGCGTCGGCGGCGACGATGCCCTGTGCGCGGAGCTGGCGGTTCCGGACGAGGTTCGAGCTCTTGTACTCGAGGTCGGCGCGCGCCTTCGCGAGCGCGGCGCGGGCGTTCGCGAGCTCCGCCTCCGCTTGCTGCACGCGCAGCTGGAACGGCCGCGGGTCGATCTTGGCGACGCGCTGCCCCTGCCTCACCGGCGAGTTGAAGTCGACGTCGATCGCCTGGATGGGCCCGGAAACGTAGGTGCCGACTTGCACCGTCTTCACCGGGTTCACGGTGCCGGTGGCGGTCACGCTCGCGGTGAGGTCGCCGCGCGTGACCGTCTCCGTGCGATAGCGCGGAGCGGACTCGTCGCGTCCGACGAAGGCGCGGTACCCGAGACCCGCGCCGACGATCAGCACGAGCGCGATGGCGATGGATCGCCAGCGGCGCAACATGCCGTCAGTATAGCCGTCCCGCGTCGCGGCGCGAGACGACCTCGGACGGTCTCGAGCGCAGCGCTCGTCCTAGCGCGCCATCGACACGTTCAGCAGGGGCGCCTGAAACACCGACGTGACGTGGCAGCCGCAATGCGTTTCGAAGGCGGCCGCCCAGCTCGAGGGCGCGTCTACCAACAGGATGGGAAGGTCTCGGTGCCCCGGCGTTTCCGCATCCCAGCGCTTCACGACCCGAAGCGTGCCATCGACGCCGTCAGCCGCGAGCGACAGGACCATGTCGGCGCGCGACGGCGGCATGAGGATCTGCTTCGGTTCGAGTTGCGTGACGATCCGAGCCACCTCGTTCACCACGTAGCCGTGGTACTTGTTCCACCAATTCTTCTCGGTGGCGTAAGACAGGGACGAGGCCGCTGCGACGATGCCCACGGCGGCGAGTGCGCAGCGACCGCGCACGGTCGCGGATGCTGCGCGTCCGATGCTTGCCGCCAACAGCACCAACGCGACCATGGCGGGCACCTGGTATCGCGGCAACGTCAGCAACCGCCCGCCGCGGACGATGTCTGCGGCTGCCAACGTGAGCGTCGGCACGATGATCAACGCTACCAACGGTCCCACCCTGGCCAGTTCTCCGCGGCGCGACGCCCACCCGAGACCGGCGACGACGAGGGCCAGCGTCGCGATGCCCAACGGCACCCCGGGTGGCCATGCCGACGACCACTGGGGGAAGGCCGGATCGAGATAGCCGCGCTGCAGATCGACGAAGGGAAGGCCCACGCAGCGAACCCACTCGGAGAGCCATACGTGCAGCGGCAGCCGCACCTTCGTCCACATCATGGCGTCCGAGATCACCGACGACCGTTCTCTGACGACGAGCGCCCACGGAAGGAACAGGGCGATCGCGGTCGCCAGCGCGATCGCATGGCTGCGCAAGTGGCGCCGGCCGCCGCGGCTCGCCACGCCCTGGATCAGCAACGAAAGAGGTACGGTGAAGAAGAAGAGATGCGTGTAGAGCCCGAGTGCCACGAGGCTGGTGTAAGCCATCCAGGCGCGACGGCCTGACGTGGCCGACGCGCGGCCGAACGCGGCAAGCGACGCCAGCGTCAGCAGCGTCCAGAGCGCGTACTCGCGGGCCTCCTGGCTGTAGACGACGTGATACGGCGAGACCGCGAGGAGCGCGGCTGCCGCGAGCGCGGCCCTGCGGTCGTCGCCCAAGCTCCGCATTGCGACGTATGCGTACCCGATGGCACCGATTCCGAGGATCGCGGAGAAGGCTCGCGCCGCACTGACGCCATCCCCGGCAACGCGGAGCCAGCCGCGCAACAGCACGTAGTACAGCGGCGGGTGATGTGGATCCTCGGTTGCGAGACTCCGCACCGTATCGCCGAGCCCGCGATCGGCGTCCATGCGCATGAACCGCGCCGTATCGGCGATCCGCATGGTCGGGGTACCGTCGATGAAGGCGAACACGTCCGCCCAGGTGTGTCCGGTGGCGCGAACCGAGCTGGTGACCTCGTCGCCCCAATAGACCTTGCCGCTCAGATTGCCGAAGCGGCAGACGATGCCACATGCGGCCGCGATGATGACGATGCTCAGCCAGGGATCGGCGACGACGAATGCGAGTTGTCGCCGCAACGCGCGCTCAGTTCCCCAGTACCGAGTCCCAGAAGCCGCATTGGTGGTCGAAGTGGAAGAAGCTCGCAGGCTTCGTGGCGGGCGCCGGTGACACGAGCGACATCAGCTGCGCGCCGCCCGGAGCCTCGGTGTCGAAGCGCTGCCACCGGATGGAGCCGCGGGCGACCGGCTTGCCGGTCCGCGCGAAGCGGGTCCAGTAGCGCACCATCGCTTCCGACAGCTGTGCCTGATCGGCGTTGAGCGGTTGCGGCGGGAGCGGGGACGGGACGTCGAAGAGGTATTGGATCTCGGCGGCGTGGTAGGCGCCGTAGGGGAAGCTCGCCGGCGGGAGGAAGAGCTGCGGCGCGGTCGCGTCCGCGAACTCGTACGCGTAGGTCGGCACGAAATTCGACAGCCAGCGATCGGCGGCGAGCGCGTTGCAGGCGAACGCCGCGTCGGTGGCGAGCGCGGCGAGCGCCACGCCGGGACTCGCGTAGTCCGCGAGCGGATAGCGCGTGATCAGCACCTCGGCGATCGACTCCGGGATGCCGAGCAAGCTCGCGACGGCCGCCGCGTAGCCCTCCGCGGTCACGGGCCCCCCCTGCAGGTCGAAGTAGATCGCCACGAAGAGGCGCATCTCGTCGTGGTTCGAGCCTTCGATGACCGGCACGCGGTTGAAGTTGCCGCTCTGGAAGGCCGTGCGGAACGGCTGCGGTAAGACGACGCCGTCGATCACCGGGCTCGTCGACTGCAGCGTCGACGGCTGGCCGGCGAGCACGTCCTCGACGCTGAGGGCGCGAAGACACGCGGCCGTCTGATCCGAGCAGCCGAGCCCGTCCGCGACGGCCGCGCCGCCGGTCTCGGCCGCGTCGAGCGTCGGTTGCAGGAAGAGCGCGCCGCTCTGGACGATCGCGCGGTGGAATGTCCCCTCCGCGAGCGGCGACGCGAGCTGCGAGTGGACGCTGATGCCGCCCGCCGACTCGCCGAAGATCGTGACGCGCTTCGGGTTGCCGCCGAACGCGGCGATGTTGTCCTGCACCCAGCGGAGTGCCAACTGCTGATCGAGGATGCCGTAGTTGCCGGAGACGCCGGCGGGGGACTCGGCGCTCAGCGCCGGGTGCGCGAGGAAGCCGAGCGCGCCGAGCCGGTAGTTGACGGTCACGACCACGACGTCGCCGGTCGTCACGAGCTTCGTCGGGTCGTAATTCTCGGCGGACCCGACCTGGAACGCGCCGCCGTGGATCCACACCATGACCGGGCGTTTGCGCCGGAGGTCGCGCGCGGCGACCGCCTTCTTGTGCGGCACGTACACGTTCAGAAAGAGGCAGTCCTCGGTCGTCGCCGGCTCGCCGAACGGGCTCGGCGTCTGCGGGCAGCGGCTCCCGTACGCGCTCGCGTCGCGCGGCGTCGTCCAGGGCGCGTACGGCTCGGGCGGCGCCCAGCGGAGGTCGCCGACCGGCGGCTCGGCGTACGGGATGCCGAGGAACTGGTGCATGGCCGGCGTGACGACGCCGGTCACGGGTCCGACCGGCGGGTTCGCGGTGATGGTCTGCGCGTGCGCAGCGGTGGTCAGGCCGAGCGCGCAGACGACGGCGGCGAAACGACGGACGAGCGCGACGAGGGGGCGGGGCGGCATCGGCAGATCCTCCAAGGCCCGTCTATGGCACGGCGGGAAGGAGCGGGTCTACATGAGGCAGTCGCGCCCGAGAAGCTTCAGGGCAGATCGCGCACGCGGCCGTTGCCCCCGACCGGCGCCGCGCCGGCCCGCCCGCGGACCCGGTCCCCGAGCCCTCGGAGCGCACGCGTGAGAGTCGTCGCCCAGCCGAGGCGCCCGATGTCGTCGAAGAGGGAGTACGCGACCGGCGTGACGAGCAGGCTCAGCAGGAGGCAGAGCGTCTGCCCGCCGATGATCACCTTTGCCATCGACGCACGCGACGCGGCGCCCGGGCCTTGGCCGAGCGCCATCGGCAACATCCCGAGCACGAGCATGACGCTCGTCATGAGAATGGGACGGAGCCGCGCGTGGTTGGCCTCGAGGATCGCGGTGTCGCGCTCGACGCCCTTCGCACGCAGCGTGTTCGTGTAGTCGACCTGGAGGATCCCGTTCTTCTTCACGATGCCGAACAGCATGAAGAGGCCGAAGATCGAGTAGACGTCGAGCGGGTTCTGGAGCAGCCAGAGCGAGAACACCGCGCACGGGATCGAGAGCGGCAGCGCCAGCATGATCGTGATCGGGTGCAGGAAGCTCTCGAACTGCGCCGCGAGGACCATGTACATGAAGAGCAGGCTCAAGAGGAACGCGGTGATGAAATTCTGCACCGTCTCGTCGAGCGCTTTGGCGCGGCCGCCGAGCTCGATCTTGTATTGCGGCGGGAGGGTGAGCTCGCGGATGATCGTCTCGACCTTCTCGACCGCGACCGACAAGGGGACGTCGGTCAGGTTGGCAAAGAAGCCGACCTTGCGCTCGCGGTTCTCGCGCTCGATCTGCGCCGGGCCGAGAGCTTCGGTGAGGTTGGTGATGCTGTTGATCGGGACGAGTCGTCCGGCCGCGGGTGACCACAGGGTGAGCGCGTAGATGTCGGCCGCATCCCTGCGCATGGTCGGCTCGGCACGCAGCCAGACGTCGTATTGCTCGTCTTCTTCCTTGTATTTCGACACCGGCTCGCCGCCGACGAGGAGGCTCAAGGTCTGGGCGATCTCCTCGACGCGCAAGCCGAGCGCCGACGCGCGCTCGCGATCGATGACGGCGCGGAGCTCGGGCTTCCGGACGGAGAGCGTCGTGTCGACGTCGACGAAGGCGGGATCGGCGCGCATGCGGTCGGCGATCTGGTCGGAGTACTGGGTGAGCCGCTCGAGGCTCGGGCCGAGCAAGCTGAACTCGACCTCGCTCTGGCGCGAGCCGCCGCCGCGGAAGGCGTTGATGCCCTGCACGCTGACCCGCAGATCGGGGTAGGCGGCGAGCAGCGTCCGCGCATCGCTCATGACGTCGAGCTGGCTGAAGTCGCGCGTTCCGAGGTCGGTCAGGCGCACGTAGATCGACGCCGCCGTGACGTCACCCTCGCCGGGGCGGGCCTTGCCGGTGGTGTCCCCGATGGTCGTGAGCGTCTGGCTGACGCCGCGGAGGTGGCGGATGCGTCCCTCGATCTCCTGCATGACGGCAGCGGTCCGATCGAGGTTGTAGCCTCCCGGCGTCTGGACGATCACCTCGAACTCGCTCTGATCGTCCTGCGGCACGAACTGGGTGCCGACGGCCCGCATCAGCGGCCCCGTCGTCAGGGTCACGGCGAGTGCCAACAATAAGATGACGGCGCGATGATGCAGCGACCACCGCAGGCAGGCGCCGTAGAAGTCGTCGATCGTGCGATAGAATCGCCCTGCTTTCGCGGATCCGGCGTGGGCTTTCGGGCGCAGGAAGCGCGAGGACATCATCGGCGTCAGCGTGAACGACACCAGCAGCGAGACCGCGATCGCGAACGCGACGGTGACCCCGAAGCTCCGAAAGAAGCGGCCGATGATGCCCCCCATGAACGCTACCGGCAGGAAGATGACGATCAGCGAGAGCGTCGTCGCCGTCACGGCGAGGGCGATCTCGCGAGTGCCGATCGAGGCGGCCGCGTAGGGGTCTTCGCCCTTCTCCTCGATGTGCCGGAAGATGTTCTCGAGGATGACGACCGCGTCATCGATGACGATGCCGACCGCGAGTACGAGCCCGAGCATCGTCACGTTGTTCAGCGTGAAATCCATGAGCCACATCATCGTGAAGGTCGCGATGATGGACGTCGGGATGGCGACCGACGCGATCAGCGTGCTGCGGACGTCGCGCATGAAGAGCCAGACGGTGAGCGCCACCAGGAGGGCGCCGAGAATGAGGTGATGCTGGACCTCGGCGATCGTGCGTTTGATGAAGCGCGACTGGTCGACCACGACCTCGGTGGAAATGTCGGGGGGCAGCGCCGGACCGAGCTCGGCGAGCGTGGCCTTCACCGCGTCCACCACGCTCACGACGTTGGTACCGGACTGCTTCTTGACGATCAGGCTGACGGCGTTCTTGTCGTTCAGGCGCGCGTGGCTCCGCGGCTCGGCGACGCCGTTCTCGACCCGGCCGATGTCGCGGATACGGATCGGGCGGCCCTCGTACGTGGCGACGATCAGGTCGGCGAAGGCGAGCGCGTCCTCCATGCGGCCCATCGTGCGGAGCACGAGCTCGCGGTGCCCCTGGTCGACGCGGCCGCCGGGCACTTCGATGTTCTGGGCCCGCAGTGCCTCGCGCACCTGGAGGACGGAGAGCTGATAGGCCATCAGGCGTTCGGGGTCGACGTAGACGTTGACGGCGCGGTCCCATCCGCCGACCATGATGACGGCGCCGACGCCCGGGACGGTCTCGATGCGCTCCTTGATCTGCTTCCGCGCGACCTCGGTGACCTCGCGGAGGTCGCGGTTGCCGGCGACCACTACGCTCATGATCGGCGTCGCCCCGATGTCGAACTTCTCCATGATCGGCGGATCCGTGCCTTCCGGAAGCCGCGAGACGATGGTCGCGACCTTGTCGCGCACCTCCTGCGCGGCGACCGCGCTGTTCTTGCTCAGCAAGAACTGCACGATGACGACCGAGACGCCTTCCTTGCTGGTCGAGCGCAGGAGGTCGATGCCCTCGATCGTGTTGACGATCTCCTCGATCGGCTTGGTGACGCCGCTCTCGATCTCCTCGACGCTGGCACCCTTGAGGGTCGTGGTGATCGTGACGGTCGGGAAGTCGGCGTTCGGAAAGAGATCGAGGCCGAGGCGTTGCAGCGAGAACCAGCCGAGCACGACCAGCGCCATGATCAGCATGGTCGCGAAGACGGGGCGGCGGATGCAGAGGTCGGCGAGCGACATCTCAGCGCTTCGTCATGGGGTCACCGTGCCAGTTCATGGACTGACCGTGACGGGGGTGCCCTGCTCCAGCTTGTCGAGATTCGTCGTGGCGACCTGCTCACCCGCTGTCACGCCGTCGACGACCTCGCGCCGGTCTCCGAGGGTGACGCCCGTCTGGACGATCCGCTCGTCGGCTTTCCCACCGCTGACCACGAAGAGCTTGGTGACGCCGGCGAAGGTGGTGAGCGCCGTCGCCGGGACGAAGGTGGCTTCGCCGTGCCGGTCGTGCACCAGCTCGCCCTTGCTGAAGAAGCCCGGAAGCAGGGCGCGGTCGCTGTTCGGGACCAACGCCTCGATCGTGAGGGAGCGATTGGCGATCGCCGAGGTCGGGCTGATGCGGGTGATCTGTCCGGTGAACACGCGGCCCGGGTAGGCGTCGACGGTCAACCGGATGTCCTGCCCGACCTTCACGAGGGCGGCGTAGCGCTCGGGGATCGGCGTCCGGAACTTGAGCGGGTCGTCCTGCACGAGCTCGTAGAGCGTCTGGCCGATCTTCACGACCGCGCCGACCGACGTCGTACGGGCCGCGATGGCGCCCGTGAAGGGCGCCCGGATCACCGTCCGGTCGATCTTGACCTTGATGACGTCGAGCTGGGCCTGCAGCACGGAGGACTCGGTGCGGATCTTGTCGGCCTCCTCGGCCGACATGATGCCCTGCGTGCGGAGGACGTGGGCGCGGGTGTTGTCGGCGTGCGCTTTGGTGACGCGGGCTTGGATCTCGCGCAGCGATGCTTGCAGGTCGGCGTCGTCGAGGCGCACGAGGACGTCGCCTTCCTTTACGCGGTCGCCGATGTCGGGTCCGAAGGCGGCAACGCGCGCCTCGATCTGCGCTGCGATCGCGACCTCTTCGTTGGCGTACAATGCCCCGACCAGCCCCACCGCGCGCTCCACCTCGGCGATCGTCGCTGGCGCGGCCGTGACGGCGATCGGCGCGACCGCCTCGTGGGCGGTGGCTTTGGCCTCGGTGGCGTCGTGTGAACAGCCGCTCGCGAGTACGGCGAGCAGGGCCAAGGCGGCGAGCGCGCCGTTCATCGCCGTCCCCCGGCCGCGCGCCGGCGGGTGCGCGGCGCAGGGCGCGTGCTGACACGCCGCGAGCCGCGCAGTCCGTTGAAGAAGAAGTCGACCACGAGCGCCACGCTGTGCTCGGGGTCCTCGCGCTCGCCTTGGTTGATGACGGTGGCGCGAATGAGCGCCAGCAGCATCTCGGCGGCGGTCGAGGTGTCGTTCGGGCCGAGACCCGCGGCGCGCGCTTCGGACTGGAGCATGGCGCGGACGAGCGCGACGAGCTTCAGGCGGCGCACGCGCCATGCTTCGCCCTCGGGCTCGCGTTGCTTGTGCTCGTAGCGCCCCATGAGGACCGCGAGCGGGCGGCGCTTCCAAAAGAAGCCGACCAGGCCGCGCGTGAAGGCGCGGATCGCGTCCTCGCCGGTGCGGCCCCGCAGGGCGGTCTCGAGCTCGGCCAGCAGCACGTCGAGCGCCTCGATGATCGTCGCGTAGAAGAGCTGCTCTTTGGTCGGGAAGTAGAGGTAGAGCGTGCCCTTGCCGACGCCAGCCGCGGTTGCGACGTCCTCGACGGGCACGGTGTGGAACTCGCGCGCGGAGAACACGTCGGTTGCGGCACGCAGGATCTGCGAGCGCTTGCTCGGGTCGGAACGACGGGCGGGCATGGTGCGAACCTCCAGAACTGACCGGTCAGTACTAAGGGCCGCCCTCGGCTCAGTCAATGCACGGAATGCGCGTTCTATGTGGTGGCAGCAGGCGAGCGGGGCGGGGATGGCTTCTACGGGCGCCCGATCGGTGCCCCCCAGCGCGGACACCACGCCGCCGCCTCTCAGGCATGC
>JANNPN010000188.1:0-10124 GCA_031400185.1 Polyangiaceae bacterium
GGCGACGCTCCGCAGGCGTTTGGCGAGCACACGAGAGACCTGCGAATAGTCGGAAGGTGTCGGGACGGTCGTGCGAGACGTTGGCCGGCGGAGCGTCGCCCCACCGCCACGATCAGGCGCCGGCAATGCACTCTTCGGGGAACGACTACTCGAACTTGCGCTCGCGCCACCACGGGTAGAACGACGGCATGTCGGCGCTCGGCCGCATCGTGAACTTCGGCGGGCGCTTCTGGAGGAACGACGCGACGCCTTCGTGGGCGTCGGGCGATTGGCCCATCGCGAAGATCGCGCGCGAGTCGACCTTGTGGGCTTCCATCGGGTGGTCGGCGCCGAGCATGCGCCAGAGCATCTGACGCGCGAGCGCCACCGACATCGCCGACGTGCCCTCGGCCATCTCGCGCGCCAGACCTTTCGCGGTATCCAAGAGTGCCGCTTGCGGCACGACCCGACTGACGAGACCCGCGGCGAGCCCTTCCTCGGCCGCGAACACGCGGCCCGTGTAGACCCACTCCGCCGCGCGGCTGATGCCGACGAGGCGCGGCAGGAACCAGCTGCTGCACGCCTCGGGTACGATGCCGCGCTTGGCGAACACGAAGCCCATACGCGAGCCCTCGGCGGCGATCCGGACGTCCATCGGGAGCGTCATCGTGATCCCGACGCCCACCGCCGGGCCGTTGATCGCCGCGATCACCAGCTTCTTCGACTCGAAGATGCGGAGCGTGAGGAGCCCGCCGCCGTCGCGGTGCGTGTCGATCGTGAGCGGCTTCGAGCCGGTCGTGTGGTCGAAGGCGCCGCTCCCGCCGGAGAGGTCGGCGCCGGCGCAGAACCCGCGCCCGGCGCCGGTCACGACGATCGCGCGGACGGCGTCGTCGGCATCGGCGCGGTCGAACGCGTCGATCAGCTCGTGCATCATCCGCACCGTGAACGCGTTCAGCTTGTCGGGGCGGTTCAGCGTCAGGGTGAGGATCGGGCCGTCGACCTCGTAGCGGATCTGTTCGTAGTCCATGGACGGGGTTTTACACGTAGCGGTCGCCGATGCACGTGAAGAGGGGCAGCTCCCATCGCAGGTCGGGCGCTGCACCGCTCACTCGAATCGTCCCCGCATGGATCCCGTGCAGATGGTGCGCCGCACACACCGTCGTCCGGTTGGTGCGCCGATTGTCGCCGCCGCGCGACCGGAAGCGGACGTGATGGTCGTGGAGGTTCCGGCGGCTGCTGCATGCCGGGACCCGACCAGTCGGACGCGCTCGATCTCGAGGTCCGCGCACGAAACCAGTCGACGAGGCCGCGCGGCGCGATCGGAGGAGACCGAGGTGTGTGCGTGGACTCGGACCATTGACCGGGATAGGGCCGCGCTTCCGTACGGTACGTAATCGGCGAGACGGTGGTCATTTCGGGTGGGGGATGATCGAGAGCAGCACGTACGTGTCGCCGTCGATCACGTAGTAGAAGCGCCACGAACGATTGACCCGCGCCTGGAAGATGCCGCGCGCCTCGTCGTACTTCTTGGCGTCGAGCGATCGATGCCGGGAGTTGAGCAGTAGGTAGCCGAGCTGTTTCTCGAAGTCCTTCTGGACGCGAGGGGAGGCGGCCGCGAGCTGCCGGGCGAACCTATCGGTGCTTCGTGCCTGCACGGCCGCGCTTCACCGCATCGCGGACGAGGGCACGGGCCGACTTGAAGGGTTTACCCACCCGCCCCGCCTTCACATCCGCCATCGCCGCTTCAAGCTCTGTTTCCAAGGCGCGATCCACGAGGATCTTCGGCCGCAGCAACACGCCGCCCTTGACGGACGTGGCTTCGATGAAATCCCCGATGTGGAGCCCGGCGGCTTCCCGCACGCTCTTCGGGATCGTCACTTGGTACTTCGGGCCGACCTTGGTTGCGGTTGATGCCATGCCTCTTAGTGTAAGAAAGTAAGAAATTCTGTCAAGGCACACCACACGCGGCGCCCGAGCTTCCGCGAGAAGAATGCATTCGGCGGTTGACGCCGCCGGTATGGCGGTTCCGATCGGGCTCATCTCGACGATGTCCCCGTCGAGGAGCTCGACGCGGTCGTCCTCGTGGAAGATCCCGACCTCGCCCATCCGATGATACTCGTCGATCGTGAAGCGCCGGCGGCTCGGAACGGTCATCGCCTCGCTGCTCTGAGCCGCGCGCGCCATTGACGCTGGTCGTAGCATGGGTCGTCGCCCCTCGAGAACGCATCGCTCCGTGTCGACCGCCGGAGCATGCGCTCGGCGACGCTTCGGCGCGACGCTGCGAGTGGCAGTTGCGACGTCCTCAATAGACCTCGGCGAAGCTCTGGCCGAGGACCTTGCCGCCGACCTCGAGGATCTCGACGAGCTCCGGCGAGTTGTCGCCGCTCCGCGGGATCACCAGCGCGCGGAGCTTGATGGTGCCGCCGATGCCGTTGTGCTTGTCGAGCGGAACGAGCTTGAAGTTGGCCTCGCCGTCCGGATCGAGCTTGCCGGAGACCGACGTCGAGTAGCTCTTCGCTTTCTTGGGGTTGCTTTGGCCCGTGTAGACCTCGGCGCCGCCGATCAGGTGCTTGCCGTCGTTGTCGAAGACGAGACGGATCGACCAGCGCCCGTCGTGCTTGCTCACGACCGGGTCCTCGGCGGTGATGTTACACACGGTGAACTTCTTCTTGCCGAAGGGCACCGTTTGCCGGAGGCAGGACTTGATCGACGTGTGGCCGACGAGCTGCGCGGCGCTGCCGTAGCCGACGATCGTCCCCTCGAAGTTCGACACCGACCGGAACACGTCGCCGCCACCGACGACGCCCTCGCTGACGATCCGTTGCTTCACCGTCGTGACGCCGCGGCTGTACTTGCAGGAGCCGGTGATCGCGTGGACGACCTGGAACTCCGCCCCATCGGTGTCCAGCAGATTGCCGGCGAGGCGGCCCTTGTCATCGTGATGGACCCAGTCGCTCGACAGGTCGAGCACGTTCGGCGTGGTGAAGTCGATGCGGAAGGTCCCGTCCCCCTCCTTGACGATCGTCGGCGGGGCGAGGTTCGGGTCCGCGTGGGCGGCGGGCACGGGCAGGGAGCCGAGGAGGGCGAGTGCCAAGACGAGCAAGGAGTGGATGGTCATGCCGAGGAGGCGTTCAGCCGCGCCTCGAACATCGTTCACAACGAGTCGCGGCGGGTACTTAGCCGCTCCGTGTCGTGAAGATTTCCCTTGCCCGGCACGCGTGCCCCGATCTACAAGCGCGTCGTTCCAAAAGCGCGTCGTTTCCAAAAGCGCGTCGTTTCCCAAGCGCGTCGTTTCTCCAAAGCCCGTCGTTTTTCCAAAGCGCGTCGTTCCCGAAAGCGTGTCGACCCGACCCGTCGCCTGTCCCCGACCGGGAGGACCCATGTCCGGACGAACCCTCCGTCGTTCCGTGTGCAACGCCGCCTTGGCGGCCACGCTCGCCGTCGCGGCGGCGGTCGACGCCCAGATCATCGTCGTCCCGTCGTTTCCGGTCGGGCCGTCGCCTTTGGCGGGCCGCGCGCTCAATACCGAGGTCGCCGTCGGCGCCGACGGCTCGATCCTCTTCGCGTGGACGAACAACGGCACGGACCCGTTCGTGGCGGTGCGCCGCATGTCGGCCGGGGGCTTGGTCCTCGGACCGCCGCGGACGCCGGTCGGGCAGTTGGGATACGCCCGCGGCCTCAGCGCCGACGCGAGCGGCGGCTACGCGCTCGTGAGCGACGACCTCGGTCTCGCGATCGGCGGCATCCGCGGGCGGTTCCTCGACGTGCTCGGCGTCGAGCAAGCCGGACCCTTCGTGGTGAGCGACGCGGGGGCCGGTGGCGTCCAGGCGTCTTCGGTCGCGTCGCTTCCGGGCGGCACCGTCTTCGCGTGGGTCGAAGCAGGGCTCTTCTACGCGCGACTCTACGACCTCGCGGGTACGCCGCGCGGTCCGAGCATCCTCGTGAGCCCCGGCCCCGCCGTCGCGGGGCAGCCGACGATCTCCGTCGCGGCGCGACCCGGCGGCGGGTTCGTGGTCGCGTGGGCGCATACCATGGGCAGCATCGTCACCAGCGCGCGCGTGTACGACGCGAACGGCGTACCGGAGACCGGCGTCATCACGGTCGCCACCGGCGCATTCGGCACCGCGGTGGCGGCGAGCCCGCTCGGCGGCTTCATGGTTTCCGCGTTCCGTTTCGGCGCGGGCGTCGACGGCTCGACCGAGGTCGTCGCGTTCCGCGTCGGCGACGACGGCGCGCCCCTCGGCTCGACGCACGCGGCGCTGCTGCCGAGCGGGATGGTCGGCTTGAGCGACGTCGCGTTCGACTCCGTCGGCAACGCGCTCGTGGCGTGGAGCGAGTACCAGTTCGTCGGCCCGACCCCGGGCTACCTCGCGAATCGCGGGCGCGGCGTCGCCGCCGACGGCACGGCGCTCTCGCGTCCGTTCCTGATCGCCGCGCCGCCGGTCGACCAGGTGCGGACGGCGGTCCTCGCGAACGACACGTTCGTGAACGCGTGGGTGAGCGACGGCGACGTGCTCGGCAGCATCGTCCGGCTCTGCACGGCGAGCGTCGCCGTGTGCGGCGACGGCGTCACGGTCGCGGGGTGCGAGGAGTGCGACGATGGCGCTGGCAACAGCGACACGACGCCCGACGCCTGCCGGACCGACTGCTCGCTGCCCCGGTGCGGCGACGGTCTCGCCGACCTCGGGCACGGCGAGGAATGCGACGACCAGAACTCCGACCGCTGCGACGGCTGCACGCCCGAGTGCCGGCTCGAGGTCGGGCTCGTGTGCGGGGACGGGGCCGTCGTCGCCGGGTGCGGCGACGAGCAATGCGACGACGCCAACGCGATCGCCGGCGACGGGTGCGCGTCGACCTGTACCCTCGAGGCCATCCCGGGCGGCGGTGGTGCCGGCACCGACTGCATCACCGGCTTCACCGTCGACAACCCCGCGAACGACCCGCTCCTCGACAAGCGCGGCGCGTTCAACGCGACCCAGGTCTGCACCGACGACGATCCGCGCTGCGACTTCGACGGCGGCGTCGTCGGCGGGTGCACCTTCGAGATCCGCGCCTGCGCGAGCGTGACGTCGCTCGAGCGCTGCACGCCGCCGACGCGTCTCGGCACGTGGACGCTCGTGCAGCCGTCGGACAAGAAGGCCGCGCGCCACCCCGAGCTCGCCGCGGTACGGGCCGCACTCGCCCCGGTGCCGGGCGCGCTCGTCGGTCCCGATCAGCGCGACGTCTGCAGCGCGCGGCTCGCGGTGCGTGTTCCGCTGCGCGGCGTGCCCGGTGCGCTCAAGAGTGGGAAGCTCGCGCTCAAGACGTCGGCGACGACGTACGAAGGCGGCCGCGACAACGACAAGCTGAAGCTCGTGTGCGTGCCGGCTTCTTGACGGCGCCCGCGTGCGCACGATACCCCGTCGCACGTGCGGATGACGGCGGCGGCGAGGCGGAGGCTCTTCACGACGATTCGTGACCATCTCGGCATGCACGTGAAGCGGTTGCATGCCCGGATGAATTGGAAGGTGTACCGCGCGGGCGCGTCGGTCCGAAAGTGCGACGGCAGCTGCTGTCTCAAGGGCAGCGTCGCGTCGCTCGAGGAGTACGAGCGCATCATGCAGCACAAGGACTTGATCGCGCCCTATATGACGTCGCGCGCGCGCACCAAGCCGGACCGCTGGTTCGAGGCGCGCGTCAAGAAGGATCCCGACTATCTCTGCGGCAAGGCGGTCGCGACGCGCGTGCTCGACGGCGCGTGCGTGTTCCTCCGCGACGACCGGCTCTGCTCGCTCCACGTCGCGGGCGAGAAGGAGCTCGGGACGCCGTTCAAGCTGAAGCCCGCGATCTGTCTCCTCTGGCCCCTCTGCGTCGTCGACGGCGACCTCGACGTCGGCTACGCGTCGTTCACGCGTCGGAAGGAGTGCTGCGCTCCCGTCCGCGACGGCGCCCGCACGATCTACGACGTGATCGGCCCCGACGACGGGTCGATTCGGATGATGGCGCGCGCCGAGAACACGCGCGGCGGCGCCGCGATTGGTACGCGTCGCGGCGCCGACCGCGGTTGATCGTCAGAAC
The DNA here is from genome assembly GCA_031400185.1 of Polyangiaceae bacterium. GTDB lineage: Bacteria > Desulfobacterota > Binatia > UTPRO1 > UTPRO1 > UTPRO1. The sequence continues at coordinate 6,037 of JANNPN010000188.1, forward strand.
AGGACGCCTTGCACCGCGCCGACCGGAGCCCCCTCCCGGAACCGCAAGGCAAGAACGACGGTGCGTCACACTGCTGGAAAGCGACAGTCGCGACGACCGCGCAGAGCTGGGCGGATGGCTGCGACTACGGCCACAACCCGAACCTCGGCGTGCTCGGGCTCGGCGAGAACATCTTCGCGTGCTCCGGCACCGGCGGCGTATGCGCCAGCGATCCGATCACGTTCTCGTCGACGCGCTGGGGCAACGAGGCGGACAGCTACGACTACGGCTCGAACACGTGCTCGCAGCGCTGCCAGGGCGGCACGAACGCCGGCACCGCGTGCAGCAACCAGAGCGAGTGTCCCGGCGGCGGCCTCTGCGCGAACGCCTGCGGCCACTACACGCAGATCGTCTGGCGATCGACGACGCACGTGGGCTGCGGCATCCAGACCTGCTCGACCAACTCACCGTTCGGTCCGATGTTCCCGGACTGGACGTTCGTCGTCTGCAACTACGAGCCGCCCGGGAATCTCATCGGCCAGTCGCCATACTGAACCGCCTGCGAGACGGCCGGCGGCGCGAGCGCCGTCGGCCGTTTTCGCGTCTGCGATCGCGGTTTTACCGAAACCTTACCGATCGCTTGTGACTGCCCGGCCCGGTCGCGGCTACGGGTGCCCTCGACAGCCTGAAAGGGGGCTCACCCGTGACGACATCCCGATCCCGCATCCTTCTCACTTTCCTCATCCTCCTCGCCGCGTGCTCCGGCGACGGCGGCAAGGACTACACCTTCTCGAGCGGCGGCGAGCTCGCCGCGACGGTCGACGACGGCGTGCTGAGCGCGGTCGTCCCCGCAGACGGCGGCGTGCTGATCGGACCTGCGGGAAGCCCGTTCGAGGGCGTCCGTGTCGACTTTCCCGCGGGCGCGCTGCCTGCGGATACGGTCGTGACGGTGGCCGCCGGTACGGAGACTGCGCCGCTCCCCGACTTCGCGGAGCGCGTCGGCGCGCAGTTCACCTTCGGGCCCGCCGACCCGCCGCTCGCCGAGGCCGTCGAGGTCACGCTGCCGGTGCGCTCGGACGCACTGGCGGCGCTGAACGCCGGGGCGGACGCGGTCCGCGTCTGGATTCGCGACGGCGACGCGTGGTCGCTTCAGACGACGACCACGAGCGACGTCACGGCGGTATCGCTGCAGGTGACCGCGCTCTCGACCGCCGCCGCCGGCGTGAAGATCCAACCGTTGGCGGCGCGCTGCGTGCTCTGTGCGTCGACGTGTCCGGCGACCGGCGCATGCGTCGAGGACCTGGGGCCGCTCCCCGTGCCGCCGTCGACCGCGAGCTTCACGGGCTTCCGCTTCGTCGGCAAGGACGCGACGCTCGCCTACGTCGGCAGTCAGAACGGCGCAGACGTCGGCGTGAAGGTCACGCTGCCCGCGGCCGGCGCCGGCGCCGGCCTGCTCGCCTCGCAGGTCTCGCAACCGGCGGTCGGCGCGAGCAGCTGCTGTCTCTCGACCCCGCTCCTCGACGACGACGGCAGCCTCCGGGCCTCGCGCACCTTCGAGGGCGCGGGCTTCACGCGCTTCCGCTTCGGTGCCGCGACCCAGCTCGAGGGCACGAGCGCGCCCGGCATCCCGATCGGTCTCGTCCGCACCGCCGACGGCCGCGTCGCGCGCGTCACGCGGAACGGCGTCCTCGACCCGAACGGCGCGTTCGCCTCGTGGCCGCTCGTCCACCGCATCGACGCGTTCTGGTTCCTCGCGACCGATTTCGATCGCAACAACGGGTTCATCGCCGTCTCCGACGCGCTCCAACAGCGTCTTCGCCGCTACGACCTCGGCGGCGAGAGCCCGAGCGGCGGCAACACGCCCGGCCTCAACTACTGCTACTCGCAGCTCACGTCGGATCGCGCCGACGGCGGCGGGACGAACGTGTGGTGTCTCGGCGGCCACGCGAACCTGCTCGGCACCAAATTCTTCCCGCAGGTGATCCGCTGCAACTTCCCGATCTCACTCGCCAACCCGCAGTGCGAGACCTACTTCGAGGCGACCGGCCTCACCTACGCGAGCATCGGCGCCGACTCGACCGGCGGGCTCTGGATCTCGTCGGCCGACACCAGCGAGGTGTACTACCTGAACCCGTCGCGGGTGCTCACGAGCCACAATCTACAGACGGCGCTGCCGAACCTGAGCGCGGCGTCGCTGTTGCCGCGCGACGTGGTCGTGCTGAACGACACGACGGCGGTCGTCGTGACGAGCACGAACCGGGTGATCCGCGTCCGTCGGCAGTGAGCGACGCCGGCGGCTGAAAGCAACGACCGCCGCGGCAGGAAAGCGCCGCGGCGGTCGCGTTTCTACGCCGCCCGTGTCGGGCGGGCCGGGCGCTCAGTCGCACGGCAACTGCGGTAGCCGGCGCGTTCGGCCCACTCCCACCCGGTGCCTGGTCACACGTTGAAGCGAAAATGCAGCACGTCGCCGTCGGCGACCTCGTACTCCTTGCCTTCGACGCGAAACACGCCGGCCGCTCGGCAGCCCGCTTCGCCCTTGTGCGCGACGAAGTCGGCGTACGCCATCACCTCGGCGCGGATGAAGCCGCGCTCGAAGTCGGTGTGGATGACCGATGCGGCTTTCGGCGCTTTCCAGCCGCGCTCGATCGTCCAGGCGCGCACTTCCTTGGGGCCGGCCGTGAAGTAGCTGACGAGGCCCAGCACCGCGTAGCCCTCGCGGATCACCTGCTCGATGCCACTCTCGGCGATGCCGTAGCTCTGGAGGAACTCGGCGCGCTCGGCGTCGTCGAGCCCGACGAGCTCGGCCTCGACCTTGGCGGAGATCTTGATGACGTGGGCCTTGCGCGGCTCGGCCCAGGCGCGGAGGGCCTGCACGTGGGCGTTGTCCGCGGCGAGCGCGCCCTCGTCGACGTTGGCGCAGTAGATGACGGGCTTCGAGGTGATGAGGCCGAGCTCCTGGAAGAGCACCGCGCCGGCCGCGCTCTCGCGCTCGGGGAACGCGACCGCCGGTAGGCCCTTCTGGAGATGCTCGACGAGGTGCTTCGCGCACTCGAGCTGGGCGATCGCGTCCTTGTCGCCCTTCGCCTTCTTCCCGAGCTTGTCGAGACGGCTCTCGACCATCTGGAGGTCGGCGAGCACGAGCTCGGTCTCGATGACCTCGACGTCGCGCACCGGGTTCACCGAGCCGTCGACGTGGACGACGTCGGCGTCGTCGAAGCAGCGCACGACGTGGACGATCGCGGCGGTCTCGCGGATGTGGGCGAGGAACTGGTTGCCGAGCCCTTCGCCGGTCGACGCGCCCTTCACGAGCCCGGCGATGTCGACGAACTCGACGGTCGCGGCGACGATGCGCTCGGGGTCGACGAGCGCGGCGAGCTTCGCCAACCGCTCGTCCGGCACCGGGACCACGGCCTTGTTCGGCTCGATCGTGCAGAAGGGATAGTTCGCGGCCTCCGCGTTCTGCGCCTTGGTGAGGGCGTTGAAGAGCGTGGATTTGCCGACGTTCGGGAGACCGACGATGCCGATCGAAAGTGCCATGGCGGATCGGACTAGCTAGCCCGGACCCCCGGGGTCGGCAAGTCGCGCGGGCTAGCAGGTTGCTGAAAAAGGGCCATCTGCGTCGTTGCTCGGTCGTCGCTTGTGCGGCGTAGCGTCTATTGAACGCAGCCTACGGCTGCGCTCCTTGCTCTCTTCCTCGCGCCTAGCATCTGCCCCTTTTTGAGCAACCTGCTTGGGCTGCCTCGTGCGCGCGGTTGGACGTTCGCTGCGCTCACGCCCATCAATCTCTCTTTTGCGCGGTGTCCTGTTTGCGATGAAGCGCGCGAGCGCAGCGAGCGGGCTCACCATGCGCGACCAGCAGCAAGCAGGTTGCTCAAAAAGGCCGAGATGCTAGGCGCGAAGGAGCGAACGCGGAGGCATAGCGGAGCTATGCCGCACAAGTGAGTCGACTGAGCAACGACGCAGATCGGCCTTTTTCAGCAACCTTGTATGTCGCCGATGAAGTACGCGACAGAGGAAGCGAGCCGGTAGACCGACCAGCCTGAGGTCCCGAGACCGTCTAGCAGCGAAGGGTCGCCGGTTCGCTTGGTCCTCCCCAGAGCTCGTCCAGT
>JANNPN010000205.1:0-1602 GCA_031400185.1 Polyangiaceae bacterium
GTGGTCGATGAGGACGCGCTCCTCCGGGAACTTCGCCTCGCGGACCAGCGCCAGGCTGCGCTCGGTACCGCGCTTCTTGTCGCGGTGCGGGGTGTGGACGAGCGCCGGGAGGTCGAAGCGGCGCGCGAGCTCGAGCTGCTCGGCGAACCGGCGGTCCTCCGCCGGGGTCTGCTCGTCGTAGCCGATCTCGCCGACGGCGACGACGCCGTCCTTCGCGAGGTAGCGTGGGAGGAGTGCCAGCACGCCGTCGGCGATCCGCTCGTCGTTCGCCTCCTTCGGGTTCAACGCCAGCGTGCAGAAATGTTTGATCCCGAACTGGCTTGCGCGGAACGGTTCCCAGCCGAGCAACCCGGCGAAGTAGTCCTCGAACGTTCCGACGTGCGTCCGCGGCTGGCCGAGCCAGAACGCCGGCTCGACGATTGCCGTGATACCGGCCGCCGCCATCGCCTCGTAGTCGGCGGTGGTGCGCGAGGTCATGTGGATGTGTGGGTCGAAGAGCTTCATCGCTTGATCAAGTAGTCCAGGTCGGACGGCACTGCGCGTCCGGCGGCGCGGCGCTCGTCCGCGTAGTCTGACGCCATGCGGGCCAGCTCGCCCGTGCGGCGTTCGGCCAGACCGAGGATACGCGCCACGGCGACGTCGGTGAAGATGGCTTTCAGGACCATCTGATTGAAGCTCGCTTCGGAGAAGCATGCCGCCGGGTACGGGTTCTCGCACGCGATCGCCTCGAAGACCGGCTGCGTCGAGGTGCGACAGGCGTCGAGCGCGACGGCGAGGAACCGCGGCGGCTCGGCGAGAAGCGGCAAAGCGCGCAGGACCGCCTGGCGTTCCCGCATGGCGCCGGCGCGGTAGAGGCCGTCGATCCAATCCATGTGACCGCCGGCGGCGACCTTCGCGCTTCCCGCGATCAGGAGGAGCACGCGGCCCGCCTCGTCGAGGCCCCAACCGGCGATCGACCACGTACGGCCGGTCGCGTCGGCGATCCGTGCGTCGCCCTCGAGCGCGCTTGTCCCGAGACGCCGGCCGGTCACCGCGAACGCCATCTCGAACGCGACGCGATCGAAGGTGTCATCGAGGCGGACGGTCGCGTCGCGGGCGAGCGTCGCGGCGGCCCCCGGCTGCCGAGCGTCGAGCACGGCGGTGAGCGTTGCCTCGGCGTCGCTCACGCGTAATGGGCGCGGACGCGTTCGCGCGTCGCCTGCAGGTGCTCGGACATCACCTTCACGTCGCCGATCACGGGCATGAAGTTGGTGTCGCCGTTCCAGCGCGGCAGCAGATGCCAGTGGCAATGATCGGCGACTCCGGCGCCGGCAGCGCGGCCGAGGTTCATGCCGAGATTCATGCCTTCGGGTGTGAAGGCCGCGCGGAGCGCGCGGGCGGCGCGGCGGACCGCGTGCATCAACCCGTCGTACTCCGCGTCGGTGAGATCGTCCGGCAGTGCCACGTGGCGGATCGGCGCCACGAGGAGGTGTCCGTGTCCGTAGGGGAACTTGTTGAGCATCGTGACGGCGTGCGCGTCACGGGCGATCGCCAGGTGCGGCGCCAAGTCGGCGGCGCCGGCAGCGGCGCAGAAGAAACACCCCGGCGGAGGAGCGGCCTCCT
>JANNPN010000221.1:0-35865 GCA_031400185.1 Polyangiaceae bacterium
GTATTGATGAGTTATTTGGTATTGCACAACAAACCATCGAAGATTACGCATTGACAATTAATTTCCCAAAGTTCAAGAAGTTCATACCGCCGGGAACTCGTAGCTTTCGATGATGTCCGCCGAGAGCTGGTGCTCCTGGAACATCCCGCGCCAGTGCGCCGCAGGCTTCGTCTGAAACGCGGCCTCGAGCACCTGCATCATCTCCAGCCGATTGGCACCGCAGCGCTTGTCGTGGGTGTCGAAGCGCGGATCGTCGACCCGCAAGTCGACGAGGGGGGCGAAGATCGGCCACCAGCGGTCGGTGTCGGGCATCGTGAGCGTCACCCACGGGCCGTCCGCACTCATGTAGACGGTGCCGCTCATCGGATTGCCGGCGTCGAGGCGCGAGATCGGCTGCAGCATGCGCTCGCCGCCGATCGCAAGGTACGCCTGCAGGTCGAGGCTCGCGCCGTACATGTTGCCGGCAAGGAGCGACGTGTCGACCTCCTGGCCCTCACCGGTCTTCGCGCGGTGATGGAGCGCCGTGAGGATCCCGAACGCGAGCATCACGGCCGTGTACATCTGGCCATGCCCGGGGAAGACCGGCGGCTGCCCGGGTTGCGGCAGGATCGGCATCATGCCCGTGCGGGCCGCGGCGAGCTCGTCGATCGCCGGAAGGTCGGCGTCGGGGCCCTGCGGACCGAAGCCGGAGGCGCGCGCATAGATGAGATCGGTCTTCACGCCCGCGAGGGTCGCGTAGTCGAGGCCGAGCCCCGCGAGCGCGCGCCGCGCCCGGTCGGTGATCACCACGTCCGCCTTCGCGACCAGGTCGCGGACGAGCCCGCGGCCGCGTTCGCCCGCGAGATCAACCGCGAGGCTCTGCTTGTTCCGCTGGGCGAGCTCGGCGCGCGCGTTCCACGCGCCCGCCGCGACGTCGTCCTCGGCGCCGACCGTCACCGCCGCACCGAGATCGTCGATGCGGATGACCTCGGCACCGAAGTCGCCGAGCAGCGCCGCCCCGATCGACCCCCAGAACTCGACGGTGAGATCGACGACCCGGATGCCGTCGAGCGCGCGGTTCATCCGGTGACTCGCGAGGCGCCGCTTGCGGCGCCGATCCGAGCGATACCATCGATGAGCGTCGTGTAGAGGCCGATGAGCATGGTGCGCACGTCGGCCGCGGGACGGTCCTTCGCCACCCAGTTGCTGCCCCAGCGCACGTGACACCCGCCACCGGCCGCGTCGGCGAGCTCGACGACCGCGATGTAGCGCTCGAGCGGGAGCGCCGTCTCGTTGATGATCGAGTACGCGAAGACGCGCTCGTCGTAGGCGACATCGAGCCGCTCGACCACCGGGGTCGGGAGTCCCTTGATGCGGACGGTACGGACGGCGCCGAGCCCCTCGCCTTCGCACTCCACCCCATCGACCGCCTCGGGCGAGAGCTTCGCGACCCCGCCGAAGTCCATGAGCTCCGCGAAGAAGCGCTGGCGCGAGATGGGCACGGTCTTCTCGACCACGACGGCGTACGGCATGCGAGCCTCCTAGATGACCAGGCCGATGCTCGCGCCGTGCCGGGCAGCTTCGGCCATGAAGCGCGGCAGCCACGCGGACCCGGCGATGAAGAGCTGCGGGATCGAGCCGTCGGCCTTCAGCTCTTCATACAAATCGGGACGCGGCACCGATCCGTAGACCAGCACCACGGTGTCGAAGCCTCCCTTCCGGTAGGTCGTCTCGCCGTAAGCCGACTGCAGCTCGAGCACGTCCGGAGTCACCGCCTTCAGGATCAGGTTCGGATGGACCGCGACCCCGCACTCCTCCATCCGCCGGATCACCATGCCGACCGAGTAGCGCGCGATCTCGAACCCGAGGTGCACCGATTTGTGGAAGATCTCGACGTGCTTGCCGCGCTCGGTGAGGTACTCCGCGACGCACGGGGTCTCGTAGTAGTCCTCCTGCGACACGATCGCGACGCGTTCGCCGACCTTGGCCTTCCCGCTCAGCACGTCCCAGGCTTGCACGACGTGCGGCAGGTCGACGCCGGGGATGGTCGGCACGCGCGGCACCGACCCGGTCGCGACCACGACCGTGTCGGGCTTCAGCGCCTTGATCGCCGCGGCGTCGGCGCCGGACTCGAGACGCACGTCCACCCCGAGCCGCTCCATCTCGTTCTCTTCGAAGTAGACCTGGTCCTCGAAGTCGTCGCGGCCGGGCGTCGCCATGGCGAGCAGCAGCTGGCCGCCGAGGCGCTTGCCGCGCTCGAGCAGCGTCACCTGGTGGCCGCGCATCGCCGCGACCCGCGCGGCCTCGGTGCCCGCGAGCCCGCCGCCCACGACGACGACGCGCTTCGGATCGTCGGTCGGCTTGTAGGTTTGCTCCCACTTGAGCTCGTTCCCGATGACCGGATTGATCGAGCACGTCGGCGAGTAGGGGAACGTCCGCGGCTCCGACGCCTCGTCGATGCAGCGCGTGCAGCTGATGCAGCGGCGGATCTCGCTCAGGCGCCCCTCGCGCGCCTTGTTGGCGAACTCGGGGTCGGCGATGCCCGCGCGCACCATGCCGACGAGATCGCAGAAGCCGTCGCGGACGAGCTCCTCGGCGACCACCGGGTCGTTGATGCGGCCGCTGAAGAGCACGGCGATGCGCTTCTCCTGGCTCTCGAGGTCGACCTTCGCCGCCTTCCCGTACTCGCGGAACTGGCCGTGCCCGTAATACGAGTTCGGCACGTACGACGGGGCGCCCCAGCAGTGGCCGACGTCGATGTCGACGAAGTCGATGATGCCGGCCTCGCCGATGTAGTAGAGCATCTCGCGCATCTCGAGGTTGTCGTAGCCGCCCTGGCGGAACTCCTTGCCGCTCATCCGGATGCCGAGCGCGAGCCCGTCACCGACGCGCGCACGGATCCGGCGCATCGTCTCGACGACGAAACGGATGCGCTCTTGGGGGCCGCCGCCCCATCGATCCGTCCGGCGGTTGGTGACCGGCGAGAGGAACGTGTAGCCGAGCGTCTCGTGCGCGCAGTGCATCTCGATGGCGTCGGCGCCGAAGCGCTTCGCCGCCTCCGCGGCCTGCGCGTAGCTCTCGAAGTGGAACTCGATCTCGTCCTCGCCCATCACGTGCGGGACATAGTCCTGCGCCCCGACCACCGGCACCGCCGACGGCGCCCACACCGCCGACAGATGCGTCAGCTGCGCGATCGCGACGGCGCCCACCTTGTGCAGCTCGCCGTAGAACTTGGCCATGCCCTCGGCGAAGGGCGGGTTCTGCCAGATTGGGAAGCGCGACGCGAAGCCGACGGAGAGGCCGACCTCGTCCGGCGTCTCGGGCGGGAACGGCGAGTCCAGCAGCCACGTCTCGCTGCCGATCCAGGCCGCGCCGCCCTTCGCCTTGGCGAGGTGGTGCGCGATGAAGTGGTCGTCGATCCCGCCGGGGACCATCGACGAGTTGATCGTGTTGGTCGTTTCGCAGATGCGGTTCGCGACCCGCATCGGGCCGACCTGGATCGGCTGGAAGAGATGCTCGAACTGGCTCATGGATCAGGCCGGGCCCGTCGGCGAGAGGATCACGATCGGGAAGGCGCGCGTCGTCTGTTTCTGGAAGAGATCCCAGAGCGGCAGGATCGCGATCAGTCGCGGCCAGAGCTCCTTCCGCTCCGCCTCGGTCGCGTCGCGCGCGGTCGCGTGCAGCTTCGTCCGGTCGAGCTGGACCTGGCACCGCGGCTGCGCGTGCAGGTTGGCGTACCACGCCGGGTTGTGGTCGTAGCCCGCGAGCGACGCGACGATCACCAGGCGCTCGCCGTCCTTCAGGAAGACGAGCGCGACCGTGCGGGGCTGCCCCGACTTTTTCCCGACCGTCGTGAGGAGCAGGGTCGGGAGGCCCGATGGCCCCTTCCCTTCGGCGCGCCCGTCGGGCTTCGCGAGGTACGCTTCGACGTCCGCCTTGCCGTCGCTCCGGATCCGCCCCACGGACGACGTCTGCTCCTTCAGGTAGGCCCACTCGTCGTCGGTCAGGAAATCCGGCTTCACCATCTGGTCGCGATTGCCCATGCTCGCCCTCTACCTGTCGTGTCTACCTGTTCACGCGCGCGATGACGTCCTCGGCGTAGCGCTCGAGCGATTGCTGCTTGATCGCGAGCGGCGGCTGCATGCGCATGGCCGAGACGCCGAGCTCGGCCTGGATGCCCGGAAGGTTCCACGGGGCAATCTGGAGATCGGTCACGCCCGCGTCCTCGAGCCGGCGGACGTCGTCGACGGTCGCGGCGTCGGGGCTGTGCAGCATGACGTCGAAGCGCTCCGTGTCGCGGCCGTACTCGCGCCGGAGCATCGTGAGCTCCGCGACGATTTCCTTCACCTCGTCGGTGCCGTGCACGATGCCGATCCAGCCGTCACCGTAGCGGGCCGCGCGCACGATCGCCGGCTTCGACGAGCCCCCGACGTAGATCGGGATCTGCTTCTTCGGCACCGGCGCCATGATGAGGCGGTCGAAGTCGTAGTACTTCCCGTGGAACTCGACGTAGCCGCCGCCGAGGACGAGCCGGATGATCTGGATGGCCTCGTTCTGGCGCGCGCCCCGCGTCTTCTTGTCCATCCCGAGCCACGTGAACTCCTCGGGCATCCACGCGAGGCCGACGCCGAGCGCCACGCGATCGTTCGAGACCGCCGCGACCGAGCAGAGCGCTTTCGCTTCGAGCAGCGGCTGGCGGATGGCGAGCCGCAGCACGGAGGGCAGAAACCGGACGCGCTTGGTGACGACCGCCATCGCGGTGATGGCGACCCAGGGGTCGAGCACCGGGGTGTCGAGCGGCCAGAACCGCTTGCCGTCGGGCGTGTACGGGTACGGCTCCGACGTCACCTCGGGGAAGAACGGCGCGTCGGCGACCTGGATGCTGTCCCACCCGCACTCGTCCGCGGTACGGGCGAGGTCGAGGAACTCGCTCGGGTCCACCATGAAGATGTGAAATCCGAATCTCAGGGTGGGGCCTCCGTGCGTCGCGGAAATTGAAACACGTTCTAAGAACGTGGGGCACTATGCAGAAGTCCGCTCCAGGATGCAACGTCGCCGGCGTGCGCACGCGCGTCCGCGACGCACCGGGGGCCGCAACTTTTTCTTGTGTCCGCGTCCGCGTGCGTGCTACGCGCCGGGGCGGTTTCGCGGACTCCCTACCCCAAGGAGGAACGACGATGGGACGAGCGGTGCGGACGGTCGTGGGCGGCCTCATGGCCATGGCGTTGGTGCTCGGCGCGAGCGCGCAAGCGAGCGCCTTCTGCATCTTCAATTGCACCTACACGAAGACGAAGTATCCGATCGTCCTCGAGCACGGCCTCGCCGGCTTCGACGACCTCTTCGGCGTCTACAGCTACTGGTTCGGGATCGTCGACGCGCTCGAGGACGGCGGCGCCCGCGTCTTCACCACGACGGTGAGCCAGCTGAACTCGACCGAAGCGCGCGGCGAGCAGCTGATCGACCAGATCGAGGTGATCACCGCGCTCACGGGCAAGGCCAAGGTGAACCTCATCGGCCACAGCCACGGCGGGCTCGACGTGCGCTACGTCGCGGCGGTGCGGCCGGACCTGGTCGCGTCGGTGTCGTCGGTGGCGACGCCGCACAAGGGCGCGGCGCTGGCCGATTGGCTGAAGGCCAACGTCGCAAACGGCGGGTTCACGCAGAACGTCGTCGCCTACTTCGCGAACTCGCTCGGCACGGTGATCGGGCTCCTGACCGGCCACAGCAACCCGCAAGACGCGATCGCGGCGCTCAACTCCCTCACCGCGGCCGGCCTCGCGACCTTCAACGCGCAGTATCCGCAAGGCGTCCCGACGACGGCCTGCGGCCAGGGTGCCGCGACCGTGAACGGCATCAAGTACTACTCGTGGAGCGGCACCGGCATCCTGACCAACGCGCTCGACATCTCCGACGCCGCCCTCGCGCTCTCGTCCTTCTTCTATCCGGAGGCGAACGACGGCCTGGTCGGCAAGTGCAGCTCGCACCTCGGGAGCGTCATCCGGGACAACTACTTCCAGAACCACCTCGACGAGGTGAATCAAATCCTCGGCCTGGTCTCGATCTTCGAGTCGAGCCCGCCGTCGCTCTTCCGGGCCCACGCCAATCGCTTGAAGACGGCGGGGCTCTAGGGTTTCTTCGCGGCATGCGCCGCGTCGTCCTCGCGACCCTCGCCGTCCTCGTGGCGGCGGGGGTCCTGTTCGTCCGCGGCCGCGGCACGCCCGACGCGCGGATCGCGGTCGCAGACCACGCTGACGGGGCCGCCGCCGGGTCGGCGCCGGCGGGGAACGATCGCGGGGCTGCGGCCGGCGTCGGCGCGCCGCGCGAGGCCCTCGCCCGCCGCCCGCGCTCGCTCCGCGGCACGCGCGTCGACGGCGGCCTCGTGGTCGACGACGGCCACTTCGTCCCGACCCTCGATGCCCGCCGGATGTTCGACTACTTCCTGACGGCGACCGGCGAGGTCCCCGAAGACGCGCTCCGTGCCCGCCTCCAGCACGAGATCGCGCGCCGCCTGCCGCCGGAGGCCGCCCGCGAGGCGACCCTCCTTCTCGAGCGCTACCTCACCTATCGCGAGCGCGTCCGCCACCTCGCAACCGTCGACGTGCCGAGCGACGACGACCTCGACGCGCGGCTTGCGACGCTCGTGGCCCTCCGCCGCGAGGTGCTCGGCCCCGACGCCGCCGAGGCGTTCTTCGCCGACGAGGAGGCCGACGCGCAGCGCTTGCTCGACGCGCGCCGTATCGCAAACGACCCGAGCCTTTCGCCGGAGGAACGGGCCACCCGTGTCGAGGACATCTTCGCCGCCGCGGAGGCCGATCTTCCTGCCGACGTCCGCGCGACGCGGAAAGCGTCGCGGCTCGCGAACGCGCTCCGCGGCGCCGAGGAGGAGATCCGAGCGCAGGGCGGTGCCGACGCCGACGTCGCGGCGATGCGCACGCGCCTCGCGGGCCCGGAGGCCGCTGCGCGCTTGGCCGATCTCGATCAGCGGCGGAACGCGTGGCAGAGCCGCGTCGACGCGTTTCGCGCCGCGCGCGAGCGCGTCCGACACGACCCATCGCTCGCACCGGAGGCACGAGCAGCCGCGGTCGCACGCTTGCTCGAGGAGTCGTTCACGTCGGCCGAGCGCCGCCGCGTCGAGGCGCTCGATCGCATCGCCGCGGACCCGGCGACCACCGCGCCCGAATAGCGCCACGTGCTCGCGACGCTCCTCTCTCACGACGCGCGCCTCTCGGCGCGCGTGCAGGCATTCGCCGGTCGCTCGCTGTGGCTCCGGCGCGCGGCGATTCCGCTCGCGCGCTCGGGAGACGCATGGCTCTGGTTCGTCGCGACCGCGATCGCGGCGGCCGTCGGCGGCCCGAGCACGTACCCTGGTGCGGCGCTCGTCGCGCTCGCGATCCTCGGAACGGCCCTCGCCGTGAAGCTCGGCAAGACGACGTTCCGGCGTGCGCGTCCGGAGGGCACGTGGGGCGACTGGTATCGCCGCACCGATCCACACGCGTTTCCCTCCGGACATGCCGCGCGCGGCGCCCTGATCGCCGTGCTGGCCTTCGCGCTCGGGCCCCCGTGGCTCGGCGCGATCACCGCCGCGTGGGCGGTGCTCGTCGCGCTCAGCCGCGTCGCGCTCGGCGTGCACTATGTGTCGGACATCGTCGCGGGCGCTCTGCTCGGTGTGGGCTGCGGGCTGATCGCGACGCGCTGAGCACTCCGTGCTGCGGGAGCGTATCCCGAGATACATGCACCAGTTCGAGACAGTGCGACGCTTTTCTCGCCACTCGCGCTCGTCCGCACGTTGACCTTCGCCCGCTCGCTCCCCACTGTAGCGGCGCAAGCCAGGATGCATCGCCGGCGCTCGGGTGCGAAGGAGCCGCATGTCCGACCAGTCTTTGAGCTCGAATCCTCTCAGCGGCGCCGTCGGCGCCGGGCTCGTCTTAGTGCTCGTCCCGTGCACCGCGCTCTACATGGGCGCCGACTATTTGGCCGGCTTGCCGACGGTGGGCCTGCCCATCCTCGCGATCTTCGGGATCATGATCCTCTTCGGCGCCCTGGCGTTGATCGCGTCGCTCTTCTCCGGCCTCGGGCTCGCGAACCGCGACCAACCGCTCGGGCTCCCCGACGGATCGATTCGCGCCGTGATCGCGCTCTCGCTGATCGTGCTCTTCGCGATCATTGCGATCATGCTCTACCAATCGCTCGCGAACCCATTGGAGATCTCCGGGATCAGCGTCGATGCCAAGGACAAAATGGCCCGCGATCTCGGCAACAAGGTCGTCGCGATCGTGCCGGTCTGCCTCCCGGCGCCGACGCCGAGTCCGGCGGGCGTCGCGGAGGACGACGAGGCCGTCGCGCCGAATGACCCGCAATGCTCGCCCGCGAGCTACACCTTCTACGTACTGCGACCCGAGGGGAACGACGCCGGCGATTTCGCCAAGCAGCTGTTGACGCTGCTCGGTACGCTGATGGCGTCGCTCACGAGCTTCTATTTCGCGTCCCGTGGCAACGAGGTTCTCCAGCAACAGGTCGCGGCCGCGCTGCAATCGAATGGCGGCGGCGGCGGTGGCGGCAGCGGTGGTACGGAGCCTGGCGGCGACAAGGGCACGCAGTACACCACGGCGAGCACAGCGCCAGGCACGGCTCAGCCGTTCACGGACGACGCCGACGGCTGCGACGGCGGGGTCGCGAATCCAACCCTGGATAGAGACTTGCCCGCGGCCACCGGAGGGGTGCTGCCATCATGACGTACTCGTTGATCTGGCTCCGAACGGTCCTCGCAGATGTCGGTTTGAAAGTCGCTCCGATCGAGGGCTGGGAAAGCCGTGGACGCCGCGAGATCGGGCCGATCTTCGGTGTCATGTGCCACCACACGGCAACGGCGAGGCCCGGCAACATGCCGACGCTCCAGACCCTGATCGACGGGCGAGACAGGGTTCCTGGTCCACTCTCCCAGCTCGGTCTCGGACGGGACGGGACGTACTACGTCGTCGCTGCCGGGCGCTGTAATCATGCCGGCGAAGGCACTTGGAACGGCGAAACCGACGGCAACGGCCACTACATCGGCATCGAAGCCGAGAACTCCGGAGGAAGTGACGATCGCTGGCCACCAGAGCAGATCGACGCCTATCAACGCGGCGTCGCAGCAATCCTGCGTCGCATCGGGCGAACAGCGGCCGACTGCATAGGCCACAAGGAGTGGGCGCCCCGTCGGAAACCCGATCCGAGCTTCGATATGGGCCCGTTTCGCGTCGCAGTTGCGGCGATTCTCGGCGGGACCGCAGCGCCGCCCGTGCTCATACCGGCCGTCGATCCGCTGACGGCCAAGCCCACCCTTCGACGGGGGGCGACCGGCGCGCTCGTCCAAGAGGTTCAGCTGAAGGTCGGAGCGACCGCCGACGGTCTGTTCGGCGGAGGGACCGAAGCCGCCGTTCGTGATTTCCAGCGCGCCCGCGGATTGGTGCCCGACGGGATCGTCGGGCCGAGGACGTGGACTGCGCTCGCCAGCCTTCCCGTCGGACCCGCGTAGCCGACATCCACGGCCTGCCGTCGCTCTCAGTCCGAACGGTCGCTGAAGCGCGTCCCCGTCCGACGGTTGGCCGGCGGGAAGCCGAAGCGGGCCCCCCAGCAGGCGCCGGTCGCGCTCCGCAGCTGCGCGGTCACGGGAGACGTGAGCGTCGCAAGCGACGGCAGCGCGAGCCGCGGTCCCTTGGCGACCACCGCGATCCGCACCTTCCCGTCGGCGCCGCTCCTGAGCGAGACGCGTTGCACGCCGTCGGCGGCGAGCGTCCGGTCGCCGTACGTGAACCCGCGCCGCAGCGCACGCCACCGCGGCTTCGGCGTCCCGCTGCACGTCGGGGACTCGCCGGGAATGCGAAGCGCGGTGCGGAGGCCGCCGCCGTCGTAGAGACAGAGCGCGACCCCGTCGCCGGCCAGCGGATCGCCGAAGTCGCCGAGCGTCGTCGCCGCGCCCCGCGTCCAGGACCACCCGAGACGATTCCGCCGCCCGTCGGGTGGGCGCGTCGAGAGACCGACGGCGGCGCTCCTCGCCGCGGTAGCCTCGCGACAGACGCCCGGCGCGGCCGGACACGTCGGCGTCGCCGGGAACACCGGATCGTCTCCCGGTACGAACACGTCGACGGCGGCGGTCGGCTGCAACCCCTGCACGGTCCCGCCCGCCGGCGCCAAGATCCGATCGTCGAGCGCGACCGCCGCGATGCCGTGCCGCGGGATCGCCATGGGCGTGTCGCTGCACCAGCGATCGCTCGCCACGTCGTAGACCTCGTTCACCGCGAAGAGCTGCGGCACCTCACCGCCGGCGACCCAGATCCGCCCGCCGATCGCCGCCGCGGCGGCAGCGCTCCGGGCGGTCGGCAGCGGCGCCCGCACCGTCCACGAATCGGTCGCAGGGTGGTAGCGCTCGTTCGCGGCGGTCGAGGTCCCGCTCCGGCCGCCGATCGCGTAGATGAATCCGCCGGCGGCGACGGCGTTCAGGTGCTCGCGCGCCGTCGGCATGTCGGCGCCCGTGCTCCAGCGCGCCGTCGTCGGATCGTAGATGAAGACCGAGCGCGTCGCTCGACCAGCACCGTCGACCCCGCCGATCACGTAGAGACGGCCCTCGTGCGCGACCATCCAGAGTCCACCCCGCGGCGCCGGAAGCGGCGCGCCCACCGACCATTCGTCCGCGCCGGGATCGTAGACGAAGCTCTCGCTCCGCGCCGCGAAGTCACCGGCGAATCCGCCGACCACGTAGAGGAGACCGCCCGTGGCCGCGACCCCCATGTGATCGCGTGGCGCCGGCAAGGGCGCCACGGTCGACCACGCGTCGAGCGCGACGTCATAGACCTCGACGCTCGCGAGCGCGGCGAGGGGCGGACCCACGAGCCCGCCGACGACGTAGACGCGACCGCCGATCCGGGCCGCGCCCACCTCCTGCCTGGCCGTCGCGAGTGGTGCGCGGCCGAGCCATTGACCACCGGCCGCCTGCACACCAGACGCGGCGACGATCGCGGCGAGCAGGACGACCACGACTCCGACCGAGCGCACGGAACGACGATAGCAGCCGGCGCCGGACGAGGCGCCCCGCGGAGACTATGCGGTTGTGGGCCGAGGAGCCGCCGGCAGAAGCGCCGCAGCGCGGCCCAGATCACGTTCATCACGAGCGGGACGATGCGAATCGCCGCGCCTCACCTCTGGCCGCGGGAGCGGCGACGGCAGCACCTCGGGGGTGACGACCCGAACCCCGTCGGAACCCAGTGACGATTCCGATACGGCAGCTGCCGCGGCGGCACGCCCGCACCCGGGGCGACATGACGCGCCGGTTGGAAGCCAACCGGGCTGACGACACCCGTTCCGCTATTCCGAAAAGAATCGATGCGGTCCCAGCGGCGCGCCGACCGACCCTGCTTTCCAGGCGTTGGCAGCGCTGACGGAGACGAAATCGCCACCGCTGATGGCCGAGCCGGCGCCGGTCACCGAGGCGTGGGTTCCGCCGCTCACGGATGCATGATTCGCCCCAGCGACGTTCTCGTCGCCGCCACTCACGGCGGACCAGCTACCGCTCGCGAGATTGGTATCCCCGCCGCTCACCGACGAAGCGTTGCCGGTCGCTCGATTGCGAGTGCCTCCGCTGACCGCTTGTCCGGTGGCGAAGAACTCGACGCATCCCGAGATCGATCCCGACCCCGCCAGGTTGCAGATGCCGCCGCCGACCCACGTCTGCGCGCCCGTCGCCTGGTTTCTCGAACCTCCGCTGACCGTCGGCGCGGCGCCGAACCCGGAGGACGTATCGGCGCACAACGGCGCCGCGGGTCCCGGGCCGGCCACGTTGCAGCGGCCGCCCGTCACCGACGCTGCGAACGTGCTCGCTAGGTTCTGTGTGCCGCCGGACACCGACGCCCACTCCGCGCTCGCCGTGTTCCCGCTCCCGCCGCTGACGCCGGTATAGTTGCCGGTGGCGTGGTTACCCGAGCCACCAGAGACCGCGCTCGCATAGCCGAGCGCGACATTGCCGGCTCCACCGCTGATCGACGACGCACCGCCCTCGGCGTAGTTGCCCGAGCCCCCGCTCACGGAGGCGGCGTCGCCGTCTTGGGCCGTGTTGAACCATCCCCCCGTAACCGTGCTGTGGGGGCTGCCGACAACGTTGTACGCCCCCAGGACCGCACCCCCGGTGCTGAAGTATCCATGGCCGGGACCCACGACGAGATTGTGCGAGCCGCTCTTCGTGACCAAGCACGTGTTGACGGGGCAATTTGCAGTCGTCGCACACGAGCCGTACGACGCCGTGCACTGGTTCGAAACGCACGTGTTCGGGAAGCAATCTGCAATGGAGGTACATTCGCGCTCGTCGCTGAATCCGTCGGAGTAGGTGCACCGCCCCTCGTCGTAGCCGACGAGCACGTTGCCGAGGCCGTTGACGGGACCGTTGGTCGTGCCCGATCCGGAGACGACTTGCAGGTTCGCGCCCGCGACCCGGACGACCGCGTCGGTGCCGACGATGCCGGTCACCTCGAGCCCGACGGACACCTCTTTCTTCGCCGGGTCGCACGCGACCTTCAGGTACAGCTTGGACTTCTCCTTGGGATGTCCCGGGTTGTTCTTGTCCTCCTTTGCGCACACCTGAAACGCGTGCGCCGACGAAGCCACGCCGAGCGCCAGGATGCCGATGGCGGCGACGACGGCGACGCCGCGCGCGCGCCCAATCGAGACGATGCTGCGGGCGCTCACTGCTCGCACGTCCCGTACACCACCGTGAGCGCAGGCGATCCCATCGCGGCCGGACAGGTCAAATCGTTGTCCGCGGTGACGAGGCCGGGGCCGACGGCGTCGCCACAGTTCAAGACGACTGCCCAGACCGGGGAAGTGGTGGCGAGCAATCCTGCCGCCACCCACGATCGCGGCCGCAGCATTCGGGTCGTCATTCTGCGGCCAACGCCGTAGCCGCCATCATCGTGCTTCATGCGTAGTGAACCTCCGGGTGGGATGCGAATCCATTTCACCGAGGATGTGTGCAAAGCCACTGCACAATTGTTCCCTTCCCTTCCCCTCCACGATCCTGCGCCATCGTGGCGCATTGTGGGGGCTGATTCTCTTTCCAGGGGACTAGATCCCGCTCACTTTCATTGTGAGCACTCGCAGGTTCCTCCTGCGTCCACGCAGACGCTGCCCGCCGGAGGGCTTGCTGAGGGGTCCCGGCGGCGTGAAGCGGGCGTCGAAGATGTGGGCGCCGTTCGTGAGGTTGCCGAGGCCATAGGCGCTCTGGTTCACGCCGGTCACGGCGACGCTGGTCTGCCCGCCGAACGTGTTCGCCGGAAAGTCGAGCTTGATCGAGCCGAGCGCCGGATCGCTCGCCGTGATGGAGCCGGCAAAGGGTCCGATCAGCTTCCTCGCGGTGAGTCCCGTGCAACAGTTGGCGCCGATGCAGGCGGGGCAAGCGTCGCAGAGGTCGCCGCCTTCCGTGCCGTCACTCGGGCTCGCGCACACGCCGCCCGGCGACCCCGGGCAGCCGTCGGTATTGCGCTGGTCGGGGTTCTTCACGCCCAAGCAGTTGTCGGCGCAGCCGTCGAGGGCACCGTCGGCGTCGTAGTCGCGATCGGGAAAACGGCTGCGGCGCGTCGGGCAGCTGTCACAGCTGTCCGGGATGCCGTCGGAGTCGGCGTCGGCGCCGCTGACGTCGTGGCGGCAGCCGTCGGCGGGGATCGCGGGGTCACAGGTATCAACGCTGCAGCTCATGCCGTCGTCGCAGTCCGCATGAGTCTGACAGCGGGTCGAGCGATGGACCCACCCGCTGCCTCCCGGCTGTTGGTTGGCGGAGATCAGCAGCTTCGTCGGCTCGTCCGGTACGAAGACGACGCTCTGCACCGCCATCGCGTTCGTGGCGATGAGGTCGTCGCTGATGTCCGTCCAGCGTCCGCCGCCGTTCGTGCTGCGGTAGACGCCTCCGGCGCCGCCGTTCACTCCGACGTTTGACAGCGACAGCGCGCCGCGGAGACGATGTCCCACGTCGAGCCCTGGTTCGTCGACCGAACCACGCCCGGCGGATAGCCGCTGGTGGGGTCCATGTTGTGACCGAACCACCACGCGGCGTTGTGGTTCGGATCGTGACGTCCGACCGCGAACTGCGTGACCGATCCGTTGACGGCGGTCATGGCCAACCAATCCCCGGATGCGCTGCCGGCCGCACCCAGGCCCGCGGCGACGACGAGCGAGAACATCCACGACCGACCGAAGCGGCGGCTCACGATGGACATGGCGGTCGCTCGTTCGCTCATGGACACTGACACTGCGCCGTGCACGGCCCGCCGACGCACATCGTCGGCGGCTCGCACTCCTCGAGGCCTTCGGCGATGCCGTCGCCGCAGACGGGACACATCGCGATCCCGTAGCCGGCGGAGACCGCGAACGGGGCCAACGTGTCGACGATGCCCGCGGGCGTGTCCCCCCAGCACTCCGGATAGTCGTCGGCGCACGCCTTGGCGGCCGCGCTCTGCACCTTGGCGATGGCGTCGGTAAGACACGTCATCGTCTCGGTATCCGTCAGGTTCGCGGGGTAGCCCTTGTTGTCGCAGCTGCCGTTCGTCTCGCTGGCCCGCTCGCGCTCGAGGCACTTCCCGAGACACTTGTCGGTCGCGTTGCCGAGCTGCCCGAACCCTTTCGCGACCTGCGTGCGACACTTCGCCTCGTCGCCGGTGAGCCCGCCGCTCATCGCGTCGTTGCAGAAGATCGCCGGCCCGAGGATGACGTCGACGAGCGAGCCCCCGATGAAGTTGATCTCCTCGACGGCGCGGGCGTTGCACGACCCGCTCGCGGCCACGTAGCAGCTCGGGCAGGCGTCGTTCACATCGGGACACCTCTTCAAGAGCTTCGCGTACGTGCTGTTCTGGAGCTTGCCGACGCAAAGGCCGGTGTCGAAGCCGTAGGGCGCTGCGCACCCCGGGCCGTTCGGCGTCTTGGCGTGGCACTTGGCGATGCACTTCTCGCGTCCAGCCGCGAAGGTGGCCATCGCCTTCCCGAAGGCCTTCTGGCACTTCCGCTCGTTCTTGGTCAGGAACTCGCGTGCCGCGAATGCCGTGCTCGAGATGCCGACGATCGCGAGCGCGACCGCCGAGAGCGTCATCGTGTGGCGGACGTTCATGGGACTAGCCTCCTTCGGTTTGGGCGGGCGCACGGCCGGCCGGGGTTGTTGTCGAGATCGCTTCATCCTTCGCGTCGAGTCGCAACAGCGCCGCGGGCTCGAAGGCCGCGGCATCGATCGCCGTTCCGACCTGGCGGGTGCGCGTGAGCAGCACGGTCGACCGGCGCGTCGTCAGGTCGCGCACCTCGATGAGTCCGGCGCGCGTCACCCCAGGAGCGACGTCGGCGAGCTCGAAGCTCAGGATCGTCCTCCGGACGCCGCCGTCGGCGCCCAGGTGGTCGATACGAATCGGGAAACGACGATCGTCGTCGATCCAAAAGAGCCGGACGCCCGCCGATCTCGTCCCGGTCAGCCGTGTGCTCCGCACGACACTGCACCGACGTCCGCCGATCGTCTCCGTCCGAAGCCGTTCGTAGCGATGGCGACCCGGAGGGTCGCCCATGGCATCGAGCAGATCGTCGAACGTGACGTCGGTCGCGCCGAGACGGGTCGGCTGGCTGGCGGCGACGCGGCGGCCGTCAGGCATGCTCGCCGCGAAGAGCCAGCGCTCGTCGACATCCATGTGCGGCCCGCGGCGCCCGAGCGCCCACAGTTGGCTCGAGCCGCGGAGTGCCGTGAACGCGACTGCGATCTCGTCGCGTCCGTCGCCGCCGTACCGTGCGAGGAGCACGGCCCGCTCGGCGATCACGCCGCTCGGCCGGGAGCGCAGGGCTTCGACCGTCGCGCGATCGAGCGGCAGCTCCGCTGTCGGCACGACCACCACGTCGATCCGCTGGCGCTCCGTTCCGACGCTGCGATACCGCCGGAAGACGTCCGCCATGAGGGCTTCGGCCGCGTCGTCCGCATGGGCCGGCATCGCCGTCAGCACGACGGCCAGCGCGCCGGTGAGCGGCATGACGGACGCGGCGGCGCGCCGCGCTGCCACGCGATGCGCACTCGGGACCCGCGGGCGTCTCACGGCGAGCGGCAGCAGTACGGGCTGGATGAGCAACGCCCCGGCGGCACTGGCGGTGAGCATCAGCAGCATCAGTCCAGCGACGTGGACGAGCGGCTCGAAGCGCGAGAACGCGAGCGGCAGGAAGCACAGCGCGTTCAAGGCCGTATCGGCGAGGATCAGCGGGCCGACACGCGCGGTGGTCTCGGCGACCGCCGTCGCGTGCTCGCCGGTCGCGGCGAGACGCTCCTGGTAGGCGTGCACGTAGTACACCGCGAAATCGATCGCCGCATTGATGCCGAGGGCGGTGAGCGCCGCCGTCGCCACGTCGAGCGGGATGGCGAGCAGGATCATCGCGAGCACAGTCACCGCGCTCGCGAAGACCAACGGTGCCGTCATCACGAGGCCACCGCGCCACGACGCGAGCTCGATCCCCGCGCCGGTCCGAACGGCGACACGCCGGCGCTGTCGCGCAAGCGCGAACGCGCATAGCGCCACCACGACCCACAGGGAATTCGCGACGTTCCGCGGCTTCCCCGAGCGCACGTAGCGGTCGACCTCGCCGAAGAGGGCCGAGCGTCCGAACGGCAAGACGCGGATCGACGGAAAGCGCTCGCGGGCGAGCCGCTCTGCCCCCGTGACCAGCGCCGCAATGCCGGACGTGTCGCCGGCGGCATGGGTGAGCGAGACGCGGATCCCGTCCCTGAAGAAGAGCTGCGGTCCGACCTCCGGGTCGAGCGTCGTCTCGACGAGCGCGAAGGCGTCGCGCGCCGCGTCGGCGGTCGCCGGCACCGGAGATCCGTGGAGCGCTTCGCTGACGCGCGCGATCGTCGGCACGATCGAGATCGCCGCGCGCGCCTCCGGAAGCGCGGCGAGCGCGTCCACGTACGAGCGCACGTCGGCGAGGAACCGCGGCTGGTAAATGCCGTCGGCCGAGGAGTCCGCCGGCGCGAGCAGGAACTCGAGCGCGCCGGCCCCCGGCCGGCCGGGCTCGTTCATGAACGCTGCGGTGCGGGCGACGTGGGTCCCGGCGATCAGACGAAGGGGAAACGTCTTCACCGCCAGCATTCCCCCCGGCCACGCCGACACGAAGGCGACCCCCGCGAGCGCAGCGACGGCAACGGCGGCCACCCAGGCGCGCCCGCGCGATGCCCCACCGGCGACGCCACAGCCAAGGGCCGCGAACGCCGCGGTGGCCAATCCGCGCGAACGGCGCGACGCCGCGGGCATCGATCGAGGTAGGCGGACGCCCCATGCCTCCGCCACGACGGGGAGCACGATCGTCGCGAGCGCCAGCACGTAGAGCACTGCCGCCGCGCTCAGCACGGCCACCTCACGGATCGCCCGCACCTCGAACGCCACGAGGGTCGCGAACCCCGCAAGCGACACGACCGCCGTCGTGAGGAGCGGGCCGTCGGCATCGCGCGCGACGTGCCACGCGGCGCGCGGCGCCGTGCCGCGTAGCGCCGCGCGTCGGAAGGACCAGAGCTTGTGGAGCGCGAACGAGGAGCCTTGCACGAGGCAGGTGGTGTACGCGAGCAGCGTGTAGATGCGCTCGCGCATCGGCCAGCCGGCGAGATCCAGTACCCCGATCGTCCCGCGCGTCCACACGACGCTCGTGACCACCACGACCCCCACCCCGAGCAGAGCGAGCCGGAACGACCGCAGCACGAGGGTGAAGATCGGGACCGTCAGCAGGACGCCGAGGCCGACCAGCAGCAGCACGTCGACGTTGAAGCCTTGGTCGAGCGTGCCCCGGCCTACGATCCAGCCTCCCACGCTGACGTCGGGTGGGACGTCGACGTCCGATTTGTAGAGCCACTCCCACCAGGGGATGCGGCGACCCTCGAGAAAGCCGACGGTGCGACGGTACTCCTCGATCTCGTCGTAGCCCGTCGGCGGGAACCTCGCGACCAGCGCGAACTCGAAGTCCCGCCCCATGAAGGTCCCGAAGAGGGAAGGCTCCGCGGCCACGCGCCGTTTCCACGCCGCGAGGTCGTAGTCGTTGGGAATCTCCGCGGGCACGTAGGGTTCCGACCGCAGTGCGTCGCCGCCGTGGACGTCGGGAATCGTCGCGAGGCTCAGCACAGCGCCCGGCAGCGCCGCTCGCACCTCGCTCGTGAAACGTTGGATCCGCCGGAGGTCCGATGGCGCGGCGATCCCTCCGGGGAAATGCAGAACGAAGGGAACGAGCTCCGTTGCGGCGAGGCCCTCCGGAACGAGCGCGTGGACCCGCCGATCACTGATGACGAGCGGGTTCGTCGGATCGAGGATCGGATCGTCGAGGATGCCGCCCTTCCGAGTGACGCCGTTCCCGACCAGCATCACGGCCGTGACGACGATGAGCCCCGCGAAGACGCGGCGGCG
Source organism: Polyangiaceae bacterium (assembly GCA_031400185.1). Lineage (GTDB taxonomy): Bacteria > Desulfobacterota > Binatia > UTPRO1 > UTPRO1 > UTPRO1. The sequence continues at coordinate 18,402 of JANNPN010000221.1, forward strand.
AGTCATGGATCGCCCGTCCGGCATGCAGTCTTCATGGTCGCGCGCACCACAGCCATCACTGAGAGAGTGCGTGCAAAGCAACTGCACAATTGTGCAGTGAGCGCTCTTTGCACTTCCTTGGCGCAAGAAAGCCGCCAACTGGACGCATCTCGGAGCTCACTCTCTCCACGAAAAACCAACCGAGGAGATCCATGAAGACCTCACGGCTGTCCGCCCTCATGGCACCCGTCCTACTCTTGCGATCAATCGCGCTCGCCGGAGGCGGGGACAAGATGGACGATCACGTGTTCGCCGTCCCGGGCGTCGTACAGACCGGGGATCTCGTCACGGTCTTTCAGTGCACCAGTACGTGGCCGGCGTTGAGATATTCGACGCCGCTGGGCAGCGACTGACGATCGACCGACCTGTGCCGCACGAATGCTCCCGTGCGGCGTAGGTCTAGGCCGGCTGGCGCCCGAGGAGACGCCGGAAGAAGCGCTGGATCGCTGCCCAGATCACGTTCATGACCAGGGGAACGATCCGGATCGCCTGCGCCTCGACCTGCGGGCGTGGGAGCGGCGGCGGCAGCACCTCGGGAATCACCGCGCGCGGCGTCGCGCTCGCGGAGGCCGCGCTCTCGCCCGCCTCGGGCGCACTAGCGGCCGCCGCGGCGGCACTCGCCGCGAGCGGCTCCAAATGCGACTGCACCGCCGAGACGAACTGAAGAAACAACTGGTGCGAGACGCCCTGAATCATGCCGCGCCCGACCTGCATGATCTTGCCGGTCAGATCCACGCTTGCGGTCGCTACGACCTCGGTGAGCCCGTCCGGCAGCGTCCGCATGTCGGCGATCATCGAGCCTTTGGCAGTGCCGCCGCCGGTCTCGCGGCCTTCCGCGCTCATCTCGATGTGCCGGGCCGCGGGGTCGACCGTGGTGAGATGCACCTTGCCCTTGTAGCGGGTCGTGATCGCGCCGACCTTGATCTTGACGTTGCCGTGGAAGGTGCGCTCGTCGACGATGTCGTCGAGCTCGGCGCCGGGCATGCACGGCGCGACCTGGTTCGGGTCGAGGAGAAAGCGCCACACGAGGTCGATCGGGGCGCGGACCTGAAATGTTTCCTTGATGTCGATGGCCACTGATCAGCCTCCTACGGCGCGGCGATAGTCGTCGGGGTCGTCGATGTCCACGGGCGGGTCGCCGTCCATCGCGAGCTCGTGCAGCCACTCGGGATGACTCGCGAAGAGCGCCCGCGCGCCCTGGTCGCCGGTGACCGCGCTGAGCGCGGGCCAGACGCTCCGGCCGAGTGCCACGGGATGGCCGGGCTGGGGCGTGCCGTCCGCGCCGCGCCATACGGGCCGCACGACCGGCACACGGCCGGCCGCGAACGCCGCGAGGACGGCCGTGACGAGCGTGCTCGTCACGTACGGCTGGTCACCGAGGAGCACGATTGCCACCGCCGCATCCTCACCGGCGGCCGCGAGCCCGCACGCGAGCGACGTGCTCTGCCCGGCGGCGTGCTCGGCGTTCACGACGACGCGGGCCTTCAACGGCAGCGCGACGGCGGCGCGCACGGCCGCAGCGTCCTCCCCGAGGACGACGACGATCTCCGCGACGCCGGCGGCGGCCGCCGCGTCGATCGGGTGCTGCAGGAGCGGCCGCCCGGCGATCGGCAGGAGGAGCTTCGGACGTCCCATGCGCCGCGACGCGCCGGCTGCGAGCACGATCGCCACGGCGCGCGTCGCCGCCGCGCTCATCGCGTGCGTCCCGCCGCGTGCCGCGCGCGCGTGTCGTCGTGCACGACGCCGTGCTCGCGGAGCGGGCGGGCGTCGCGGCCGGAGCGCACGGCGAGCAGCTCGGCGAGGATCGCGACGGCGATCTCCTCGGGGCTCCGGCTCCCGATGTCGAGCCCGATCGGCGTCCGGATGCGAGCGAACTCCTCGGAGGAGCATCCCTGCTCGGCGAGCGCCCCGCACCGGATCCCGTGGGTCTTGAGACTGCCCATCGCGCCCACGTACGCGGCGCCGCCGCGGAGCGCCGCGGCGAGCGCCGGCACGTCGAACTTGAGATCGTGGGTGAGCGTCACCACCGACGCACCCGCGAGGTCCATCGCGGCGAGCGCCTTGCCGGGCGAAGCGTGCAGCACCCGGTCGGCGGTCGGGAAGCGCTCACCCCCGAGGTACGCGCTCCGCCCGTCGACGACGGTCACGTGCATGCCGATCCGCTTCGCCATGTCGGCGAGGACGACCGCGGTGTGCGACCCGCCGCAGATCACGAGCCGATCCGGTGCCGCCAGTGCCTGCACGAAGACGAGCGCGCCGCCCGCGCCGTCCTCGACCGTCAGGAGACTGAGCGCCGCCGTCCCGAGCATGCTCGGTGCCGTCGCCAGCACGGCCCGGTCGAGCTCGGCGCCGAGGGTTCCGACGACGCCACCGTCGCGCGTGACGACCAGGCTTCGCCCGGCGACGGCAGCGGGGGCGACCGCCAGCGCCAAGACGACCGGCGCGTGCGCTTCGATCGCCGTGCGCGCGGCGCGCCACGCCGGCGGGTCGCGGAACGGCTCGATGAAGACCTCGATCTCGGCGCACGTGAGACCGACGGCGAGCTCGGAGTCGTCGGCGATGCCGTACCGTGTGAGGACCGGCCGGTCTTCGTCCAGCACCTCGAGGGCGCGGGTCACGATATCGGCCTCGACGCAGCCGCCGCTCACCGAGCCCGCCATCTTGCCGCTCCGGGTGATCAGCATGCGGGCGCCGGGAAGACGCGGCGCCGACCCGTGCACCTGGACGAGGGTCGCGAGCGCGATCTCCTCGCCCTCACGCTGCCAACAGTCGAGCCTGTCGAAGAGGGTCCGCATGCGTCGTGGTCAGGCCCGGGCGGCGCTCCGCTCGCCCAACGCGGCGGTCGCGACCAGCTCCTCGAGGTAGCGATCGTCCCAGAACGACAGCTGCAGCTGCTTCGCGCGCCGGAAGAAGAGCTGGATGTCGTACTCGAGCGTGAAGCCGATGCCACCGTGCACCTGCTGCGCCATCGCGGTCACGTCGCGATAGGTGCGGCCGGCGAAGAGCTTCGCCATCGGTGCGAGCTTCGCGATCGGCCGGCCGGTGGCGAGCGCCCACGCCGCCTCGTGGACGAGCGTGCGGCCGCCGTCGACGAGCGTCGTGGCATCGGCCATGTAGTGCGCCAACGCCTGGAACGCGCCGAGCGGCTTGTCGAACTGATGGCGGGTCTTGGAGTAGTCGACGGTGATCTCGAGGGCCCGCTCTGCGCCGCCCATCGCCTGCGCCGCGAGCAGGATGATTCCCTCGTGCATGACGTCGTTCCAGAGCGCCCAGCCGCCGCGCGCCGGGCCGACCCGCTCGCTCGTCGCGACCGGGACGTCGCGGAAGTCGACCTCGTATTGCGTGTCGGAGGCCACGGTCATTTGCTGGGTCAGTCTGACGCCCGGTGCAGTGGGGTCAACCAAGAAGAGATCCACGTCGGTCGGCGCGGGACCGCTCCGCGCGAGCACGAGGAGGCGCGTCGCCGCCTTGGCGAAGAGCACGTGGCGCTTCGTCCCGTTGAGCTTCACGCTGCCGCCGCTGCCACTCGCCGCGAGCTGCACCCCGACCGCACCGAAACCGCCGCGCGGCTCCAGCCACGCCGGCGTCACGATCACCTCGCCGCTCGCGATCCTCGGCAGCCACTCGCGCTTCTGCGCCTCGGTGCCGCCGCGCGCGATCACGCCCGCCGACAGGACCGCGGAGACGAAGTGCGGCGACGGCGCCAGCGCGCGCCCGAGCTCCTCGTACACGATCATCGCCTCGAGCGCCGTTTGTCCGCCCCCGCCGTAGGCTTCGGGAAGCGTGAGGCCGGTCACCCCGAGCTCGCAGAGCTGCTTCCAGAACGGCGCCGGGAACCCGATCGGGTCGTCCTCCATCTTTCGCACGATCTCGATCGAGGAGTGCTCGGCGCAGAGGCCGCGCACGGTGTCGCGCAACATGTCTTGCTCTTCGGTGAAATTGAGGTCCATACCATTTCGCCCCTGTGCGCTCGGCGGCTTCGCCGCCGATGCTCCGATGGGCCTCGCCCCCCGGAGTCAATCCCGGGAGCGAGCTCCTTTCGTTGTCGTCATGCGATCACGCCGTCGCGCTTCATGTCGGCGATGTCGGAGGCGCTGACGCCCGCGGCGGCGAGGAGCGCGTCGGTGTCGGTGAGTGCCGCGTCCGGGACGCGGTACGTGTCCGCGCCGCGATCGCTGCCCGCGAGCACCGGGCCGAGCTGGCGGAAGCGGCCGTGCGTCGGGTGCTCGGCGGCGGCGAAGGCGCGGCGCGCGGCGTGCTGCCGCAAGGCCGGCAGCTCGGTGACCTCGCGGACCGGCGCGACGCACGTGTCGTTGCCCGCGAGGCGCTCGACCCAGTCGTCCCGGTCGCGGGTCGCGAGCACGCGCCGCATGTCGGCGCGGATCGCGTCCTGCCGCTCGTCGTCGAGCTGGTGCTTCGTCCACTGCGGCAGCTCGAGCAAACGGCAGAGGTTCGCCCAGAAGGCCGGCTCGATCGCCGCGATGCTGAGCCACTTGCCGTCGCGCGCGGGGTAGAGGTCGTAGCACGCATAGCGGCCGGTCAGGAGATCGCCGCCCGGTCGGGGGACACGGCCGGTCGCGAGATGCTCGTCGATCGTGAGGCCCATGAGGGCCAGCACCCCTTCGGCGACCGAGACGTCGAGGTAGGCTCCCTCCCCGGTCTGCCGGGCTCGCACGAGCGCTGCGAGGATGGCGATCGCCGCATGCATCCCGCCGCCGGCGGCGTCGGCGATCGTGGCGCCCGGGAGTGCCGGGCCGCCGTCGGCGCGCGTCCCGCTCATGGCGAGGAAGCCGCCGTCGGCCAGATAGTTGAGATCGTGTCCCGCCCACGTCGACTGCGGGCCGTCCTGGCCGTAGCCGCTCGTCGAGCAGTACACGATCGCCGGGTTCACCGCGCGCACGTCGTCGAAGCCGATTCCGAGCCGCGCGACGACCCCCGGACGGTAGCTCTCGATCACGACCTGCGCCGTCGCCGCGAGCCGCAGGAACGAGGCCTTCCCGCGCGGCGCCTTCAGATCGATCTGCACGCGCCTCGTTCCACGCCCGGCGCTGTAGGTGAAGAACGGCGGCTGGATCTGCACGCCGGACTTCGCGGGCGTCGGGCCGACCTTCACGACCGCGGCGCCGTAGTCGGCGAGGATGCGCGAGCACCGCGACGCCGGCCCCACGGACGAGAGGTCGAGCACGGTCACTCCGTCGAGGAAGCCGGTGTCCATCACCCATGCACGCGTCGAAGACTAGAAATTCTTCGGCAGGCCGAGCTTCCGGCGCGCGATGATGTTCTTCTGGATCTCCGAGCCGCCGCCGCCGATCGTGTCGATGACCGTATAGCGGTACGTCGACTCGGCGCGCCCGCCCATCGGCGCGTCCTCGGTGCGGACGCGGAGCTGCGCCCCCGGGCCGCCGATGTCCATCGACGCGTTGGCGAGCCGGCGCGAGAGCTCGGTCGCGTAGAGCTTGTACTCCGACGCCTCGACGGTCGGCGCGGCGCCGCCCTTCAACGACGCGGCGACGAAGCGGAGGCCAAGCACGCGCGCGACCTCGGTCTCGGTCGCGAGCTGCGCGATCTTCTGGCGAATCACCGGGTCGTCTCGCAGCGGGAGGCCGTCGCGCTCTTCGGTCGCGACGTAGTCGAGCAGGAGCTGCAGACGTTTCTCGATCGGCGAGAACGTGAACATCGTGAAGCGCTCGAGGTCGAGCGCCTCCGAGATGTAGTTGAAGCCCATCCCGCGCTGGCCGACCAGGTAGTCGTTCCCGACGTAGACGTCGTCGAGGAAGACCATGTTGGTGATCTCGTCGCCGATCGTCGGCATCGGCGTGACGGTGATACCGGGGCTCTTCATCGGCACGAGGAACACGCTGATGCCTTTGTGCTTCGGCGCCTCCGGATCGGTACGGGCGCCGACCCAGTACCACTCCGCGAAGTGCGCCGAGGTGGTGAACATCTTCTGGCCGTTGAGCCGCCAGCCGTCGCCGTCGCGGGTCGCCTTGAGCGCCATCGCCGCGGCGTCCGACCCGGCCTGCGGCTCGGAGTAGCCGATCGCGAACTCGACCTCGTTGTTCAGGATCTTCGGCAGGAACTCGCGCTTCAGCTTCTCGCTGCCGTGCCGCATGATCGTCTTCCCGACGATGCCGACGCCCTTCCCGATCTGGGGCGCGCCGACGGCCGCGAGGCGTTCGTTCAGGAGAAACTCGTAGATCCCGCTGACGTCCGTCCCGCCGTGCTCGGCGGGCCAGCTCATCCCGAGCCACCCGGCCTCGCCGATCTTCTTCATGAACGCGCGCCGCTTCGGCGTGTCGCAGATCTGCGCCATGTTCTCGCGCGTGACGTCCATCACCTCGGGATCGCGGTTCTCGACGAGGAACCGCTCGACCTTGGCGACGAACTCCTGCTCTTCTTCCGAAAACTCGAAGTTCATGGATCGATTCTCCTGGTTCAGCTCACGCGAGCGTCCAGCACGGGAGCGGCGTGCCGGCCTGGTCGTGGAACCGCACGTCGACGCGCCGGCCGGTCGCGACGCCCTCGGCGCTGCCATCGGTCTGACATACCCGCCCCGCGTCGTCGACCAGATAGCCGAGCAGCCGCACGCCCTCGTCGAGGGTCACGAGCAGCACGACGAACGGCACCATCGCCGCGAACGCGGGGAGTGTCGGCGGCCGGAGCACCGTCCACGAGGCGATGACGCCGGCGCCGCTGACCTTCGTCCACACCGGCGCGGGCGTCTGGCACGACGAGCAGATCGGCCGCGGCTGCCAGAGCCATTTCTTGCAGGAGCCGCACCGCTGGATCACCAGCTCACCACGGGCGCACGCGTCCCAGAACGGCTGGGTGTCCTGGTCCACGACCGGGATGGGAAATCCCGCGCTCGGGTCGGGGCTCACCAGGGCTCCTTCGAGAACACGATGGCGCCGGTCGGCACGACGTTCCCGCTCGTCACGAGCGAGTGGCGGACGTTCTTCGCCTGCGTCGTCGAGGTCCCGCGCACCTGGCGCACGCCCTCGACCAGCAGGTTGAAGCCGTGCACGTACGCCTCCGAGAGCCCGCCGCCGCTCGTGTTGTAGAGCGGGCAGGCGCTCGACTGCATGAACGCAGGGCCCTCGCCCTCCTGGCAGAAGCCGTACTCCTCGAACCCGAGCGGGATCTGCGGCGTGAAGGCGTCGTAGAACTGAACGACGTCGATGTCCTTCGGCGTGAGCGCGGTGTTGTTCCAGAGCTCCGGCGCCACGTAGCGCGACGGCGTCACGCCGAGACTCTCGCCGTAGTAGAACGTCATCGCGGTCATCTGCGGCCCCGAGCCCATGCCGAAGCCCGTGACGTAGGCGGGCGCCACGTCGAGGTCGCGCGCGCGCTCGGCGGTCGTCAGCACCATCGCGATCGCCGCGTCGGTCTCGAGGCAGCAGTCGAAGAGGCGGAGCGGGTCCGCGATGAGCCGGGACGAGAGATAGTCGTCCATCGTCATCGGCTTCTGCATGAGCGCGGCGGGGTTGCGGCGCGCGTTCTCCCGCTGGGTCACGGCGACGCGTCCCAGGTCCTCGGGCTTCCAGCCGTACTTCTCGATCCAGAAGCGGGTGTGGAGCGCCATGCCGTCGACGGGCCGGACGATGTGGTACGGCCGCTCGAACTGGTCCTGCCCGACCGCGTGGAGCTGGCTCACCCACGGGCGGCCGCCCGACGAGCGGTTCCGGGCGCGCCAGGTGACGACGACGTCGGCGAGCGAGTTCTCGATCGCGAGCGCCGCGTGCGCGATGGTCGGCGCACCGGCGCCGCCCCCGTAGTCGACCTCGCCGAAGGCGCGCAGGTTCTCGACCCCGAGGATGCGGGCCATCTCCATCTCGGTCGTGTTCTCCCAGACGAAGCGGTACATCGCGTCGACGTCCTTCACCGTGAGGCTGGCGTCCTTCAGGGCACCGAGGATCGCGAGGCCTCCGGCGTGGCGCTCGGTCATCCCGATGTTCTTCGAGAACGGGAGCGCGTGGATGCCGACGACCGCGGCTTGGCGATGGCGTTCGGTCCGGGCCGGACGAGTCATGACGCGGCTCTCGAAAGTGGCTGCATGCGCTTGATTGAAAAGCGAACTTCGACGAGTCTAGAGTCGACTCGATGCTTAGAGCCTACTCCAAGTCGGAGGGAACGGGCAAGCGGCGCACCGTCCGGACGCCCGCGGGCGGCGACTCGTCCGCCCGCGCCTACGCGACCCGTTTGCTCGCCGCGCTCGGTGTCGACGCACCCGACGACGGCGACGCAGGGCCCCGCCCCGCCGACCCTCACCCCGCTCTCGCGTCGGCGGCCTCTGGCCTCACCGCCCTCACCGGCCACGCCGAAGGTCCGCCGGTGTCGACCCCGGGACACGTCGCCGCGTGCGCCGACGGAGCGATCGCGGCGCTCGCGACGCTCGCGCCACGAAGCGCCGATCTCCGTACCCTCGACGGCGGCGCGCTCCTCGGCGAGCGCGCCGCCGTATTCGGGCGAACGCGGGGCGGTACCACGTCGGTCGGCGGCCACTGCCGTTTGCTCTGCGCGCGCGACGGCTGGCTCGCGGTGAACCTGCCGCGTCCCGAGGACCTCGCGACGGTCCCGGCGTGGCTCGAGTGCCCGGTCGCAGCGGACCCGTGGGAGACGATCGTCGAGGTCGCCGCGGAGCGCAGCGCCGCTGCCCTCGTCGCCCGCGCGCGGCTCCTCGGACTCGCGGCCGCGGAAGCGACGCCGCCGGCCGCGACGCCGCCACCCTGGTGTCGGGTCGCGGCGCGCGGGCGCCGCGTCGTGCCACCGGCCGACCGTCCGCCGCTCGTGCTCGACCTCTCGACGCTCTGGGCAGGCCCGCTGGCGTCGCACCTCTTGCAGCTCGGCGGCGCGCGCGTCGTCAAGGTCGAGAGCACGGGCCGTCCCGACGGCGCTCGCCGCGGGCCGGCGCGCTTCTTCGATCTGCTGCACGCCGGCAAGGAGAGCGTCGCCCTCGACTTCACGAGCCCGACCGGACGCCGGGCTCTCGTGTCGCTGGTGGCGCGCGCCGACATCGTGCTCGAGAGCGCGCGTCCGCGCGCGATGCACCAGCTCGGCATCGACCCGGCGGCGCTCGTCCGCGCCCGCCCCGGGCTCACCTGGATCAGCATCACCGCCTACGGCCGGCGCGGCCACGCCGCCACCTGGATCGGCTTCGGCGACGACGCGGCGACCGCCGCCGGCCTCGCCCGCGCGACCGGCGACCTCGCGGGTGCCGACACGCCCCTCTTCTGCGCCGACGCGATCGCCGATCCGCTGACCGGCATGCACGCCGCGGCGGCGGCGCTCGGCGCCTATCGTCACGGCGGCGGTGTGCTGCTCGCGCTGGCGCTCCGCGACGTCGCGGCGCATGTCGTCGCGTTCGGGTCTCCGGCCGCACCCGCGGCGATCCGTTCCGCCGGCGGCGATGGCGAGCCCGCCTGGGAGGTCGTCGTCGCCGGCGAACGGCAGGCCGTGCTGTCCCCGCGCGCGCGACCGTCGCGCGGCGCAGCCCGCCCGCTCGGCACCGACACCGACGCGTTGCTCCGAGAGCTGCATGTCGGATAGCGCCCGCCCCCGTCGTGACCTCGGCACGGCAGCGGCCGTACGCGCCCGCCGCGACGTCGGCGCGTGGGACGACGAGGCCGACGTCATCGTCGTCGGCTTCGGTGGTGCCGGGGCGTGCGCCACGCTCGAGGCGAGCGCCGCCGGCGCCGACGTCCTGCTCCTCGAGCGCATGGGGGGCGGCGGCGGCACGACCGCGCTTTCGACGGGACAGATCTACCTCGGCGGCGGCACGGGAATTCAGAAAGCGTGCGGCTTCGAGGACTCCTCCGAGGAGATGTGCAAGTACCTCCTCGCGTCCTGCGGTCCCGGCGCCGACGAGCCCAAGATCCGGCTCTATGCCGCGGAGAGCGTCGCGCATTTCGATTGGCTCGTCGCACAGGGCGTGCCGTTCAAAGCGTCGTACTACGGCGAGGGATCGTACACGCCGACCGACGACTGCCTCAGCTACTCCGGGAGCGAGCTCGCGTGGCCGTACCGCGACCTCGCGCGCCCCGCGCCGCGCGGCCACACCGTCCAGCAGGACGGCATCGAGGCCGGCGGCCGGCTCATGCGCGCGCTCGTCGCCGCGGTCGAGGCGACGCCCGTCCGCGTCCGCTCCGACGTCCTGGTCGAGACGTTGGTCGTCGACGACGCGCGGCGCGTGGTGGGCGTCGTCGCCAAGGTCGACGGCGCGCTCCGCCACCTCGGCGCCCGCCGCGGCGTGATCCTCACCGCCGGCGGCTTCATCAACAACAAGGCGATGGTCGAGCGCTACGCGCCGCTACTGCGGAAGTGCCGCTTCCGCGCCGCGAGCGACGGCGACGACGGCCGTGGCATCCGCATGGGCATGGGAGCCGGCGGCGCCGCCATTCGGATGGACGTCGGCTGCATCGTGCTGCCGTTCACGGTCCCGAAGGGGCTCCTCCGCGGCATCTTCGTGAATCGCCGCGGCCAGCGCTTCGTCGCCGAGGATCTCTACCAGACGGTCGTCGGCGAGAAGGCGCTCCTCGGCGAGAACGGCGAGGTCTTCCTGATCCTCGACGACGCGATCTTCGAGCGGCCGTTCCCGCCGACCGAGCTTGCGGCGGTCGAGGCGACGATCGCGGACCTGGAGCGCGCCCTCGGCTGCCCGACCGGGAGCCTCCAGCACACGGTCGCGTACTACAACGAGTACGCGGCACAGGGAGAGGATCCGCTCTTCCACAAGGCGGCCGACCATCTCGTGCCGCTCGTGAAACCGCCGTTCGCCGCGCTCGACTATCGGACGGAAGCCTCGCTCTACACGGTCTTCACGCTCGGCGGCCTCCACACCGACGTCGACGGCCGGGTCCTCACCCCCGACGGCGTGCCGGTCCCCGGGCTCTGGGCGGCCGGCCGCACGACGTCGGGCCTCGCGGCGCAGGGCTACAGCAGCGGCCTCTCGATCGCCGACGCGACGTTCTTCGGCCGCCGCGCCGGGGTCGCCGCCGCCCGGTCCTAGTTCGGCTGACCCAAGACCGCCCTGCGCGCTCGGCGCGCGAGCGCGAGCGAGCCGGGGAGTGAGGCTCCGTCGGGCTGTGCCCGATGGAGCGAGGGGAGAGATCCCCGCGATTGATTGCTTCGCCTGTCTACCTCGCCCCCGGCGGTTTCGGGAGCGCCCCGACCAGTTGGTTGCTGACGCCGCCGAACGTCACCAAGCTCACCTTGAACGACACGACCGTGTCGGAGTTGAAGACCGCGCAGACCCCGAAGCTCACCGTGCCGTTGAAACCGTTGCCGGTGACGACGGGAGGCCCCGTGTAGATGCCGACCTCCTCGCGCTGTGACGGCTCGAAATGCTCGAGCGCGAGCGGGGCGATCATGCCTTCCTTCACGTTTCCGGCCGGGTCGGCATACGTGAACGTCATGGGGAACGCCGTCCCGAGCACGCCGAGGTTGCAATTCGGCGAGTCGACGACCGGAGCTCCGAGCACGAGCTGCGAGATCGTCGGCGGCGACCCGACGACTCCCGGCACGAACACGACGCTCAACTGCAGCGTGGCGGTCGGCGGGATGAGGTTCCCGGTGTTGCGGATCTCGATGAAGTACGGAACGCCGGCGGTGACCGGCACCTGCAGCGCGTCCTGGTCCGTGGCGTTGGCGCACGCGAGCTCGGTGCCGCCGCAGCGGTCGAAGACGGCGATCAGCGTGTCGTACGTGCTCCCGACCGTGCTGACAGCGAGCGTCCCGTTCATGCTCGGTGTGAAGCTGTACCAGACGTCGCGCGTGAACCCGCCCGCAGTGCAGCTGGGAGACACCACGTCGGTCGAGTCGGCCGCGGTCACGTCGAGCACCTCGAAGTACGGGTTCGCGTCGATCGGTTTCGCGAGGCCGCACGACTCGTTCGTCGGCGGCACGTGCGGCTGCTGTGGGATCGCGGTGTAGGACGCGACCTCGCCGTCCTCCTTGACCGACAAGGCGAGCTCGAACTCGCAGCTCGCGAGGTCGTCCGCGTACTCGACGTCGAGCTCGACCTCGCCGTCGACGCTCGTGTCGCCGAGCGGCAGCTCGAAGTAATCGTTCACGAACTCACCGTCGGAGCGGCGGACCGCCACGATGAGCGCAGGGGGCTCCACCGCACGCACCCCGGCGCTCGTGCTGCCCGTCGTGCTGGCAGCGAGCGCCGGCCTCTTCGAGATCGGCAGGCGGAACGTGCAGTGCTTGCCCGGGCCGGGCGCGCACTTGCCCGAGAACGGCGCGCCGACCCGCGGCCGCGCCCCACGGGTCGCGAGCGGCGACTTGGTGGTCTTCAGCGAGGCCGGGAAGACGTTCTTCATGTACTTGGTGATCCCGCCGAACGGCGGCTTGAAGATGCGCGCCCCGGGGTTCCGCAACACGAGGGCCGCCGTCGCCGTCGCCGGCTCGCAGAGCAGGTCGCTCACCGCGATGCCCTGCGCGGCCAAGAGCGCGTCGAGCCCCGGCACCACCGTCGGCACGAGCGCGGCGAGCGCGCACTCGTGTTGGCGCGCGAGGCAGACCGCATAGTCGTCGACCCCGAGCACGGGCTCGACGCCGACTTGCTGGCACGCGCACGTGAGCGCGCCGAGGTTGATGCCGCTCGGCTGCTCCAACGTGTCGAAGGCGAGCGCGCCGGCGCACTTCTTCTGCACGGCGCCCTGCAGCTTGGTCCGTGCCTTGGCGAGGGCGATCGGCACCTTCCGGCAGGTCGCGGCCGCCTTCGTGAGACACCCGGCGTCGCCGGGCTTCTCCTGCGCGCACTTCACGAAGGCGGCGCTGCACTTGTCGAGCGTGGTCCGCGTGCTCGCGACGAACGCCGCGCCCGCCTTGTTGACGGCGGCGGCGCACGCGGCGACCGGCTTCCCGTTCGGCGGCAGCGCAGCGCAGTCGCCGCAGCCGCTGACGAGCGGCACGTCGCCGATTCCCGCCAACCCGAGCCCGCCCTGGACGAGCAGCTCGCCCGCCCGCGGCACCTCGACGCCGAACGTCTCGTCGGATGTCCGCGCGTGTGCGAGCCGGAGACAGTGCGCGACGTCCGCCGCGGTCGCGAGGGGCGCGACGCCGAGGTCGCCGCAGAACGGCTCCGCGTTCGCGAATCCGAGCACGGTCGGGTCGAGCAGGTCGGCGACGGGAAGCGGATCGCACGCCTTCCGGATCGCGGCTTCGAGGTCGTCGCCAAACGTGCTGCCGTCATCGGCGACGCCGAGCTGCTTCTGGCACTTGCCGTTCGCTTTCGCGAGGCACTTGGCCGCGTCGTCGGCCGTTTGGACACACGAGAGCACCGCGTTCGAGCACGCGGCGATGCGCTTCAGTCGCGCGCTCAGGAACTTGCCGTTCGCTTTGCTGATGACCTGCTGGCACTTGGACGCCTTCTTGGCGCCGGCGCTGCCGGGAACGCTTTGCGCGCTGGCCGAGCTCGCGCCTGCGACGACGAGCACGACCGCCAGACCGAGCGCGTAGAACGCGGACTTCGACGAGACGAGCATCAATGTTCCTTCCGGACCCGAGGGTGCGACGTTGCGCCCGCCAGTACGGCGGGGCGCGCGTTGCGGATGGCGCGACGGGACGGGATCGTGCCGAGCCGGGCGACGGCCGTCAATTCGCTCCTGGCGGACGATTGATCGTGACCGTCCCGGCCGGGCCGAGGCCGCCCGGATCGCGGAGCTGCAGGGTGGTTTCGGCGCTCGTGTTGCTGCCGAAGAACGTGCAGAGGAGGAAGCTTCCCGTCCCGCTGAAACCGTCCCCCGTCAACGTCAGCAAGGCGCGAGCAACCTCGCCTTGGGCCTGGGTGTGCGACGGCAGGAAGACCGCGCTGAACAGCGCGGTGGTGGCGCTCGAGAGGACGTCGCCCTCCGGATCCGAGTACCCGAACGAGAGTTCGAACACGCTCCCGTTGTTCAAGCACCGCGCGGTGCCGGGGTTCAGCTCGAGGAGCGTCGCCTTCAACTTCGACACCGTCGGCGGCGTGTTCGGGCGGAACTCGAACTGAAAATGGAGCGTGCTGACGGGGGCGGACGGCAGCTTTTCGCCGACCTCGATCAGATACGTCCGACCCTGCTCGGCTGCGAACTCGAGGCGCGCTTGGGCCGCCCCGGCGTGGTCGTCGGTGCAGCCCCGGAACCCGCGCTCGCTGCACGGCGCGGTCCAGAGCGAGATCTCCGAGTCGAAGTCGCTGCCCGCCGTGTCGACCGTGACCATGCCGTTCACCGGCGCCGTGAACTGATACCAGACGTTGCGCCCGACCCCGTTCGGCGAGCAGGTGGCGCCCGCTTCCCCATCGTTGGCCGTCGCGGCGGTGAGATCGAGCACCTCGATAAACGCGTCGGGGCCGACGATGCGCGCCCCGTCGCAGCTATCGTTGTCCGGGATGACGTGCGGGGTTTGTTCGACCGTCGTGTAGGTCGACACCTCGCCGTCCTCCATGACCGAGAGCGCGAGGTCGAAGTTGCAGGGGTCGAGGTCGTCGGCGAACGTAATCTCGACCTCGACCTCGCTGTCGCTCGTCGTGTCACCGAGCTCGACCTCGAAGTGATCGTCGGTCGCAGCGCCGTCGGCGCGCTGTGCCCCGATGATGAGCGTCGGCGGGAGCGCCGCCTCCGCCCGCGCCTTCGTGAGCGACGCGGGCTTCTTGCTGATCGGGAAGCGCCACACGCAGCTGCGTCCGGGCGCCGCCGAGCAGCCGCCGAAGACCGGCCGGCCGACCCGACGCGCGGTGCCGCGGGTCGCGAACGGCGACGCCGAGGCCTTGAGGCTTCCCGGGAACACTTTCTTCACGAACTTGCTGATGCCGCCGAACACGCCGCGCAGGGCGCGCGGCTCCGCCCCGGCGAACGCGACCGCCGAGACCGGCGGCGGGCACAGGAGGTCGTTCACGCCGAGCCCCTGGTCCGCGAGCAAACCGTCGAGGCTCGGGACGACCGTCGGGACGAGCGCGGCGAGCCGGCACTCGTGCTGGCGCGTGAGACAGAGCGCGTAGTCGTCGAGCGTCGCGACCGGCGCGACGCCGACCTGCTGGCACTCGCACGCGAGCGCGCC
The DNA here is from genome assembly GCA_031400185.1 of Polyangiaceae bacterium. GTDB lineage: Bacteria > Desulfobacterota > Binatia > UTPRO1 > UTPRO1 > UTPRO1. The sequence goes on from JANNPN010000221.1 coordinate 33,477, forward strand.
GAGGTTGATGCCCGCCGGCGCGTCGAGGGTCGCGAACGCGAGCGTGCCGGCGCACTTCTTCGCGAGCCCGGAGACGAGCGCCGTTCGCCCTGTGGCGAGGTCGGTCGGCAGCTTCTGACAGGTCGCCTTCGCCTTCGTGACACAGCCGGCGTCGCCGGGCTTGGTCTGCGCGCATGCGACGAGGGCCGCCGCACATTTGTCGAGCCCCGCGCGGGTCTTCGCGAGGAACTTGCCGCCCGCCTTGGCGATCGCCGCGCCGCACGCCGCGACGCTTCTACCGAGCGCCGGCGGATCGATGCCGCAATCGCCGCACCCGTTGTTGAAGACCGGGAGGTCGGGCACGACGAGCGCGCTCACGTCGCCCTGGCTCGTGAGCTCGGCGGCACGCGGCAGCGCGGAGCCGTACGCCTCCTCCGAGAGCCCCGCGTGCAGGCGCTGCAGGCAGCGTGCGACGTCGGCGACGCCCGCGACCGGCGCGACGTCGACGGCCGCACACGCCGCGCTCGCGTCCGCGAACCCGAGCCCGCCCGCCGCGAGGAGATCGGCGACCGGCAGCGCGCCGCACGCTTTCACGACGGCGGCTTCGAGCTTGGCGGCGGCCGCGTCCGGAACCTCCGGAACGCCGAGCTGCGTTCGGCACTTCGCCGTGGCCTTGGTCACGCACTTCTCGACGCCCGGCTGCGCCTGCACGCAGGCGAGCACGGCGTCGCTACAGGTCGCGAGACGCTTCAGGCGTTGCGCGACGAACTTCGCGTTCACCTTGGCGATCGTCTGCTGGCACTTGGCGGCCGCCTTCGCGCCGGCGCTTCCGGGCGGACTCTGCGCGGCCCCGGGACCCGCGACCGCGAGAAGGAGCAGCGTCGCCGCGAGGACGCCGACGGACACCCAGGAAGGACGCGCGGGCACGGGGATCGGTACGGTGGCGGAGGAGGTCGTGGATGCCAAGGAGCGCCGATCGTGCCCCGCCATGTCGTGATTCGTCAAGGAAGAGTCCCTTCGTCGCCGACCGCGTCGACGAGCCCCCACGCGTGTGCCTCCGCCGCGTCGATCCACCGGCCGCTGAGCGCGAGGTAGGCCGTGCGTTGCCGCCCGATCCGGCGCGGCAGGCCCACGGTGCCGCCGGCGCCGGGAATGAGCCCCATGCGGATCTCCGGGAGATGGAACCGCGCGTCCGGTCGCGCGGCGACGCGACCCGCGAACGCCGGGAGCTCGACCCCGGCCCCCACGCAGGCGCCATGGAGCTCGACACGCACCCGCGCGCCGAGCCCCGCGAGGATCCGGGCCGGGCTCCGCGTCGTCCGCACGAGGTGCGCGGTTGCGGGATCGGGCGCCGTCCCGAACTCTTCGAGGTCGCCGCCGCTACAGAAAGACGGTCCGGCGCCGCGCACCACGACCGTGAGCGCCGGCTCCGCGACGGCGACCGCGAGCGCCTCGACGAGCGCGTCGCGCATGGCGGCCGAGAACGCGTTGTGCCGGTTGGGACGGTCGAGGGTGATCGTCAGCCGGCCGCCCTCGCGCTCGACGCGAACGGGCGAAGCGGCTGCGGGCGCGGGCCGTGCGGCGTCGGTCCGGGTCGCGAGCCAGCGCGCGTGCTCCGGACCGCCCTGCAGGGTCGCATACGCGAGCGACTCGAGGACGAGCGCGTCCGCGACCGAGCACCCGACCCCGGCGCGCAACACCTGCACGAGCGTCGCTGCGGCGAGCGGTTGCTCCGTGCACGCCGTGACGCACGCCGCGAGATCCTCCGCGCTCGTGACCACCACGGCGGCGGCGGCGAGGAACGCCCTGAGCGCGGGGGGCGGCGCGACGCTCGCGAGCACGACGACCGGACACGGCAGGGTCACGACGCGGCGGGCGGCATCGGCGAGCGCGCGCTCGTCGGGGTATGGCGCCCCTGCCCGCGCGTCGATCGCCACGACCGGCGTCCCCGTGAGCGCCGACCACTCCTCGGCCGCCGGCGCACGCAGCCGCTCCACCGCGTCGGCGAGCGCGAGGCAGCGGACCGCCACGCGGCTTCCTACGACGTCCGCGCGAGCTCCTCGCGGAGCTTCCGGCGGAGGAGCTTCCCGGTCTCGTTGTAGGGCAGCTCGGTGCGGAACTCGACGCGGGAGGGCGCGCGCGACGACCGCAGACGTTCCTTCACCCATGCACGGATCTCGTTGGCGCTGACGGTCCGCCCGTCGTGCACGACGACGACCGCCGCCACCGCCTCGCCCCACTGCTCGTCGGCAATGCCGACGACCGCGCAGTCCGCGACCGCGGGGTGCACGAGCAGCACCTCCTCGATCTCGCCCGGCGTTTAAGAATACACGGACCTGCCTAAGCGATTTGGGCGACCCGCAAACGATTCCCTTCTTCGAGGACTTTCCGTCCACGACGCTCAATGCGG
>JANNPN010000223.1:0-7365 GCA_031400185.1 Polyangiaceae bacterium
ACTGGACACTTGGTGGACACACCGATCGATGACCGACCCGCCGGTCCTGCTTTCCGTCCCTGCAGTACCGGAGGTAGTATCGGGCGATGCCCGTCGGCCAGCAGACGTGCCAGCTGCCCGCGGACCCGGTCCTCCAGGCGATGGCGATCGCCTTGCGTGATGCCGGCCAGTGGGGCGAGATCGTCGACCGGGACTGGCGGTGGACCTACATGACCGACGATCTCCGTCGCAGCTACGGGGGTCTGCTCGAGCTCGCGGACGTCGTGCTCGGCCAGCATTACTTCGGACTCGAGGCGGTTGCAGCGCGCCTCACGTGGCGCACGGGTCAGAACACGGTCGACACGGCGCGCCGCGCGTTCGCCCAGCTTGGCGACCTGGTCCTCGCCGGCACACCGGGCGGCCGTGACGAGCTGCGCGAGCGCGTGCATCCCCAGTTGCGCGAGCTGGTCGACCGGCCGTCGCCTCGCCGCGTGGCGGCCCAGTCATTCGAGTGGCGCTACTGGCACAGGCAACGAGTGGCCGGCCCACGTGACCGCCGTGCGTCTGCACGACGATACGGGCGATTCGCCGGAACGGCACTCACCTACAAGCCGGCCGCCAGCATGACAGTGCTCGGGACCATCGCCGGGGCGGGCGATCTCCGGCATTTCGAACGCATGCAGAGCGTCGCGAAGCCGGCCGGACGACCCGCCGCGATCCTGTTCGCCGACCTCGAAGCCTCCTCACCGCTCGCGCGGCGCCTCTCGACGGCCAGCTACTTCGCACTCGGCCGCCGCCTGGTGCGCGCCGCGGACCAGTGCATCATCGAGGCCGGCGGCCTGGTCGGCCGCGATGTCGGCGACGAGTCTGCGCGTTCTTTCTCGCCGAAACCGCGGGGTCGGAATCTTCCGCCGCCCGCTCGAGCATCGAAGCCGCGCGCGCGCTCCGCGGAACGCTCAGCGAGGTCGCCGAGCGGAGCGGTCTCGCGCCCGAGGACGTCGTCCTGGTTCGGCCTCCACTGGGGCTCCAGGCTCTACGTCGGCCAGATCACCACCGGCGGACGCTCGGAAGTCAACGCGCTCGGCGACGAGGTCAACGAGACCGCCCGCATCGAGGCGTGCGCCACCGGCGGACGCGCGCTGGCCTCGAAGACCTGATGGAACGCTCGACCCCGCAGACGCGGCCCGCGCTCGACCTGGACCCCGACCGCGTCACCTACACGCCACTCGGCGAACTCGGTACCGCGACCGAGAAGGCCGGAGGGACGCCCCCGCCATCGCCGTCTGCCAGGTCTAACGCCCTCCCGGCCTCGGCCCCCGCGATCCGCGGCAACGGCATTGGCGTCGAGGTCCCCACGCAGGCCGTCGCGAAGCTCTGTTTCACTGACGCGGCGAACGGCGCCGCCCGACGAGAGCGCTCCTGGATGATGTGAGGGTCCCGATGGCGCCCTCTCACTTGCAGCCGCTCCCGCTCGAGCCATTTCGCTAGTACGAGTACGGCGTCCGGGCCGTGCATCTCGACGGCTGCGTCGAGGTCGCCAGTGCGTACTACAGCGTGCCGCCCCGCATCCCGCTCGGCACGCCCCCAGCTCCTCTGTGAGCATCGCCGGCAGGCGCACGGGCTCTATCGCATTCGCGACGAGGATCGGCCGCGCAATACCCCACCGAGCACCGAGCAGCTCCTCGCGCGCACCGTCACGGCGGGTCCATCGATCGGCGCTCTGCACCGCGATCACGCGCAGGACGGCGGCGGCGGCATCCGCCGCATCCTCGGCGTCCTCGCGCTGGCGAAGCAGCACGGCGTCGCCGCCGTCGATGATGCGTGCGCCGCCGCGCTCGAGCTCGCTCCCGAAGTATCGTTTCGGCCGCCGGTCAATCGCGCGCGCGTCTTCGACCTCGCGACCGCCCGCTTCGTCGCCCAACATGCAGACGCGCTCTCGCGCACATCCTCAAGTGCGGGCCGGCGAAGCTGGCGCACCAGAACCGGGACCGACTTGCCCGCGACGGGGGAGGTCCGCGAAGAGACCGCACGAGTGAGTCCCGACGGACTCACCGTTGCTTACGATACAGACCAAGACCCGCTGGTCGCGACGTCCGTAGGGTCGAAGGGGCCGGGCCCGACGAGCTCCGGCCCCTCCACCGTGGCCCATACAGTCAGGGTTTCACGAACGTGCCTTCGGTAAGGGTCTGATTGGCGCTCGCTTCGATGGCGAGCACTTCGAAGTCTTGGAGACCGGAGGCAAGCGAGGCCACGAACTCCGGCGGAACGGTGACGCTCGTCGTGGTCGCGGGGACAGTTACCAGGAAGAGGCCGACGATGACTTGATAGCCGACGATGTTGATCGGCTTGTTTGGGAAGCCGGGCGGTGGACTCGTCACCGGTGTCCAGCTGATGACGAGGGCGTTCGCCGGACCCACGGTGGCCGTCACGACCGGCCCGGCGGGAATCGCATGCGAGAACATCACCTCGCTCTCCAGCTCATCCCCTTCGACGGTTCGCCCCTCGATCTCGTACTGCCCTTCAGGAAATCGCTTCAGCAATCCTGCGAGCGGGAACTCGTCGAGCGACGGCTCGGCGCCTTCGAAGAACAGCTCCGTCATGCCGAGCTCGCGATAGGCGCCCCGCCCTTCCACCTCGAAGATCGAGCGCCGCTTCGGCGTGACGATCTTGAGCCATCGCCAATCCTCGGCATCGAGCGACACGTGGACGCCGAGGTCGTTCGCGGATGCATTGTACTCCCAGTAGATCTTCGCGATCTTGAACGGAACTTCCGCTGCGCTGGTGACGGCGGGGTGAGCGCTCGCCATGACGACGCCCACGGCGAGAGCGAACCATCTGCATCGACGACGGTTTTCCATAGTCCTCTCCTCTTGCGATCGAAGTGAGCTGCGATCGCCGGAACAGCAAGGGCGAGGCCGTCAGCGGCGGACGCGGAATTCCTCATGGATCGAGACCCAGGTCCCGCCGGAGTCGGCAGGCGCCCTGCCGAAACGAGCACGCCGTCGCTCGGACGGAAACAGCGCAGCGAAACCCGACCTGCGCCGCCGTCGATCGGGCGTGCGCGCGAGACGCGCCGCCGGACGGACGTGAAGCTGCTTTCGGAAGGTGTCTACGAGGTCGCGCCCACCTTCGATCACGAGCCGGACGGGCTCGATCCGCCACGCGCGCCGCGTGCACGTGAGCGGGAACACCGTCGAGCTCGCGTTCGAGGAGGACGAGCCGCACGGCTAGCGCTGGTGAGGGAGCTCGCGCAACGCGCCGCGTGCTGCGCGTCGAGCTCGGCGGCGCCAGCCTCGAGGACGCCTGACCCGTCTGCCGGATCCGGCAGGCGGTCTGCCGAATCCGGCAGACCGCGATCTCGCACCCCCGAGGATTCGCCGTCCTGGCACTCCGGACGGCGGTGCGTCTCTTGCTCTCTCGATCAACGGCACTTTCGCCATGAGAGAGGAGCGCAACGATGAAGACGCACACGAGAGCCATCCTGGCAGCACCATCCTTTTTCCTGCTCGCTGCAGGGATCACCCCGCCGGCCGAGGCCGGGAACCCCTGTAAGATCGCCGCCAAGGCGGTCGTCGACGCCTGCAAGGACGACGCGAACGCCGAGCAGTCGATCGCGTTCGGCTACTGCGTCAACCTGTCGACCAAAGAGCAAACAAAGGCATGCAAGGCCGCTGCCCGAGCGGCGTTCGAGGAGGCGAAAGACGAATGCGCGGACCAGCTCGACGGCCGCAAAGACTTCTGCGACGCCATCGGCCCGGATCCGTACAATCCGCAGATCGTCCCGGCAAATTTTCTCTCGCCGGCGGCGACTGCCGCCAACCCCAATCCGTACTTCCCGCTCGTCGTGGGCTCGGTCTGGACCTACCAGAAGGGCTCCGAGACCATCGTCGTGACCGTCACCGACAAGACCAAGGTAATCCAGGGCGTGACGACGATCGTCGTCCACGACGTCGTCAGCGTCGGCGGCGAGCCCGTGGAAGACACCGACGACTACTTCGCCCAGCACATTGACGGAACGGTCTGGTACTTCGGCGAGCTCTCGCGCGACTTCGAGGATGGCGAGCTCGTCAGCATCGAGGGCTCGTTTCGCGCCGGCGTCGACGGGGCCAAGGCAGGCATCATCATGCTGGCCACACCGACCGTGGGCACCCTCTACCGCCAGGAGTTCGCACTCGACGAGGCCGAGGACGCTGCCGAGGTGCTCAGTATCACCGGCACCGAGAGCGTGCCCGGCGGCAGCTGCACCGGCACCTGCGTCGTCACGCGCGACTTCAACCTGCTCGAGCCCGGAGGCGAGGAGAACAAGCACTATGCGCCCGGCATCGGGCTGATCCTCGAGGTGAACCCCGAGAGCGGCGCGCGGACGGAGCTGATCTCGTTTGTCCCGGGATCACTCTAGCCGCAGGACGACGCGCACCGAATCGTCGACCTCGGTTTCGGGAGCATACCCGATCGCGCTCGGATCGCTCGCGACGTACCGGATCATCGCCTGCGTCGACGCCAAGGTCGCGGGCGGCAACACTCCATAGAAATATTGCCGGTTCCAGTACTCCGCGAGACGAGTTTCGCTCTGTTCCAACACGGAACGGGTGAACGTCTCGCGGAGCGCTGTGCCGGCGGGCAGATTCAGCGGCACGATCGCCGTCCCATCGTCCCAAAAACGTTTGCGCCGGAGATAGATCTGGCTCACGAGATCGACGGAGAGCTCGGCGCGGCGACTCGGGTGCGCAATCACGGCGACACGGCCGGACTCGCCTGCCACGCCTGGCGCAGCCAGAAAGCCGACCAGCAGAACCACGATGAGCAGGCGGCGCCCCATGTCAGAAGAGCACCGAGAACGACGCGTAGAACCCAGGCGCCGCGAGCTCGTCCTTGTGGTCGGCGAACCGGTAGTCGGCCTTCAGGCGGAGGTAGTAGGTCGGGACCCAGGCGGCCCCGACCGTGAACAGATCGATGCCACGGTCACTCGCGGGCAGCTCGTAGCGATCGTAGCGACCGATCAGGTAGACGCTCGGCAAGGTCTCCACGACGGCCTGCGCGTACAGACCCCACTGGCCACCTTCCTCGTGGCTGCCCTCCCCGAACAGCAACTCGCCGCTGAGCTCCACCCGGTCGTGTGGCCGCCAGAGCGCGTCGAGACCCCCGAGGTGATTCCACTCGGCACGATCGCGTGCGGCCGCCACGTAGGAGGCGCCGATCGAGGAGCCGCTGCGACCCGTCCACTCGAGGCGGCCGCCGATGCTGTATTGCGCCGGCGGGGCCTCGCGTTCCGGGGCGATGTGGTCGAGGAACGTGGCGTAGAACGCGTACGAGAGGGCCTCGCCCCGCGGGAAAAGCGTGCCCCACAACATCGCGCCGCTCTGGGTCTCGTCGAAGACCTCCTCGACGATGAGCGGCTCGGACGTGGTCCACAGCAGCGGCTCGGCCAGCACCTGATTCCACCGGCCGAACGGCGTCAGGAACTTGCCGACCCGAAGGTTCGCGAAATCGCGCCATCCGAGATCGGCGTAGAGACGCTCGACCTTGGTCCCGGGATCGGAGCGCGCACCCCGCTTGCCGGTTTCCCAGTTCACGATGTCGTTCACCTCGATCTCGGTGAAGAGATGGAGGAAGGGCAGCGGATCGTAGAAGACGAGAAAATTGACGTGATCGATGCCGCCTTGGCTCTCCCCGCCTTCGAGGCGCTCCGCGGCGGCGGTCGCAAAGCCACCGATCGTCAGACCCGTCCGACCGAAACCGAGCCCACGCCCGGCCCGGTATTCGATCGGCCCGAGCGGGCTCTCCACCGCGAACAGCTCCGGGCCTTCGGCACTCGGCTCGGTCTCGACCTCCGCCGCGAAGGCTCCGGCCGGTTGGCACGTGAACAGGAGGAAGGCTAGGAGGAGCGCTCGTCGACAGGACGCACCGCGACCGCCTCGCGTCCGAGGGCGTTCCCAACGCATGCGCCGATAAGCAAGCCTGATGCCGATCACGTGAGCGCGGGCACCGTACAGACTTTCTCGATCCGGACCAAGCTGCTCGCCTTCGTGGCGGGTGTGGTCGCGATCGTCGGGATGCTCGCCGGTGCGGTCGCGGTCTCGAGCGGCCGCACCGTGCTGACGCGGGTGATCGGGCGCCAGCTCGCGGGCGAGTCCCGCAACGCGGCCGATCGGCTCACCACGACCCTCCGGACCCAGCGCGACAATCTCACATCGTTCGCGCGCCAGGACGTCATGCGCGAGATTCGCATTGGCGATCTGGACAAGCGCATCGCGTCCTTCTTGGCGTCACTGCAGAGCGGGTGCCCCGTCTGCCTCGACTTCGTCGTGTTCGATCGTGACGACCGCGCCGTGGCCGCGAGCGATCCCTCGGCGCTCGACCGCTCGGACCTTCCCATGCTCTCCGGCGCCGGTCGCCCCGCCGTCGAGGGGCCGCTCACCTCACGCACGCACGGTCGACCGATCCTCCGTCTCTGGGCTCCGATTCCGGATCCCGACCGTCCGGCCGAGCGACTCGGGTGGCTGCTGGCACGGATCGACTGGGAGCGGGCGAGCGACGGCACTCGCCGTGTGCGAGAGAATCTGCTCACCATGGAGATCGACGCCGACGTGCTCATTCTCGATGCCGGCGGACTCGTGATCGGGGGAGCGCACCGACCGCACGGCGACTGGCGTCATGGTACGCGGGTTCCGTTCGCAACCCACCCGGTTGCCGGCGCGGCTCCCGAGGGCCGCATCGACCGCGAAGCGGGCGTCCTCTTCGGCACCGCGGCTCTCCCCGACGACGTGTCGCCCTGGTTGATCATGGTGGCCGAGCCGCTCAGCGAAGCCTTTGCCCCGGTGCGTCGCATGGCATGGACACTGGCCGGCGTCCTCGCCGCCACGCTCCTCGCCGCGCTCGCCGTCGCGCTCACCGCCGCCGGGCGTGTGACGCGCCCGCTCGCGACGCTCACCGCCGCGGCACTCGCCATGGGACGCGGCGACCGCCCGCCGCCTGCCGTCGTCGTCCGTACCCGCGACGAGATCGGGACGCTGGCCGCGGCGTTCAACCGCATGGCGCTCGATCTCACCCAGGCCGAGCGGCGGCTCGTCGACGCCGCCAAGTTCGCGTTCGTCGGCGAGCTGGCGGCCGGCGTCGCCCACGAAGTGCGTACCCCGCTCGGGGTCCTGCGCAGCTCGACGCAGCTCTTGTCCCGCTCGTACGCACCGCCCGACGAGGAGTCGCGCGAGCTCCTGCAGATCATGCGCGACGAGGTCGATCGCGTCGAGCGCGTGGTGTCGGGACTGCTCGAGCTTGGGCGTCCGCGCGAGCTACGGCTCGAGACCGCGCCACTCGGGGGCATCGTCTTGCGTGCCGCCGACTTCGTCGATGCCCAAGCTCGCAGCGCGGGGATTGCGCTCCGGCGGC
>JANNPN010000164.1:0-4686 GCA_031400185.1 Polyangiaceae bacterium
TCTCGGGGCGCGGGTTTCCCCCCACCCCCGCGCTTCCCGCGCGCCCCTTCTTGTTTGCCTTGCGCACCCGCGCGGTCCGCCCCCCCGCCCCCCCCCCCGCCGCCCCCGCCTGCTGCATCATCTTCCAGTCTTCTCGAATTCTAATCTTCTCGACGCCGCCGGGTTCGGCACGGCGATGCGGTGCGCCGGGCGATCCGTCCGGGCTGCGACGCATCGGCGGCGGGTGGGTCAGGGAGGGCTCCGGGGAGCCGCACCTCGCGTGTGCGCAAGACAGCGAGGCACCGGCGGGTAGTACGCGCTGGGCGCCACCGAACCCGGCGACCGTAGGCGCCCTCCCTGACCCACCCGCCGCCGACACCGCACGACGACGGGCTCGCGGCAGGCCAATGCGTCATCAACCTGACGCTACAGGCGGACCCCTCCCCTTGCCGAGCGCCGGCGCCCCGCGCTATCAGCCGGGCGCATATGACGTCGACCTCGGCTCGTCGTTCTCGTCCCGCGCTCGCCGCGAGCGCGCTTCTCGGCGCAGTGCTCCTCACGATCGCGGTCGCGGGCTGCACCCAGAGCTCGCTCCCCGGCGACTTGAAGGTCGCCGAGGTGACGACCGGACGCAGCGTCGGGCCCGACGGCAAGATCCTCGAGGACGCGCGCACCAACATGTTCTGGACGACCGACACGTTCTACGTCGAGGTCGCGACCGAAGGCTCTGCGGACGGCGCCGACGTTCAGGCGCGCTGGAAGGGTCCGGACGGCGCCGTGGCCGCCGAGTCGAGCAAGAAGATCTCGCCCAAAGGTCCCACCATCACGAGCCTCGAGGCCGCGCCTCCGAAAGACAAGGAGGGGCGCTGGCCGGCCGGCGACTACAAGCTCGAGATCCTCGTGAATGGCTCGTCGCAGGTGACCCGCGACCTCAACACCCGCTGATCCGAACCCGCTGATCCGACCGTGCCGATTCGTTCATGCGCGCGGCTCGGCATGCTCTCCACGCGGCGGCGCGGACAAAAAAAAGGGGCGGCTCTTTCGAGTCGCCCCTTTGTCGACAGCTGTCGACTCAACGCTCGTCGCGTTGGTCTGGCTGCCGATCCTGCGGCTTGCGGTTCTTGGTCTGCTCGGACTGATTGTCGGGCTTCTGCTTCTGGCCCGACTGGCCGCCCTGCGCACCCTGACCGCGTTTGTTCTCTGCCATGACTGCTCCTCCTTCTCGGAAGCCCGCATCGGCTTCTGCGATGGTGGATGGCAGTAGCGACTGCCGTGCCACGACCTTGAGCGCGCCGGACGGGGCGTTCTCCGGCTGGGTAGGCCCTCGGGATGCGCCTCTCTACAAAGTGCCACGAGCTGCCGGACGCCGCGTTTCGCAAAGGGCCGTAAAACGGGCGGTTGTGCGGTTCCGGCCGCTGGCGACAGTGGCACGGAATCTGCGGCAGCCCGAGCATGCGCCTGCTCCCGGAAACCTCACGCAATCGCCGCCGCCTGGCCGTCGCGACGCTCGTCCTCCTTGCTGTGATCTTCGCCGGATCGTTCGCGCTCGATGAGCCGATCCGCAGGCACCTCGAAACCCAGATGAACGCGAGCCTGGTCGGGTACACCGCGCGCATCCGCGCGGTCCGTTTCCACCCGTTCGGCTTCGCCATCACGCTCAAGGACACGGTCATCACGCAGGAAAAGCACCCGAAGCCGCCGGTCGCGGACTTTCCCCGCCTCGATGCAAGCGTGCAGTGGCGGGCGCTACTCTCGTTGCGTCTCGTCGCCAACGTGCGGTTCGACCGCCCGAGCATCCACGTCGACCGCACGCACATCGTTGCGGAAGCCAACGACAAGGTCGACGTCGAGGATCGCGGCTGGCAGGACGCGCTGCAAGCGATCTATCCGCTCAAGATCAATGAGCTCGTGATTCGCCAGGGGGAAATCACGTACATCGACGACGGCAAGTCGGCGCCGCTGCACGTCGACCAGATCGACTTCCGCGCCACCAACATCCGAAACATCCGCTCGCGCGGCCAGGAGTACCCGTCGGAGGTCCAGATGACCGGCCGCATCTTCGACTCCGGGCGCATGGCCCTCGACGGCAACGCCGACTTCATGGCCGAGCCCTATGCCGGCGTGAAAGGCGCGTTGACGGTCACGGACGCCCCACTGGACCCGTTCAAGTCGATACTGGAGCGCTACAATCTGACGATCGCGAAAGGCCGCCTCTCGCTCGCGAGCAATATCGAGTACGCGCCGAAGGTGAAGACGCTCGACGTCAGCGATCTCACCATCCGCGAGCTCGACGCCGGCTACATCAATCGTCCCGCCCGGGCGGCCGAGGCGGAAAAGCTGCGGGAAAAGACCGCGGAGGCCGCCAAAGAGGTCGCCAACGATCCCGGCATCCTCCTGCTCGTGCGGAAGGTGACGGCGAGTGGTCCGCGCGTGCGCTTCGTCGACGAGGGCGCCGACCCGAACTACGAGCTCAAGCTCGCGAACGCCAAGCTGACGGTCGCCAACTTGAGCAACCACGCGAAGCGCCCACCCACGACCGGGACGGTCAGCGGTCTCTTCATGGGGACAGGTCCGATGGACGCCTCGTTCACCTTCCGACCGGAGACCACCGGGGCCAACTTCGATGTCGCCCTCAAGATCGAGAACACCGACCTCGTGCCGATGAACGACCTCCTACGTGCGTACGGCGACTTCGACGTCACCGCCGGTCGATTCAGCCTGTACTCCGAGTTGAAGGTGCACGACAAGCGCATCGAGGGGTACGTGAAGCCCCTCTTCGCCGACCTGAAGGTCTACGATCGGAAGCAGGACAAGCACGAAGGCGTGTTCCACCAGCTGTACGAAGGGCTCGTCGGCGGGGTGGCGAAGCTGCTCGAGAATCCGCCGCGGGACGAGGTCGCGACGAAGGCCACGATCTCGGGGCCGCTCGACGACCCGAAGCTCAGCACGCTGCAAGTCGTCCTGCGGCTCATCCAGAACGCGTTCTTTCGTGCGATCCTTCCGGGCTTGGAAGAAGCGCGCGCCAACGCTTGAGGCGCGTGCTCAGGCGGCGCGCGGCGCGCTCGGATGACGGGGTGTCGCCGTGAGCAGCGTGCCGTGCGAGCGGCAGCTGAAGCAGAGCGTCTGCACTCCCGCGTCGCGTCCAATGCGGTAGCATCGGCCCGGCCCACCACACGTCGGACAGACGTGATCGCCCACCCGTGAACCCCGTCGCCGCTTCGATACGATCGCCATCGCACGATCCTCCTTGGATGCTTGCGCACCAGAGCCAGCTTCATGCCAGCGCGCGGCTGCGAAAATCTCGGACGTCACGCGTCTCGTTGTACGAGCGCGCGTGTAACGCGCAGATTCCGGCGGCAACTTCTACAGGCACGGGCGGGTCGTCTCCCCCGCGTCGAGCCCGATCGCGCGCCGCCGCTGGCACGCATCTCGCTTTCTACCTACCAACTACCAACGACGCACGAAAAGGAGACGACACCATGCCTCGACTGATTGGACGAACGCTTGCCGCCACCGTGTTCGCGACCTCCGCGCTCACGGTCGCAGCGTGTCAGCATCACCATCACCGCCACGAGGGGCCCGCACAGCACGCCGGGCGGCACCTCGACAACGCCGCCGACAAGACCGGCGACGTGATCGAAGGCGCGGGTCGCAAAGTGAACGAAGCGCTCCCGGGCGACTGAGAGCGCTTCGTTCGGACCAGCAGCTGCCAGTCGCCGAACGCCTCAGGCGTCGGCGGCCGGACGGAGGCTGCTGATCTTCTCGCTGATCGCCTCGCGCACCTCGGAGCCCGGGCGCGGCGCGAAGAGCACCGCCAGACCGGCGCCGAGGACGATGCCGGCCGCGAAGATGCCGAACGACGACATCATGTCGTCCGCCGGCTTGCCGCCGAGCGCCCGCAGCACGTCCTCGCGCGTCGGCATCGCGTCCCGTGCGACGTCCTTGGCCCCGGCGAACGCATCCACCAAATCCTTCAACGAAAGATTCTGCATGATCGTCACTCCTTTGATTCTTCCTGGTTGGTGTTGGTTCCGGAGGGGGCGAAAGTCGCACGCGCCCGCTCGGCGAGCATGAGGAGCGCGAGGCGGCCTCCCATGCCGAAGACGATGCGGCTCAACGCCACCGGTACGCCGCCGCCGAGGACGTAACCGAGGCCCGAGGCCGCGGCGATCGTCGTGTAGGGTCGTGTCTCGAGCTGCTCGCGCACGACGCGTTCGAGATCGCTGAGGGCGCCTTCGACCTCCGCGGAGAGCCCACTCACTTCCTGGCGCACGCGCTGCCCCTTGAATTGGATGCGCTCGATGCGATTGCCGTCTCTGACTGCCGGCCCCATGGATGACCTCCTTAGAAGGCTCGGCGCAGGATGCGCCCGAGCACGTAGCCGGCCGCGACGGCGCTCAGGAGGGCTAGGATCGGCCGTTCCTTCACGAAGCCGCGCAGCTCCTCGTCGATGCGTTCGAGCTCCGCCCTCATGTCGCCGGTGCTCTCCGAAAGCATCCGGGCACCGGACGCCGATGCCGATTTTGTCGTCGCCATTGTTCTCTTCTCCTTTCGTCGTTCGAATGTCAGCGCCGGAGCGCGAGCAGCAGGCCGACCGCGAGTCCGCCGGCGAGCCACGTCGTTGGTCGGTCGACGATGTACGCGCCGAGCGTGATGTCGTTCTTGACGGCGGTCGTCAGGTCTTCGACCGCCTCGCGCAGGTCCGCC
>JANNPN010000166.1:0-13212 GCA_031400185.1 Polyangiaceae bacterium
TGCGGACCTGCGCCGTCAGGTTCGACGCCATCGCGTTGACCGAGTCGGTGAGGTCCTTCCAGGTGCCCGCGACGCCTGGCACCACGGCCTGCCCGCCCAGCTTGCCGTCGGTGCCGACTTCGCGCGCCACCCGGCTGACCTCGCCGGCAAAACCGTTGAGCTGGTCGACCATGGTGTTGATGGTGTTTTTCAGCTCGAGGATCTCGCCGCGCACGTCGGCGGTGATCTTCTTCGACAAGTCGCCACGAGCGACCGCGGTCGTCACCTCGGCGATGTTGCGCACCTGACCCGTGAGGTTGGAGGCCATGAAGTTGACGCTGTCGGTCACGTCCTTCCAGGTCCCGGCCACGCCGGGCACCTGGGCTTGGCCGCCGAGCTTGCCTTCGGTGCCGACCTCGCGCGCGACGCGCGTCACCTCGGACGCGAACGAGCGCAGCTGATCGACCATTGTGTTGATGGCCTCCTTCAGCTGGAGGATCTCGCCGCGGACGTCGACCGTGATCTTGCGCGAGAGGTCGCCGCTCGCGACGGCGATCGTGACCTCGGAGATGTTGCGCACCTGGGCGGTCAGGTTCGAGGCCATCGAGTTCACGGACTCGGTCAGGTCCTTCCAGACGCCGCTCACGCCCAGCACCTGGGCCTGGCCGCCGAGCTTGCCGTCCGAGCCGACCTCGCGCGCGACCCGCGTCACCTCGGAGGTGAAGACGGAAAGCTGCTCGATCATCGTGTTGACGATCGTCGCGGAGCGGAGGAACTCGCCCTCGAGCGGGCGGCCGTCGACGTCGAGGCGCATGGTCTGCGTCAGGTGCCCTTGCGCGACGGCGGCGATCGCGCCGGTCACCTCGGTCGTCGGACGGAGCAGATCGTCGACGAGCGTGTTGACCGAGACTTCCATTTCGCCCCAGGCGCCCTTCGAGTGGTCGAACTTCGCGCGCTCGCGGGTCTTGCCTTGCTTCCCGACGACGTGGCCGATCCGCTTCAGCTCCTCGGCGATCTTGTGGTTCGCGGCGACGATCTCGTTGAAGGCATCGGCGATCTTGCCGTCGAGCCCGGTGAGCTCGCCCGGCAATTGCACGGAGAAATCGCCGCTCCGGACCCGCTGCAACGCGTGCAGCAGCTGGCGTCGATCGAGGATCGGCTCGAGGACCGACTCGTCGGTCGCGGTAGCTCCACTCGGTGAGCTGCGCTTCATGCTGACCTCTTCGACTGCTGGGTGAGCGATGCGTCCGCGAGCAACGTCGGACTGCTCCCGGCTCGCGGCGCCGGACGGCGAACGGTCGACTCGAAATTTCTACCGATGCGACGGGTCGTTGCGCAACCCGGCTTCCGTTGTCGCGGGTCACGAACGCCGTGCCGGCTACGCACATCTACGTATCGTGTACGCTCGCGATTCATCGACCGCGTGCGTTCCCGGGACGAGTGGGCTCCCGCCGGTAGCGAACGGCGTAGCGTCCCGCCTCGGCGGGGAAGAGCGCGTAGTCGATGCCCTTGATGGTGCGCACCTCGTGCGCGACCACCGCGCCGTCGCGCTCGATGGCGAGGGGTGTGCCGAGCTCCGGGACCGCGGGGACCAGCGCACGCAGATTGCGGGCGCCCGTGCCGACGGCGATCGTGAAGCGGAGCGTCCGGTCGCTCCACGCGACGGCGTCGAACGACGAGGCGTTCCGGCCGTCGAGCCATTCGAGCATCTGGCGCGCCGAGACGACCGGGACGCCGTGCGCCTGCGCCGACGCGACGATCGCGTCCGAGTCCGGATGCACGGGCAGGTCGTAGTGCATGTTGGCGGTGAAGACCCCATAGTAGCCCTCCGGGCCGGTGGCGCGGTCGAGGAGCTGGTCGACGACCTCCGGAACCACCAGGCCGGACTCGTCGGTGATCTGCGTCGCCGCTTGATAGCAATCGATGAGGCGCCCGTCCGCCGCCGCGAACCGCAGCGGAAAGCCCGAGCCGGTGAACAGGCCCGCGCGTCCGCGCGTCCAGCCGGCGGGATAGAAGTAGTAGTTGGTGTCGAAGCGGATGCCGTGTGCGGCTTCGATCGCGGCGGCAGAGCTCCAATCGCTCCAGGCGGCGCAGTGCGTCCGGCTCGAGGACGGCGCCGGCAGGTCGGGGAACGTCGCGCGGAAGTGCCGCAACTGCAGGCCGACGAGGAAGTCGAACGTCGGCGGCGCCCAGTCCGTACAGTTCGTGTTGACGTGCAGCCCGACGTCGAAGCCGAGTCCCGTGTAGCGCGCCGCCTCGGCCCGGGTGAAGGTCGTGCCCACATAGGTGTACGCGGTCGCCCGCACGCATTCCCAGTCGGCGACCGAGCACCGGTCCGGGCTGGCGGCGAGATAGCGTTCGAAGCGGGGTGCGAGCCCGGCATCGTCGTGTCCGTCGCCCGTCATCACGATGGCGGCGGGGACGCCGTTCGGCAGGTACCAGAAGCGCGGCACCGGCTTCCGGTGTGCCGCGCCGAGGACGATCAGATTCGCGAGCAGACGCTGCTGCTCGTCGGCGTGGGGGATGGCGAGCGTGTCGAAGTCGACCCAGGAAGGCGCCGGGTCGAAGCGCGCGGCTCCGAAGAAGAGGTCGACGGTCCGTCGTGGCGCGCTCCCGAGCCGCGATTGGCCCGCCCACGCCGGGTTGCCCTGGCGCGTGTACACGACCGAGCGTGCGAGGTCGTAGGTGAACGCCGCGGCCCGACCGCCGCGTGCGCCGACCCGTCGCTCGACCACGGCCGGCAAGGGCGACGGCGTCCTCGCGTCGGCGTGGAGCGTCGCGAGCACGGCGGGGTCGCCGTCCGCCGATCCGAGGGACGGGATCGTCCAGCCGTCGGCCGTGCCGTGGAACTGCATCGTCTCGTGGACGATCCCGCGGCCGGCGGGCGCGGTGGGATCGACGCGCAGGTAGCCGTCGGACAGCGTCGCGTCGGCAGGCGTGAGCCCGAGCAGTGGGCCGAGGGCGCGCGCCGGGCGCATGGCGATCAGCGTGCCGCCGGCGTCGGTCCACGCGGTCAGCAGGGCGACCTGCGCGGGCGTGAGCGACGTCTCGCCGAGGACCACGATGTCGTGGGCCGCGAGCTCGTCCGCGGTCAAGTCGCCGACGTCGCAGGTTGCGAGCGCGTTCAGCCCTTCGGCGCGCAGGATCTCGACGAGGTAACCGGTGAACGGATTGATCGTCGTGGTGACGACCAGGATCGGCGCGTCGCGTTGCTGGCGTCCGGGGACCGGGAGAGCCGCGCCGCCCTCGGCGCCGCTGCCGACGAGGCTCCCGAGAAGCGTCGTGGCCGCGGTCGGTATCTTCGACGTCGCGATCACGACCGACCGGACGGCGATGATGCCGACCCGCGCGGGGAGCCAGGCGGGCGCGGCGACGGCCACCACGACGACCATCGCGCTGGCGACCGCAACGGCGATGGCGATGGCGAAGCCGCCGACGACCCAGGTGCTGACGCGCGAGCGCCGCACGCCGTCAGCGCTGCCTCGGGTCGCGGCCGGCCCGCACGAACAGCGTTCCGGCGTAGTCGCCGACCAGCGGGGCTTCGATCTTCAGCGCCCGCGCGGCGGTGCTCAACCATTCGGCGGGCGCCGCGGGCTCCGGCCGTGCGATCGTCGCGACCTCGCGGAGCGGCACGCGCGCAGCGTACGTCCGAAAGAGCTCGGACGTCGCAGCGGCGCTCGTGAGCACGTAGTCGAAGTCGTACGTGTCCGCGTGATACGCCGCGCGCTCGGCGGTCGTGGCCCCGCGCTGCCAATACTGGAAGTCCGAGCCGGCGCTCAGGACGGCGAAATAGAACTTGTCGTCGCCGATGACGCGCGCGCCGGGCGGCACGTGCGTGCGCAGGAGCTGCGCGATGGGCGCGGGGTCGCGGGGCTGCCACTGCGCCAGCTCGATCACGCTCCGGGCCGCGAATGCCGCGCCGTTGAAGACGACGAGGGCGAGGAAGACGGCGGCGGCGACGTGCGTGCCGCGGATCCCGAGCACGCGGCGGCCCTCGAGATCGGAGGCGAGGCAGGCGAGCGCCAGGTACGCGAGCGGCACCATGAAGATCGCGTACGCGGTGCCGAAGCGCGGCGGGTTGATCCCGAGCGCATGGAACGCGACGACCCCCACGAGCGCGAACACCGCGAGCTCGCTCCGAGCGAGCGCGAGCCCGGCCGCGCGGCGGAGGGCCGCCACCGCGACGAGGCTCGCGAGCAGGGGATAGTGGAGGACGCGCACGGCGAGGCCGCCGCCGACGTAGGTGCCGGCGACGCGGCCGTAGTAGTCCCACCAGGCGCCGAGGCTGCCGAACGCATAGGCGATCCAGGCGAGGTAGAGCGCTCCGAGCGGCAGGCTCCACGCGAGCAGTTGGAGCGCCCGCGTCCGGGTCGGGCGCCGCGCGACGCGGGTCAGCAGGATCCCGCCGATCACTACGACGAGATAGGCCGGGCGCGGGGTCGTGAGGACGCCGAGCGCGGCGAGGAGGCCGGCGGCGGCGTACCGGCCGAGGCGCGCGCCCTCCTCGGCGCGCCAGGTCGTCGGCAACACCAGCAGGCTCGCCAGGACGAGCACGAGCGCGACGGTGTCCATCCGGCCGCCGTGCAGGCTCACGTTCAGCGTCGGATCGAGGGCGAGGAGCAGGCTCGCGGCGCCCGCGAGGCGGGCGCGGACGCCGGCGGCGCGCAGCAAGGCGAACACGACCCCGATCATCGCGATGCCGCACGTCAGCGCGAGGATGCGGTTTTGGAAGAGACCGAAGCCGAAGAGCCGGAAGATGGTCCGTTGCGCCGTGAAATAGATCGGGCCGTAGAGGTAGATCACACCCGGGGTCCAGAGCGGTCCCGCGTTCAGGCGCATCTCGCCGGTCTCCGTGAACGTGTGCCCCACGCTCGCGAAGTACGTGTCGTCGAAGTACGGAAGCGGCGAGCGCGTCAAGGTCGCGAGGTGCCAGCAGACGTAGCCGCACGCGAGGACGGCGGCGAGCGCGGCACGACGGCTCGCCGTCATGCGCCGGCGCCGCGCGTTCGATCGAGCGCCGCGGCGACGGTCGGTGCTGCCTCCGCCGTCGGGGTCGCGCGCTCGATGAGATACTGCGGGCGCCGCCGTGTCTCTGCGAGGGCGCGCCAGAGGTACTCGCCGAGCGTGCCCAACATCACCATCTGCACGCCGGCGAGCAGGAGCACGGCGATCAGCACCGCCGACCAGCCTGCGACCGGCGTCCCCACGATCGCCTGCAGGACCATGTGCCCGGCGAGCACCGCCCCGAGGCCCGCGACGGCGACCCCGCCATACGACATCATGCGAATCGGGGCCGCGCTGAACGACGTGACCGAGTCGATCACCAGTCGGAGCTTCTTCGCGAGCGTCCACCCCGACGTCCCGTGCAGCCTGGGCGCCTTGTCGTAGAGGACCGTGGCTTGGCGAAATCCCATCCATCCGAGGAGCGCCAGGATGCTCGTGTGCGTTTCCCGGAAGCGTGCGAAGGCGTCGACGACCGTACGGTCGAGCAGAAAGCAATCCGCGCCGGACGCCGGCATGCCGTCGAGGCCGCCGACCGAGCGCATCAGTCGGTGGTAGAGGCGCGAGAAGGCCAGCGTCGCGGCGGTCTCGCCGGGCCGGTCGCGCCGGCCTGCCCAGACGATCTGCGCTCCTTGCCGCCACTCCGCGAGCAACTCCGCGATGATCTCGGGCGGATCCTGGAGGTCCGCCGCGAGCGCCACCACGCATGCGCCCGCCGCGTGGTGCAGCCCGCACGCGAGCGCCGTGTGCGATCCGCAGTTCCGCGCGAAGCGGAGGCCGCGCACGCGCGGATCGCGCGCCGCGAGCCGCGTCAGCACCTCGAACGACCCGTCGCTCGAGTGGTCGTCGACGACCACCCACTCCCAGTCGAGCCCGAGCGCGGCCATCGTCGCGGCGAGGCGCTCGTAGAGCACGGGGAGGTTCTGCGCCTCATTGAACGCGGGCGTCACCACGGACGTCAGCATCGGCGGCGCCTCATACGGTGGCGCATGCGTCGCGGAGGGCGCGGGCGCTCTGCGCCTGCTCGTCGGCCGTCATCTGCGGATAGAGCGGGAGGATGATGCAGCGGTCCTGTGCCGCCTCCGACCGGCCGAGCGGCGCATGACCTCCGTGCGCGTAGGGAGGCTCGCGATGACTGCACATGATGCCGCGGCGGGTCGCCACGCCCGCGTCGCGCATGCGCTGCATGACGGTGCGTTGATCGCACCCGTCGGGGAGACGCACGCAGAAGCTCTGCCAGTTGCTCCGCGCCCAGGCGGGCTCGCGCGGGAGGCCCAACCCGGGGACGTCCGCCAAGAGATCGCGGTAGCGTTCGGCCCGTTCCCGGCGCGCCGCGACGATCTCCGACAGCCGCCCGAGCTGCTCCCGGCCGACCGCCGCCTGGATGTCGGTCATGCGGTAGTTGTAGCCGAGCACCGGGTACGTCTCGAAGACGACGCGCTCGGCGTCGTGCCGCACGGTGTCCGGGACGCTCATGCCGTGCTGGCGGAGCAGGCGGTAGCGCGCGTCCCACTCGGCGTTGGCGGTCGTGAGCATGCCGCCGTCGCCGGTGCTGATCACCTTCCGCGGATGGAACGAGAAGCACGCGACGTCGCCATGGGGGCGGCCGATCGGCTCGAAGCGCTCGGGTTGCCCCCGGAGCGTGCTGCCGATCGCGCATGCCGCGTCCTCGACGACGACGAGCCCGTGCGCGCGGGCGATCGGCACGATCGTCGCGAGGTCGCACGGCATCCCCATCTGGTGCACCACGAGAATCGCGCGGGTGCGCAGCGTCACGGCGGCCCCGATCGCCGTGGGGTCGATGTTGAACCCGTTGGGCTCGATGTCGACGAAGACCGGGGTCGCGCCGCAATGGCGGACGGCGTTGGCCGTGGCGATGTAGGAGTGGCTGACGGTCGCGACCTCGTCGCCCGGCCCGACGCCGGCGACGAGCAGCGCCAGGTGCAGGGCCGTCGTGCAGCTCGACACGGCGCAGGCGTGCGGCGCGCCGACCAGCGCCGCGAACTCGCGCTCGAACGCCGCGACCTCCGGGCCCTGCGTGACCCATCCGCTGAGGATCGCGCGCCGCGCGGCCGCGGCCTCGCGGTCGTCCATCACGAGCTTCGTGATCGGGATCATCGCGCCGCCGCGCCCGCGCTGCGCCACCATCCGACCAACCGCGCGAGCCCCTCGTCGAGGCCGACGCCGGCGCGGAAGCCCAGGCGCTCGGCGGCGCGCGTCGTGTCGGCGAGGCGCCGGCGGACCGGATTGACCGTCCGTTCGGGTCCGTACTGCGGGCCGACAGCGGCGCCCATGACCCGCACGAGTGCCGCGGCGAGATCGTTCAGGCTCGTCTCGATACCGCTGCCGACGTTGAAGACGTCGGCGACGGCGTCGGATTGCAAGGCGAGGACGTTCGCGCGGGCGACGTCCTCGACGTACACGAAATCCATGGTCTGCGCGCCGTCCCCGAGGACGAGCGGCGGCTCGCCGGCTGCGATCCGCTCCATCCAGCGCACCATCACCTCGGTGTACTTGCCGTGCACGTCCATGCGCGGTCCGTACACGTTGAAGTACCGGAGCGCGACGTAGGGGAGTCCGTGCGCGTCGTGGAACGCCCGCAGCAGTCCTTCCAGCATCGTTTTGGTGGCGCCGTACCAGGTGCGGTCGTTCCAGGGGTGATGGTCCTCGCGGGTCGGGAAGGTGTCGGCGAGGCCGTAGACCGACGCCGACGACGCGGCGACCAGCTTCCGCACGCCGGCGTCGCGCGCCGCCTCGACCACGTTGTACGCGCCGTCGCACATCACCTCGAGGGCGGCGCGCGGCTCGGCGGCGCAGGCGGTGATCCGGAGCGTCGCCATGTGGACGACGGCATCCATCCCTGCCGTGGCCTCGCGCACGGTTGCGGGATCGCGGATGTCGCCGCGGACGAGCGTCACGCGCGGGTCGGCGAGCGCCCCCGCCACGTTGGCGAGGTTCCCGCGGCTCAAGTCGTCGAGGATCACGACGCGCGCCGGCGCGTGCTCGCGGAGCAGCAGGTCGATCGTCGTCGACCCGATCAGCCCGCACCCGCCGGTCACCAGGATGCGCGCGCCGTCGACGTTCATGGGTGGAGGGCTCGCGCCGGGTTGCCCACGACCGTGGCGCCCGCCGGCACGTCGCGGATCACGACGCTCCCGAGGCCGACGAGCGCGCCGTCGCCGACCACGAGGTCGTTCTGGACGCTCGCACCGGCGCCGATGTAGCAGCCCTCACCGAGCCGCGTGCGGCCGGCGATCGTCGCGTTCGCGCCGACGATGCTCCACGCGCCGATGACGACGTCGTGCACGATCACGGCGTTCGGCAGGACGATCGCATGGTCGCCGACGGCGGCGTGCGAGACGACGGCGCCGGCCATCACGAGCACGTTCGTCCCGAGCACGGCGTGCGGAGCGATCGTCGCGCTCGGGTGGACCACCTGCGCATAGCGCTCCCGCGGCACGCCGAGGCTCTCGATCAGCGCGCGGCGCGTGCGGTACGAGGTCGGGCTCCCGGGCACCGCGAGGACCGCCGCGTCCGCGCGGTCGCGGAGCGCGCTGCGGTCGAAGACGGGACAGCCGTGCACCGTGCGGCCCTGCTTCTCCGGCGTGTCGTCCACGAAGCCGACGCACTGCCACCGGTCGCCGAGACACGCGAGCGCTTCCAGACCGTTGCCGTTGCAGGGGAAGACGAGCAGCGGGCGGCGGTCCATCAGGTCTCCGTGGCGGCGGGACGGCGGGTCGAGACGGGCTCGCCCTTTCGCCGCATCGACGCGGTCGCCGCTTCGGCGAGCTCCGCGATCCGGAGGCCCATGCGGCCGTCCGTCTCGGGCGCCGTGCCGCGCTCGATGCAGTCGACGAAGTGCGCCGCGGCGACCCGCAACGCCTCGCTGGTCTCGAGCCGCGGCGCCCACATGTCGCCGGTCCGATAGCCGACCCGCATTTCGTAGATGCGCTCCGGGTCGTCGGTGAGCTCGATGCCCTTGTCGTACACCTTGACCTTCTCGCTCGGCTGCAGGTCGTCGTACGTGATCATCTTCTTGCTGCCGCCGATCCAGATCTGGCGCACCTTGATGGGGGCGAGCCAGCTGACGTTGGCGTGGGCGATGACGCCGGAGTCGTAGAAGAGCGAGACGTACGCGAGGTTCTCCGGCGAGCCCGCGACGTGATTCATGCCGTGCGCCGACACGGCGACCGGATGCTCGCCGAGCACGCGGTCGAGGATCGAGAAGTCGTGGACCGCGAGGTCGGCGATGACGTTCACGTCGCGCTGGAACCGTCCGAGGTTCACGCGCACCGAGTGGTAGTAATAGAGCTGTCCGAGCTCGCCCGAGTGGACGATGGTCGCGATCTTGCGGACGGCACTCGTGTAGACGAACGGGTAGTCGACGAAGAGCACGCGGCGGCCGCGCTCGGCGGCCTCGACGAGACGGCGCGCGTGGTCCGCCGTCTCCGTCATCGGCTTCTCGAGCCACAGATGCTTGCCGTTCTCGAGGGCCGCCATGCCGATCTCGTAGTGCGCCGCCACTGACGTCGCGACCGCGACGCCGTCGATCGCGGGATCGCGCAGCAGATCGCCGACGTCGGTCGTCGTCGGGATCCCGGGGAAGCGGCGGTGCGCGCTTGCGAGCTTCGTCGCGTCGGTATCGGCGATCGCGGCGACCTCGACGTCGTCCGTCTCCGCAAAGTTGCGTACCAGGTTCGGGCCCCAGTATCCGTACCCGACGACGCCGATGCGGACCATGCTGTCGGGTATGCCCGAGTCCGCCCGCAGCGCCTACGGGTCGTGTCGAGGTCGGCCGCGGGTCTTGGTTTGGTGTCGGCGGTGGGTGGGTCAGGGAGTGCTCCTACGGTCGGCGGGCTCTGCGCGCTGGGTGGAGCGAGCCCGGCGACCGTAGAAGCCATCCCCGACCCGTCCGCTGCTGCCACCGCCGACGGGCGCGATTGCGGCCCCGGACCCCGGTGATAGAACTCTCGGCTTCGCCACCCCCATCGACGCAGAAGGAGATTCCCACATGAGCAGCCAGCCGAGCGCGCGCCCGGACGCGAGCACCGGCGAGGCGACCGCGACCCTGATCGCGGCCCTCGACCGCACCCTCGACGTCGTCATCGCCAAGGGCGCCGCGCGCACCGACAAGGGCAAGGACATCGACGGCCATCAGCCCCAGGCCGAGCGGATCGCCTACTTCGCGACCGAGGTGAAGACGGCGAAGTGCCTCGCCGACTACGCGGCAGGCGAGGGGAGTACGGAGCCCCACATGGGCGACATGGCGCTCGTCTTCGCGGCCGAGATGGCGAGCAAGGCGGCCGGGCAGCTCGACGCCCACGCCGACGACCTCGGGATCGCGCCGAGCGCGATCGACGACCTGCTGATGACCCCGGCCGTCCGCGCCGCGGTCCGCGCCGGCATGAGCGACGCGCGCGTGACCGCGATCGGCCGCCGTCAGCTCGAGACCCGCGGCGTCAACAACAGCCCGCTCGAAGAGCTCGCCTCGATGACGCGCGACACGGTTCGCCAGTTCGCCGCGAGCGAGGTCGCGCCGATCGCGGAGCACATCCACCGCCACGACGACCTCGTGCCGGACTCGCTGATCAACAAGATGGGCGAGCTCGGCTTCTTCGGAATGGCGGTGCCCGAGGCGTACGGCGGCGGCGGCATGGGCAACCTCGTCATGATCGTCACGACCGAAGAGCTCTCGGCGGTGTCGCTCGCGGCGGCCGGCAGCTTGATCACGCGGCCCGAGATCCTCACCAAGGCCTTGCTCAAGGGCGGCACCGACCAGCAGAAGGCGCAATGGCTGCCCCCGATCGCCGCCGGCAAGATCATGGTCGGCGTGTCGGTGACCGAGCCCGACACCGGCTCCGACGTCGCGTCGCTCGCGTGCCGCGCCGAGCCCGCCGAGCGCGACGGCACCAAGGGCTGGGTCGTGAACGGCGCCAAGGCGTGGTGCACGTTCGCCGGCCGCGCCAACGTGCTCGCGCTCCTCGCCCGCACCGATCCGAACCCGAGGCTCGGCGCCAAGGGCCTCTCGCTCTTCATCGTGCCGAAGGACGCGTTTCCCGGGCACGCGTTCGAGATGCGCCAGCCGAGCGGCGGTCTCCTGACGGGCAAGGCCGACGCCACCCCCGGCTACCGCGGGATGCACTCCTACACACTGATGTTCGACAACTACTTCGTCCCCGGGGACAACCTGGTCGGCGAGGCGGGCGGCCTCGGCAAAGGCTTTTATCTCCAGATGGCGGGCTTCGCCGCCGGGCGTCTCCAGACGGGCGGCCGCTCGACCGGCCTCGCGCAGGCGGCGCTGCAGCGCACCTGCGAGTACGCGATCGATCGCAAGCAGTTCGGGAAGCCGATCGGCCAGTACGGGCTCACGCAGTACAAGCTCGGCCGCATGGCGACCCACATCGCGGCCTCGCGCCAGCTGACGTACGCGGCGGCGCGCGCCGTCGACGAGGACGAGACGCTCGCGCTCGAGCCCGCCATGGCCAAGCTGTACTCCTCCGACGTCGCCGTCTGGGTGACGCAGGAAGGGCAGCAGCTGCACGGCGGATGGGGCTACGCCGAGGAGTTCGCGATTTCGCGCTATGTCGTCGACGCGACCGTGCTGCCGATCTTCGAGGGCGTGAAGCCGATCCTCGAGCTGAAAGTCATCGCGCGGAATCTGCTGAGCTGAGGTCGGCGGCGAGCGGCGACGCGACTCAAGACGCCGCGGATGCGAGCGGCGCCGCGCCGCGCTCTGCGGCGAGGCGGGCGAGATACGCGCGCCAGACGTCGAAGTTCGCGGTGATCGCGTCGTAGGCGTCGGCGTCGTCGACGTCGAGGGCGGCGCCGCCGTAGTGGGTCTCGACCATCGTGAAGCGCGTCTGCATGCCGGCGGAGACGACGTCCGCCATCTTCGCGTAGTCGAGGAGCAGCGGGCGGATGAGGGGCGAGCGCAACAGCTCGAGGCGGCGCGCGACCCGCGCGACCTGCAACGACGCGAACGCCGTCACCGTTCTCCCGGAGACGTGGTGGTTCCGCCACAGCCACAGGCAAAACTTCATGGCGTTCCGCCAGTCGCGCTGGTGGCGGATCTCGTAGAGGCGGTTCATGGAGTGGCGGCCGCCGAAGCGGAAGGGACGGACGAGGTTCAGGTTCGCCTGCCGCCAGGAGAGGTCGCGGATCTCCCAATAGGTCATCCGGATGCCCGCCTGGCCGTCGCGCGGGTAGAACGCCGTGAGCGTCGCCTCCGAGGTGACGCCGAGACAGTAGTCGAAGCGCGCGAGGTCGCTGCCGGCGACCATCTCGTCGATCTCGGCCGCCGTGACGAGCGGCGCGTCCCCCGCGACGTAGAGGATCGGCTTGTCGCGCACTTCCGGTGTCAGGTCCTCGCTCTCCGACGAGGGCGGCGCGTCGGGGCCGAGCGCCGCGCGAAAGCCGAACCACGCGTTCTCGTAGAGCGTCGTGCCCTGCTCGACGACGTTGATCCGCCGGAGCCCCCGGACGGGGGAGCCGGAAGCGGCGAGCGAGCGCTCGATCCGCGCCTGGTCGCCGACGACGAAGATGCGCGCGGTCGCGTGCGCCTCCTCGACGGCGGCGAGCACGTGGTGCAGCACCGGCACGCCCGCGAGCGGGAGGAACGGTTTGCCCACGCCGCGGACGGTCCGGCTCCCGTGGCGGTCGCCCGCGACGACGACGACGTCGAGCGGGCGGGGCGCGATCGTGGTCATGCTCACGCTATGACGCGCCGAACGGCGTTCGGCAACTCCCGGGCCCGGCGCGTCGGTCGCGACGCCGCGCTACGGCGACTGCCGCCGGATGATCTCGATCAGCGTGCCGCCGACCAGGAGCAGCACGGGCCCGAGCAGGATGACGACCAGCAACAGGCGTTTCGCGAGCACGAGCTAGAGCGGGAGATCCTTCATGCCTTTCTTCGGCGCCCCGACGAGACACGCCATGTTGCCGGCCGGGTGCTTGTTGTCGTGCATGAGCTGGTGCGTGTAGCCGATCTGGTCGAAGGTGTAGGTTTCGCCGAGGCAGGGGTCGACCTTGCCCGCGAGGACCAGGTCGTTCAGCCCCTTCGCCTGGTCGTCGTTCGCGAAGTGCGAGCCCTGGAAGCGCTTCTGCCGCATCCAGAGGTAGCGGAGGTCGACGACCGCGTTGTAGCCGGTCGTGCCGGCGCAGATGACGACCATGCCGCCGGTGTCGCAGACGAAGATCGACGTCGGCACGGTGTCCTCGCCCGGGTGCTCGAAC
>JANNPN010000335.1:0-30964 GCA_031400185.1 Polyangiaceae bacterium
GCAGCAGCCCGATCACGAAGAAGAGCGGGATGCTCTCGAGGTCGTTCCGCTGGATGCGAAGCGCGTGCGCGACCTCCGGATGCTCCTGCTCGGCCGCGGCCGCGCCGCCCGGTCCGAAGACGGTCGCGTCCTCGGCATTGATGTAGCCCTGATGCCGCGACCGTGTCTGCCCCGTGTGGACCGCGGAGTAGAGCATCTTGAAGGCGAGGATCGCGGAGCAGAAGGCGTAGGTTTCGAAGGCCGGGTTCGACAGTAGAGGTTCCACGCATTGTCTCCGTTCGGTTGGGGTGTTTGGCCCGAGTGCCACGCTGACCCCGCCGGGTCAAGGTGACCACGCGGCCGGGAGGTCCGACACCTTGCCGCGACGGACATTCGATCGGAGGAGGTCCATGTCGGTGAATGCGCTTCTGCGGCAATCGTGCTGGCTCGCGATGCTGCCGCTGCTCTTCGGGTGTGTGACTGCGAATCCGGGTCCCGGTGCGCGGCCGGTGACGTCCGATCAATCGTCGATGCGCGCGACGCGAAAGTTCGAGGCCGTGCTCGCGTCCTACACCGAGGCGCGGAAGCACCTCGACGCGTTCTCGGCGCCCTACTACGACGTCGAGGACGACCTCGACGAGTTTGGCGACTACGCGAGTCCCGAGTACTTCGCACGCGCGAAGCGCATCTGTGCGGACGCGTTGATGCAACTCACGGAGGTCGATCCCCGGGCGTTGGAGTCGCGTGCTCGGCGCACCCATGCGCTGTTCCACGAGGATCTCACCGTGACTCTTCGCGGGTTCGATTTCCCGGGCGAGCTCCTGGAGTTCAACCAGAAGGGGAATCGTCTGCTTCGATACATGGACGATGCGAATCCCGCGCTGACCAATTTCCCGTTCGATTCGGTGAAGCACTACGACGACTTCGTGAAGCGCGCCGAAGGATTTCCGGCGTACGTGGAACGGCAGATCGACCTGTTCCGCCGCGGCATGGAGCGCGGGGTCGTTCACAGCTGCCCGATCGTGGACGAGACCGTCGAAACGTATGCCGCCGCGCTGGAGCCGAGGGTCGAGAAGAACCCGTTCTGGCGGCCACTGATGGTCATGCCGGCGTCGATCGGCGACGCGGACCGCGCCCGCATCACGGACGGCTTTCGCCGCATGATCACCGCGGTGATCGTTCCCGGCTATCGCAAGCTCGATCGCTTCCTCCGGCGAGAATACCGGCCGCACTGTCGTGCGGATTTCGGGCTCGGGACGCTGCCGGGCGGGGCCGAGTGGTATCGGCACCAGATCCTCGTCAACACCAATCTCCCGCTGAGCCCGTCGGAGGTCCACGAGACCGGTCTCCGCGAAGTGGCGAGAATTCGCCACACCATGGACGCCGTCCGCAAGGAGGTCGGCTTCGGCGGGACGCTCCAGGAGTTCTTGCGCGCGACCAGAAACGATCCCGGCAGCTATTTCACGGATGCCGAGGCGCTTTTCGCGGCATTCCTGCGGGTGAAAGAGGACGTTGCCGCCCTGGTGCCGCGCTACTTTTCGGCGCGCCCGACGCACGACTACGCGATCGTGTCCGCCAGCACCGGTCAAAGCGCGGCCGGGCAGTACTACACGCCCACCGAAAACCATCCGGAGGGACGCTTCGTGGTGAACACGATCAACCTCAAGTCGGTTCAGAAGGGCCGCGTGCCGACGTTGTCGCTGCACGAGGCGGTGCCGGGGCATCACATGCAGCTCGCGCTGGAGTTCGAGATGAAAGACCGACTTCCCGAGTATCAGCGCAAGATGTTCGGCTCGAACGCGTTCAGCGAGGGTTGGGCCCTGTACGCCGAGTATCTCGGTCGCGAGATGGGCGTCTACAAGACGCCGATGGAGCGCCTGGGCAATCTGAACGACGAGATGTTTCGCGCCGTGCGCCTCGTCGTGGACACGGGCATCCACGCCTATGGGTGGTCGCAGGCCGAGGCCCGGGCGTACATGGCGAAACACCTCGCGCACGACGCGCAAGACATCGAGTCCGAGGTGAACCGTTACTCCGTCTGGCCGGGCCAGGCGCTCGGGTACAAGATCGGGGAGCTCAAGATCCGCGAGTTGCGACAGAGGTCCGAGGCGGCGCTCGCCGCGGCGTTCGACCTCCGGGAGTTTCACGACGTCGTGCTCGGAAGCGGTACCGTTTCGCTGCGCGTTCTCGAGCAACACGTCGAGGAGTGGCTCGCCAGCAAGCACCGGGGAACGGACGACCGTTCCGGCGGAGTCGTTCCGTCCGCCGGAGGCCATTGACCCGGCCGGTTGGCGCCCGCTACGCCAGGACCGTGGCCGAGACCGTCACCACCTTCTGCCGCATCTGCGAGGCGCTGTGCGGACTCCGCGTCACGCGCGAGGGCGGGAAGATCCAGCGCATCGACCCCGATCCCGAGCACGTCGCGACCGACGGATTCGCGTGCGTGAAGGGGTTGAAGCAGCATCACCTCTACGACTCGCCCGACCGCGTCCGTTTTCCGATGAAGCGCGTCGGCGACGCGTGGCAGCGGATCGGGTGGGACCAGGCGCTCGGCGAGATCGGCGCCAAGCTGCGCGGTCTGCTCGGCGAGCGCGGCGCCGACGCGGTCGCGATGTACGTCGGGACCGCGGCGGGCTTCAGCATCCTGCACCCGATCTTCGCGCAAGGCTTCATGACCGGCATGGGCGCGCGCGGCATGTACTCGTCCGCGACCCAGGACTGCTCAAGCAAGTTCGCGGTCGCGCGCCACGTCTACGGGTTCCCGTTCACGCAGCCGTTTCCGGACGTCGACCGCACGCAGTGTCTGATCATCATTGGGGCGAACCCTGTGGTTTCGAAGTGGAGCTTTCTGCAGGTGTCGAATCCGGCGAAGAGGCTCAAGGAGATCGAGAAGCGCGGCGGCCACGTGTTCGTCGTCGACCCGCGCCGCACCGAGACCGCGAAGGTCGCGGGCGAGCACGTCTTCATCCGGCCGGGCACCGACGTCTTCTTCTATCTGGCATTCCTCCACGAGCTCGTCGCGACCGGCGGCGTCGACCGCGATCGCGTCGCGCGCTTCATGACCGGCTTCGACGAGGTGGAGCGGCTCGCGGCGGCGTGGCCGCCCGAGCGGACGGCGGACGTGACGGGCATCCCGGCCGCCACCCTCCGGCGCATGGTCGCGACCTATCGCACGGCCGACGGCGCGGCGCTGTACTCCTCGACCGGCGTCAACATGGGCGGGCGCGGCGTGCTCGCGTTCTGGCTCCAGGAAGTGATCAACGCGGTGTCCGGCAACCTCGACCGCGCCGGCGGGACGCTCGTCGGGCGCGGTGTCATCGACTTCCCGCGCTTCGGCAAGAAGAACGGGACGCTGCTCCGCACCGACCGCTCGCGGATCGGCGACTTCCCGTCGGTGAACGACGCGTTTCCGGGCGGCGTCCTCGCCGACGAGATCCTGACGCCGGGTGCGCGCCAGGTGCGAGCCTTGTTCGTCACCGGCGGCAACCCGCTCATCACGATGCCGAACTCGGCACGCCTCCGCGACGCGCTCCGCGAGCTCGAGCTGCTGGTCGTGCTCGACATCTTCCGGAACGAGACCGCCTCGCTCGCGCACTACATCCTGCCGTGCACGTCGCCTTTCGAGCGCGCCGACCTGCCGTTCATTTTTCCGCTGATGCTCGGCCTGCAGTCACGTCCGTATCTGCAAGCGACCGAGCGGGTCGTCGACGCCGACGGCGAGCAGCGTGACGAGGCGACGATCTACCTCGACCTCTGTCGCGCCGCGGGCGTGAGCTTGTTCGGCTCGGCGGTGGCGCAGCGGCTGCTCGAGACCGCGACACGTCTCCACGGGCTTCGTCAGGCGAGCGGCCGGCAGCGCTCCGTACCGCAGGAGCTGCTGCTCTCGCTGTTGCTGCGCGCGACCCGCCAGGGCAGCTTCAAGCAGCTGCTCCGCCTCCCGCACGGCGATGTGCGTCCCGAGCACCGCGCCGACGATTTTCTCGCCGAGCGCGTCGTGACCGACGACGGGCGCGTTCACCTGGCGCCGCCGGAGCTCCTCGCGTCGGCGGCGACGCTCGACGCGGAGCTCACGCGCGAGCAGGCGCTCGTCGGCACGCTTCGCTTGATCACCAAGCGGGCGATTCACACCCACAATTCGTGGACGCACAACGCCGAGGAGTTCGTGGGGCAGGGCCGCGACACCAACTACCTCTACCTGCACCCGACCGATGCCGAGCGCAGCGGCCTCAAAGACGGCGACGTCGCCGACGTCACGTCCGAGACGGCGACCGTGCGCGTGCCCGTGCGTCTGCTCGCCGACCTCATGCCCGGTACGGTCGCCCTGCCGCACGGCTGGGGCCATCAGCATGCGACGGGTTTGAGCGTCGCGAGCCGCGCGAGCGGCGTGAACGTCAACCTGCTCGCCGCCGACGGCCCGACGAAGCTCGAGCGCCTCTCCGGCATGGCGCACCTCACCGGCATTCCGGTTGATGTCCGTCCCGCGGCAGGACCACTGGCACCGGACAGTTGGTCGGGGATGTGAACGGAGGGATTTTCCGACCTCAGCGGTGCCAATGCCCGGCCGGACGGAGATCGTCGGCGTGACGATCGCGATCGGCGAAAAGTCGCTCGATCTCCGCTGAGGTCGCCCTCGAGTCCCTCACAATCCGAACTTGACTGTGGGAAGCTCGGTCCGCATCCTCACCCTCGCGAGTCACACTCGCATCTCCCCTTCGCTCCTCAGCCACTTTGCAACCAAGCCGGCGCGCCCCTCGCGTCGCACCGAAAGGGGTTCACTCATGTCGAAGCTCGGAAGGTTTCGTTCCGCGTTCGTCGCCCTGGTCATTGCGGGTAGCGCGTTGCTCGTTCCGCTGCGTGCGCTCGCCGATCCTGCCAGCTGTCCGCCCGGCCTCGCCAAGCAAGGCAAATGTCCGCAGCCAACGGCCGTGCCGACACCTCCGCCGCCGAGCCAGACCTCGACGACGACGTTGCTCTTCTCCTTCGTCACCAATCAGGCTGGGTTCGACACGGGCATTTCCATCGCCAACACTTCATTGGACACGGTGGGCACGCCGCCTGAGACCGGATCATGCACGATCAACTACTTCGGTAGCGTGAGCGGCGGCGGTCCTGCGCCGGCACCGCAAACCACCACGACCAACATCCCGGCGGGCCAGTCCTTGACCTTCGTCGTCAGCAGCGGCGGCGGTTTCGGTATCGCTGGAAGGCCCGGTTTCCAGGGCTACATCATCGTGACGTGCGGCTTCCGCTACGCCCACGGCTTCGCGCTGATCACGGACGGCCCGATCGGACAGGCGCGGATCGCCGGCAGTTACCTCGGGTTGGTCATTCCAGAGGGCGGCCGCAGTACCGACGACGAGCAACTGGCGCACTGATCGACGAACGACTCCGAGACCACCCGCGGCCCGCGCGCGGGTGGTCGACGAGCGTGGCCGAGCGATGATGTGGAGCTTCGGCAGCGTTGTCAGATGTGAAGGTCCCGTCCAGAAGCGGGCGCTAACGCGCGCTTCCGACATAAAGCGAGGTCGCCGTCCACCATCGCAACAAGTTTGCCCAGCGTCGCACTTTTCGTTCATCGATTGGCGCGACGGGTGATATGGGCAGCGTTTGGCCTCGGTCTGCGGCGTCGCGACTTCGCGGCGATCGCTAGGAGAATTGCCATGGGATTTCTCGATAGTTCTACGGGACACGTTCATTCTGTCGCTGGTCGTTCCGTGGACAAAGAACGAGCAATGCGGTGTGGCGTCGTCGCGCTCACGCTGGCCGTGCTCGCCGGTCTCGTCCGTCCTCCTGCCGCGGCTGCTGACGACCTCCGCCGGCTCGCGTTCGTCGAGGCGCATTTTCACCGTCTGAACGGCACGGTAGGAATCGGCTCTGCACAAATCGTCAGTCCCGACGGCAACCACGTCTACACGGTCGGGCAGAACGCGCTCGCCACCTGGCAGCGGGATGCGAGCGGGGCGCTGACCCTCGTCGACGTGCAGCGCGACGGCGAAAGCGGCGTCGACGGGCTGGCGGGGACGACCGCGATACGCATCAGCCCGGACGGCGGCCACGTCTACGTGGCCGGCTATGGCGACAACGCCGTCGCGGTCTTCAGTCGGAACGCGACCAGCGGCGTTCTCACCTTCGTGGAGGTGCAGCGGAACGGTGTCGGCGGCGTCGACGGGCTGGCGGGAGCAAGCGCGCTGGTGCTGAGCCCGGACGCGCAACACGTCTACGTCGCGGGCTCCAGCGACAATGCGGTCGCAGTCTTCAATCGGAACACGAGCACGGGTGCGCTCACGTTCGTCGAGGTGCAGAAGGACGGTGTCGGCGGCGTCGACGGCCTCTTCACAGCGAATACGGTCGCGGTGAGCTCCGACGGTGCGCACGTGTACGCGGCCGGGTACAACGACCAGGCGGTCGCGGTCTTCAGTCGCAACACGACGACCGGCGCCCTCACCTTCGTCGAGGTGCAGCGGAACGGCGTCGGCGGGGTGCAGGGGCTGCTCGGCGTGTCGGCGATCGCCGTGAGCCCGGACGGCGGCCACATGTACGCGGCGGGTAACACCAGCAGCGCGATCGCGGTCTTCGCGAGAAACGCGACCACCGGCAGCCTGACGTTCGTCGAGGTCCAGACGAACGGCGGGGGGCTCTCCGAGCCGGTCGCGGTCGAGGTGAGCCCCGACGGCACCCTCGTCTACGCCGTAGGCGGCATCAGCTACAACAGCTATCTCGTCGTCTTCGCAAGGAACGCCACGACGGGCGCGTTGACGTTCGCCGAGGTCGCGCAGTACGGCGTCGGCGGCGTGTGGGGCATGGATGGTCCGTTGATGGTCACGCCCAGCGACGACGGCAAGCACGTCTATGTCGCAGGCAGTAACGGCGAGTCGCTGGCGGTGTTCCGCACGATCCTCTGCGGCAACGGCGTCGTCGACACCAACGAGCTCTGTGACGACGGCGGCTTGACTGAGGGCGACGGGTGCGACTCGAACTGCCTGCCGACCGCGTGCGGCAACGGCGTCGTTTCGCCGGGCGAACAGTGCGATGACGGCAACCTCGTGGACGATGACGCCTGTCGCCCCGACTGTCTCGGGCAGCCGGACGCGGGTCTCGTGACGCGCCTCACGACGACGCCCGGGGCGGTCGGTCCCCCGGCGATCAGTGCCGACGGCCGCTTCGTCGCGTTCCTCGCCGATACCACCCCGGTCTTCCAGGCCTTCGTCATCGATCGGACGACCGGCGCGACCGAGCAAATCAGCGTCAGCAGCGGAGGCACGGCCGCGAACGCAATGTCATACGGCTTCGCCGTCAGCGCCGACGGGCGCTTCGTGGCGTTCAATTCGTTCGCGTCGAACCTCGTCGCCGGCGACACCAACGGCGTCGAGGACGTGTTCGTGCGCGACACGCAGACCGACACGACCGAGCGCGTGAGCGTCGACGACATCGGGACCCAGGGCGACGGACCGAGCGGGCAAGGCCAGATCGGGCTCAGCGCCGACGGGCGCTTCGTCGCGTTCAGGACGCGGGCGTCGAACCTCGCATCCGGCGATCCGCACGGTGTGGGTCTCGCCGTTCTCGTCCACGACCGCCAGGACGGCAGCAACGAGCGCGTCGCCCTCGACGCGTTGGGCGCGGAAGTCGGGAGCTATGACCCAGCGATCAGCGCCGACGGGCGGTACGTCGCGTTCGTGGCCTCGGATACTCTCATTCCGGGCGGCACGAACTCCGCAGCGGACCTTTACGTGCGCGACCGGCAGACGGGTGGCGTCGAGCGCGTGAGCAAGAGCAGCACCGGAGACGAAGCGAACGATCAGAGCAGTCGCCCCGCCATAAGCGCCGACGGCCGCTACGTGGCCTTCACGGCGATCGCGACCAATCTCGTTGCCGATGACACGAACGGTTTTCCGGACGTCTTCGTGCACGACCGCGACACCGGAACGACGGAACGAGTGAGCGTCACTTCGGACGGTACGGAGTCCAACTACGGAGCGCTCGCATCCGCGATCTCCGACGACGGGCGCTACGTCACGTTCGATTCCTACGCCAACAATCTCGTTCCCGGCGACATGAACGGCGCCGGCGACTATTTCCTGCGCGACCGCGTCGATGGCACCACCGTGCGGGTCACGCTCGACAGCGCCGGCCTGCAAGCTGTGGGAGATCAATTCGGCGGGTACACGGCGCCGTTGAGTGGCGACGGTCGGTTCGTCGCGTTCTACACGGAATCCGCCTACGCTCCAGGCGACGTCGCCGGCAGCCCGGACATCTACGTCCGCGACCGCGGCATCAGGACGAACGCGGCCGCGAGCGAGTCGGTCACGACCGATTGGGCAGGAGACGGAGCAACGCCGCAATCGCCGCTCGAAGTGACGGTGACGACGCCCAACGCCGGCTCCGTATCGCTGGCGGAATCCACTGCGAGCGTGCCGATCGGATTCGCCGCGATCGGCGTCCAGGCCCAGATCACGGCGCCGGCGGCGACCAGCGCAACGCCGCTCGTGCTCGTGTTCACGATCGACGCGTCGGTCGTGCCCGCCGGTGAGGACGAGACCAGCATCGAGTTCTTCAAGGACGCCGTCCTCGTCCCGCCGTGCTCGGGCGCGCCGTCGACGGCGTCACCCGACCCGTGCGTGTCGAGCCGCGTCTTGCTGCCGGGCAACGACGTCGAGATCACGATTCTCACCTCGAGCCTGAGCGTCTGGGCGGCCGCCGTCCGCCTCCCGCTTCCGCCGTCGACGTCGATCGGGGCAAAGAAGCTTCTCATCAAGGACGATCCGAATCCGAGCCGGCGGAAGATCGTGTTCCTGTCCAAGGATGCCGCGATCGACACGACGAATCCGGCCGGCATCGATCCGGCGTCCGAGGGAGCCTTCTTACACGTCTACAATTCCGCCACGGGCGACTCGGCGTGCTTCGTTCTCCCCGCCCCGTTCTGGACGGCCAAAGGGCGCCTACCGAGCCCCAGCTTCAAGTACAGCGACAAGAATTTCGCGAACGGCGCGTGCAAGACCGTGATGATCAAGGACGGCAAACTTTTGCAGGCGACGTGCCAGGCGAAGACGCAGCCGATCACCTATTCCTTGAACGAGCCGACACAGGGCAGCGTCGCCGTCATGTTCGGAAGCGGCGACACCCGATACTGCACCGTTCTTGGAGGAACGGTGCAAAAAGACAGCGCCACGTCGCGCCAATTCTCCGCGAAGGATGCGGCGGCACCTGCTTCATGTCCGGCACCCCCAGCGGCGTGCCCGTAGAGAGGCGCGCCGTCCGAAACCTCAGCTCCGGTGGCGAAGCCTCCGGTCACGTGCTGCTTCGCCACTAGGAGGGCGATACGCTGCAGCTCGCGTGGTTCGCGGAAGACGCGGGGCGAGCGTCGAGGCGGGCGGGTCCGAGGCGGACCGTACCGCGGCGCGCTCGAGGCACGAGCGTGTTCGTTCCCTTGCCGGCGTCGACCGTGGTGCCGCCGGCCGCCACGGTGTTGGTCGTGTCGATCGTGTCGTTACCGGCGCCGGCCCTGATCGCGACTGCGCCGCCCACCGTCGCCGACGTGCACGCGATCGTGTTGGCGCCGTTGCCGACGGCGAGCGACAGGTTGCCGCCGATCGTCGCGAGGAACACCGCGACGAGGTCGTCGCCGCCGCCGGCCTTGAGCGTGACCGCCCCACCGACCGAAGCCAGCGGATTCAACGCGACGGCGTTCGGGCCGTTCCCCAGGGCGAGCACGAGGTCGCTCCCGACGACCGCGTTGGTCGTCTGCTCGTAGCGGTCCTCGCCGTCCTTCGTCTTCATGCGGAGGTTGCCCGTCATTGCTATGGATGCGTGTGACGAATTGCTTCGTCGTGTCGAAATGGGACTGGTAGTACCAGGGGACGTGAAGCGAATCCGAGACGACCTCGCATTTGCATGTGCGAAAGCTCCCGGGAGCGGTCGATGAAGCGCCGGATCGCCGTCCTGTTCCACGAGGGCCAGCGCACGTGGCGTCTGAACTACGTGGTCAACCACTACATCGATGCGTGGCGGGAGGACGGCCACGAGGTGGTGCTGCTGTTCGGCGTCCGCGAGTTCGTGCCGGCGGACATCGTCCTCGTCCACGTCGACCTCACCGTCGTCCCCGAGGAATACCTGGCATTCGCCCAGCGCTACCCGAAAGTGCTGAATGGGAAGATCCGCGACATCCGCAAGTCGACGTTCAGCCGCTTGCGGGTCCGCCAGGGCGAGGCCGTGGACGGCCCGGTGATCGCCAAGTCCGAGCTCAACTACGCCGGCGTGCCCGAGCGGATGCTCGCCGACCCGAGCGCGCCGCGCGGCCGCTACGTGAGGAGCCTCCGCTATCCGCAGGACTACCGGATCTTCCCCCGCATGGACGAGGTGCCGCCCGCGCTGTGGGCCGACTCCGAGGTGGTGATCGAGCGGTTCATCCCCGAAATGGAGGACGGCCTGTACGTGTGTCGCTCGATGATGTTCCTCGGCGATCGCGCCACCTGCGCAAAGGGCTTGGGGCCGCACCCCATCCTGAACGGCACCACGCAAACCCGCATGGAGGGGGTGACCCCGCACCCCGAGATGCTGCAGCTCCGCGCGGAGATGGGCTTCGACTTCGGCAAGTTCGACTACGTGATGCATGACGGCCGGCCGGTGCTGCTCGACGCCAACAAGACGGTGGGCAGCGCCACGGTGAAGACCACGCCCGACCGGATCGCCGCGCGCCGTTTCCGCGCCGACGGCATCAACGTGTACTTCGATGATTCGCGCGCATGATGCCCGACCCCATCGCCGAAGAGCGCCCCGCTCGCGCGGCAACTGGCCGATCGGTACTGCGGCGGCTTCGACCGCACCGGCGAGAGCTGCGCCTGGTACCACGGCCTCTGGCAGGATCTCCGTGGGGTCGGCCTCGGGGCGACTCCGGCGCCGTTCGACGTGATCTGCAGCCATTCGTTTCTCGGGATGTTTCCGCCGCCCCGGCGTCGTGACCTGGTGGCGCGCTGGGTGCGGATGCTCGCGCCGGGTGGTCGGGTGATCCTGGTGCATCGTGTCCGCGATGGCGACCCGCGACGCCGCTCGGCTTCGGTGCCGGGGACGCGGCGGAATCCGTTGCCGCGGTCGAGCAGCGGGTGCGCGCGTCGGTCTCCGCTGCGGAGCTGGCCGCCATCGTGGCCCGCGCCTCCACCTACGTGCGCCGGCTGCACATCTACCCGTTGTCCGAGGCGGAGCTCACGGGCCTGCTCGTCGACGCGGGGCTAAAGGTGGTGATGGCGTCGACCATCGCCACCGGGCCGGGGGACGGCCGCAACGTCGGAGGGATCGGCGTCCCGTCGAACGCGCGCCACGCCTGCATGGTGGCGCGCCGCCAACCCGGTTCACTCGCCGTGCTTGGCGAGCGCGCTCTCATGTCCAGCGATCGTTGCTAGCGCTTGAAGCGCAACAAGAGATCGAACAACCGCGTGTGCAGCTTGGTGTACGGCGGGTAGAACATCTGGATGCCCGAGAGCTTCGGGTTGCTGTGGACGGGGCGCATCTTGCTGAACTCCTGGAAGCCCTCGAAGCCGTGATAGTGGCCCATGCCGCTCGATCCGATGCCGCCGAAGGGCAGGTCGTGCTGGGCGATGTGGAACATGCAGTTGTTGATGGTGACGCCGCCCGAGATCGTACCGTAGAGGACCTTCTCCTCGACCGCTTTGTCGTCGGTGAAGATGTAGAGCCCGAGCGGGCGGTCCTTCCCGTTCACGTAGGCGAGCACTTCGTCCATCGTGCGGTAGGTCTTGATCGGGAGGATCGGTCCGAAGATCTCCTCCTTCATCACGATCATGTCGTCGGTCGGGTTCAGGACGAGGTGGGGCGGGAACTTGCGGAGCTGGTCGTTGAAGGTGGCGCCGGGCACGAGTGACACCGCGCGCGCGCCCTTCTTCACGGCGTCGTCGAGCGTGTTGCGGAGCCGCCGGTACGACTTCTCGTCGATCACCGAGGTGTAGCTGCGGTCGTTGGTGTCGGGGTAGCGCTGGGCGAGCGTCTTCTCCGCGGCCTTCACGAACGTCTCGGCCTTGCCCTCCGGGATGAAGAGGTAGTCGGGCGCCAAGCAGGTCTGCCCGGCGTTCACGAACTTGGCGTAGAGGATGCGCTCGGCGGCGGTCTCGACGTCGTAGTCGTCGGCAATGATCGTCGGCGACTTGCCGCCGAGCTCGAGCGTCACCGGCGTCAGGTTCTCGGCGGCCGCGCGCATGACGTTCCGCCCGGCGTCGGCCGAGCCGGTGAAGATGATGTGGTCGAAGGGGAGGGTCGTGAACTCGTTCGGGCGGATGCCCGGGAGGATGGCGACGACCTCCTCAGGGAATTGCTGCTTGAACTTCTCGGCGAGCAGGCGGCAGAGGGTGCTCGAGTTGCTCGCCATCTTGATCATGCAGCGGTTGCCGGCGGCGAGGATGCTGGTCAGCGGGCTGATCGTCAGGAAGAGCGGGTAGTTCCACGGGGACACGAGCCCGATGACGCCCTTCGGTTGCGGGATCAACCGGTTCTTGGCGGTCGCGAAGAGGATGCCGACGTGGCGGTGCTGCGGCTTCATCCACGTGCGGAGCTTCTTCTTGGTCGAGCGGATGCCGTCGACGCAGTTGAAGAGCTCGAGCAGCTTCGACTCCTCGGCGGCGCGATGGCCGAAGTCGGCGTTGATGGCGTCGGCGATCGCGTCGGCGTTGTCGACGAGGATGCGCTCGACCGTCTCGAGGTTGGCCCGCCGCTCTTCAATGGAAGGATAGGGGTGCCGGAGATAGGCGGCGCGCTGCAGTTTGAAAACGCGCTGTGCTTCGTGTTGCGCCTCGTTCTCGACGACATCGAGATGACGGAGTTGAGCGGTCTGGGCCATGGCGGTGTTCCTCCTCGTGCTGAAGCTCTCGGTGAGGGGGCGATTTGAACCGACCGCCACGGCAAACGCAACCGGGCTCACGGAGAGATTTGAGGTCACCGGGCCGGCCTGATCGGGCCGCCTTCACGAATCCGTCTCGATGCTCACGGAGTGAATGTCAGCTGTCCGGGGAGCTTCATGCGGCCGAGCCCGGGATACCCTTGAGCGTCGACGAAGGAGGCCGAGCTCGGAGGTACGCAGAAAAGCGCGCCGATCGTCGGCTGCGCGACTACGCCGCACGGCGCCTCCGCCGAGCCCGTCATGGTGACCGAGTCGCCGATGATGCCGTTGCCGGTGAAGCAGCTCCGGGCGCGGGCGACGCACGCCTGGCCGGGTACGCAACCTTGGCACCCACCCGTAGGCGGCGGATTGCAGTCGGTGCTGTCCCCGCACCAGAGCTGCGTGTCGATCGCGCACCTGCCGTCGAACGGCCCGTCGGCGCATTCGCCTTCGTCGCCGCCGGCGGCCACGCACCCGCTTTCGGGCGTCGAGGTGTCTTCCTGGCAGCTGTTCGGCTGCGTCGCCTCGCCGGGCCGGTTGCATACGCCACCCGCGCACTCGGAGCATGTGCCGCCCGGGCAGGCCGACGCCAGCTGGCACGCCGCGCCGTCGTTGGCACCGCCGTTGCAAATCCTCTGGTTCATACAGGTACCGCCCGGACAGGCCGAGTCGGTGGCGCATTGTGCCCCGTGGTTGCTGCCGGCGATGCAGGTGCGGCACGGTTGTCCGGCTTCGCTGCCGCCGAGGCAGCGTCGGCCGCCGCAGATGCCCGGCCCGCCGCCGTTCGCGGGACAATCGACGTGGGCGAAGCAGCCTTCCTGATTGATGTTGTTGCAGGTGTCGCAGAAGCACGTGAGCGAGGTGAACCCGGTTTGCCGGCACGGTGGGCTCGCGGCGGTGAGGGTCTGCGACTGTACGCCCGTCGCGAGCTGCAGGGTGACGGTCCGGGTGGTGGCGAGCGCGCCGGGATTCGGCGGGCAGTCCAGCGACGTTGCGCCGAGTGGCGTCGTTCCTTGCTGCGAGCACGCCTGGTGCATCCGCGGCCCGGCGCTGCAGAGGGTCGTCGCGCTGCAGTCGTTGCTGTCGCAGTCGGCAGCGGAGCTGCATGCGGTCCCCGCGTCCGATCCGCCGATGCAGATCTGGTCGCAGATCGGACACGGCTGCTCTTGCGGGCCCACGAGGTACAAGCTGCTGGCGAGCGTCGTCGGAAGCGTGGTGCTGCCGGTGTCGACGTTGACCGTGCCCGCGATCGGGCCGGTGATCCGGTTCACGAGGCAGTTCGGGATACCGCCGCCGCTGAACGGCTGCGGTGGCCCGAAGAAATAGACGCACGGCCCCGTGGCGCCGGCCAACGGGCAATCGCCGTCGGTGCCGCAGGACACCCAGGGTTGATCCTGGCAGCGATGGTTGTCGAACGCGGCACCTCCCGCGTTCGCAATCGGGCCGTCGGCGGCGCACTCGCCGCAGGTCGGATGATTCGCGCCGGCGCAGCCGCTCACCGCGAACGTCAGACGGCTGTCGTCCGGCGACTGTACGTCGTGCGCCAAGCCCATGAAGCCGAGGTCGAGGTCGCTGCGGGGGCCGTCGACGGTGAATTCCATCGAGGTCGGACAGGGGCCGGTCGGCGCGGGCTGGGTGCAGACGTTGCACTCGCTCGGGTACGCCGCGAGCTGCGGGACCTGGGCGCGGTCGACGCAATCGACCTTGAACTCGGTCACGCAATCGACGCAGTCGACCAAGCTGTCGAGGTCCGTGATCGGACCCCCGCACGCCGTCCCGCCCGGGATGGTCACGGCCGGACAGTCGGCGGGGAAACCGATCGACGGCGGGGCGATGTCGTCCACGCCGTCGCAGAGTCCGTCCGAACCGCCGCACGCCTTGCAGATCGCGTTCCGCTTCTTCGCCTCGGCTTTCGAGATCGCGGCTTCGTATTTGCCGTCACCCGCGTCGGGGGGGATGCAGGTGCCGGGGAACTTGCCGTTCATCCGCGCGTCCCAGCACTTCTGGAGCGCCTTGCTCTTCGACTCGAGGAAGGCCGTCGTCGCCTTGCCGATCGCGACCTGACACTTGTTGAGCGCGTCGGAGCTCGGGAGGGCCAGCGCGTCGTAGTAGAGGCCCATCGCTTGATCGACGGCGGCATCGTCGAGGCAGGTGAGACAGCTCGCGATGCCGCCGCAGTCGGCGATGTCGTCGCCGCAACCGCCGCGCTCGAAGTTCGGACAGCGGTCCGGCCACCCGAGGGTCGCCGGGGCATCCTCATTGGTGAGATCGCCCCCGCAGACGTTGTCGTCGCCGCCGCACGCCTTGCCGATCGTCGTCGTCAGCTTGGCGCTCGCTTTCGCGATCGCCTGCGTGGCGGTCGCGTCCGGGCAGGATGTGCCGGAGCCCGTCACGACCTTTCCTTCGCATTTAGCGAGGGCGCCCGCGCGCGCTTGGGTGTACTGGGCGCCCGCTTTCGCGATGGCACGCTGACACTTGAGGGTGGCCGCGTCGGCAGGCACGGTCAGGCTCACGGCGAATAGGGCGAGTGCTCCGATCGAGAAAAGTGTCTGCATGGCTTCCTCCAC
Source organism: Polyangiaceae bacterium (assembly GCA_031400185.1). Classification (GTDB taxonomy): domain Bacteria; phylum Desulfobacterota; class Binatia; order UTPRO1; family UTPRO1; genus UTPRO1. Next base: position 15,424 of record JANNPN010000335.1, read on the forward strand.
TACCTGACGGTGATCTTCGCCGTCACAATGTTCCTCGTCAGCCGTGGGCCCGGGCCTTGGCGAGCGCCGGACGGGCGGTGCAGCGGGCCAACCACGCGCCCGCATTGGGGGCGGCCGCCATATCCAGCCCCGCCATCGGATATCGTCGTCTTCGAGCACCTAGCGCGGGTCCCGCGCTGGCCGCAGACCTGTTTCGCGCGGCTTGAAATTCCATAGCCTTGACCGCTAGATGTCGCCGGAGGAGGGGCGCCCATGAAGGGACGACGTGTTGTGGGTATCTTGGGGGCGGCGCTAGCGCTCGGGCTGATCGTCGGCGGCTGCGGCGGCGGCGGCAACGGGGGCAGCAATAAGGTCACGGTCAGCGGCGACGCCTTTTACCCGCCGGCCAATGGCGGCGATCCCGTCAGGAACGTGCGCTTCATCATCATCGATCCCGACCGTCCGGACGACCCGCTGGCGACCGACGACAGCACCCTGGTCGGGCGCTACTTCGGCGTGATCCGGAAGACCGTGAGCGTGGCGGTCATTTTGTTCGGAGCAGTCGACGACGAGGCCATCCGGGTGAGCGGCCTCATCCCGGCCGAGTCGAACAACAACGGGAAGCAGCTCGACGGACAGACCGACATCGCGTGCGAGGCCGGCGTCCAGGCCGTGATCGACGGCGACATCATCGGCAACGACCTCGACGCGGAACGCATCCAGAACCTCGAGGACGCGGCGGCGCGCTTCGTCGCGACCACCGACTTCACCGATCCGCTGTCGGTGACGGCGGCGGCGAATCAGGTGCGCGCGCTCACCAACAACGGCGAGCACCCCGCACCGTAGATAAGGGGATCTCGTGACCCGCCGGCTCGCTGCGCTCGGCCTCGCGCTGCGCGCGCGGAGGCGAGGGCGGATCAGGGCAGATCGACGGCGGCGCGTTCTCGCGTAACGCGCCGCCGTTTGCTTTTGTTGGCGGCGATGGCGCGCACGATCTGGACGATCGGCCACTCGACGCACTCGGCGGAGGTGTTTTTCGGTTTCCTCGAATGGCACGCGATCCGGACGCTCGCCGACGTCCGTGCCATCCCGGGATCGCGCCGCCACCCGCAATTCGGCCGCGACGCGCTCATGCTGAGCTGCCAGGCGCGCGACATCGCGTATCACTGGATGCCGGGCCTCGGCGGACGCCGCCGCCGGAAGCGCGGTGCGCCGTCGCCGCACGTCGCGTGGCAGGTGCCGGCGTTTCGCGCCTACGCCGACTACATGGACACGCCCGAGTTCGCGGGGGCGCTCGCCGACCTCGAGCGCGTGGCGGAGGCGGCGCCCACCGCCTATCTCTGCGCCGAGGCGCTCTGGTGGCAGTGCCACCGCCGGCTGATCTCCGACCGGCTGCTGGTCGTCGGCTGGACCGTGCTGCACATCGACTCGGGCGGCCACTCGAAGCCGCACCAGCTTCCGGAGTTCGCCCGAGTCGATGCGGGTCGGTTGATCTACGACGTCGGCGTCACTCTGGAGCTGCCGACGACGTAGCGGCAGGCACCGTGCACACGGCGGCCGGTCGGGCGGACTGCTCCGGCAACAGGTAGCCGGTCCCGAAGGTTCCGAGCGATTCGGTGAAGTAGATGAGGCGGTTCAGGTTCGGACTGTCGGCCGCGGTGAAGAGCATGCTACCGGCCGAGCCGTTCACGCCGGTGCCCGCAACCGACGCGAGGTCCGTGACCGTCACCCCGTTGGCAGTGAAGGTCGTGTCCGCGATCAGCGAGCCGTTCTGACGCGTGGCCGCAAGAAACCACGTCGTCGACCCGATCGCGGCGCGGTAGGTCGGGGCATACTCGTCCTCGAAGTTGATGAAGATGAGCTGATTGCCGCCGTTCCCGACCGGCGCCAGGGTGGTGGGGTCGTAGTATGCCGAGAGCGTCGCCGAGAGAGGGCGGATGAACTGGAGCCGCACGTTCACGCCGTCGATGACCGTCTCGAACGTCGGTGGTTCGCCGTTGCTCTGAAACGCGCTGCGGCCCGCAGCCGAGGCGCCGAAGGCCGACCCCGTCAGCAGATTCGCGACCGTGAAGTTCCCGGTGAGGGCGCGCGTGACGATCGGTTGGCCCGAGATGCTGACGGCGGTCGCGATCGCGATCCCGGCTTGCGCCGGCAGGCCGTCGCCGCGAAGGCTGCCGACGTCGATGACCTTGACCTCCCCCGCGGTGAGCGTCACCGCGCGCGAGAACGGCGTGCTGAAGGTCGGGCCGTAGTAGAGGAAGCTCACGGTCATCTCGCTGAAGCCGTTGTTCCGGAGCGTGATGAACGTCGTGAAGTTGGCGCGCGTGTCGTAGTAGTAGATCAGCTGGTCGCCGGTCGCGATCGGTGCGCCGAGCGTCGGCCCTTCGCTCTCTCCCGCCCGCGCCTCGCTCGTCGTGAGGACGAGCACCATCAGCATCACTCCGAAGATTCTCCGCATCCCTGCCTCCCACGGGGCCGCGCCCCTGTCATCGTCATCCACCAGTGCGGAACGTCGGCGACGCTCGCGTCGCGGCCATTTAGTCGCGCCGCGACGTGGCCGTCAAATCGTCGTGCGGTTGGGGCCGTGCGGATCCCATGCTACCGAGCGTACCCATGCAGGTCCGGACGCTCCTCGTGATGCTCGTGCTAGTCGGCTGCGGCGGTGACGACGCGCACGTGTCGACCGGCGTCGATCTGCAGGTCGACCGCGCGCCGACCGAGGCGACGCTGCAGTTGACCGAAGAGGACTTCGCGCCGACCGACTGCGCGGTCATCGAGGGCGCGATCGCCGCGCCGGGGCGCCGCCGGCTGCTGCGCTTCGACACGGTGGTCGTGAATCGCGGCAGCGCGGACCTGGTCGTCGGCGATCCCGCCGACCCCGCGCCGCCGTTCACCCGCGACGACTTCGAGCTCAGTCCCTGCCACGGTCACTACCACTTCCTTGGCTTTGCTTCGTACGAGCTCCGCGACTCGAACGACCGTGTGGTCGGCTTCGGCCACAAGCAGAGCTTCTGCATGACCGACTCGCGCCGCTACGTCGGCGACCGACCGCGCCGCTTCGACTGCGGCTTCCAGGGCATCACGGTCGGGTGGGGGGACCGCTACGGATTCGACATCGACGGCCAATGGGTCGACGTGACCGGCGTCCCGCCCGGCGACTACGTGCTGATCGTGACCGTCAACCCCGACGGCAAGCTTCCCGAGCGCGTGGGCGGCGCGCCGAACGTCGTCCGCGTCCCGGTCGTCATTCCGTGACGTCGGCGTTTCGCCCCAGGCGAATCGGCCCGAAATCCGCTACCCTCGCCTGATGCACGACATGCTGAAGCGGGTCGTGAACGCGCGGGTGGCCGAGGTGCTGCCCGCGCCGACGCCGCTCGACCCCGCACCCGGCCTCTCGGCGCGCGTCGGCCGCTCCGTGCTGCTGAAGCGCGAGGACCTGACGCCGATCTTCTCGTTCAAGATCCGCGGCGCTTACAACCGGATCGCACACCTCGACGAGCGCGCCCGCGCGGCCGGCGTGATCGCCGCGTCGGCCGGCAACCACGCGCAAGGGGTCGCGTACGCGGCGACGCGGCTCGGGCTCCGGTGCCGCATCGTGATGCCGCGCACGACCCCCGCGATCAAGGTCGGAGCGGTCCGAGGCTATGGGGTCGACGTCGAGCTCGTCGGCGACGACTACGCGGCTGCAGCCGCGCGCGCCGCCGCCGTCGCGGCCGAGACCGGCATGACGGTCGTGCCGCCGTTCGACGACCTCGACGTGATCGCCGGGCAGGGCACCGTCGGCCTGGAGATCCTGCGTCAGGCGCCGCGCGACCTCGGCAGCATCTTCGTGCCGATCGGCGGCGGCGGGCTCGCCGCCGGGCTCGCGGCGGTCGTGAAGGAGCTGCGGCCGGACGTCCGCATCGTCGGCGTCGAGCCCGACGACTCCGACGCGATGACGCGCTCGCTCGCGGCCGGCGAGCGGATCGTGCTGGACCACGTCGGCCGCTTCGCCGACGGTGTCGCGGTCCGCCAGGTCGGCGCGCTCACCTTCGACCTCTGCCGCCGCCACCTCGACGCCACGATGACGGTCACGACCGACGAGATTTGCGCTGCCATCAAGGACGCCTTCGAGGAGACCCGCACCGTGCTCGAGCCGTCCGGCGCGGTGGCGCTCGCCGGCATGAAACGCGCCGCCGAGGACGGCACGCTCGCGGCCGGCGCCGTCGTGGTGATCGCGTCCGGCGCCAACATGAACTTCACGCGTCTCGGCTACGTGACCGAGCGCGCCGAGATCGGCGAGCATCGCGAGGCGATCCTCGCGGTGACGATCCCCGAACGGCCCGGCGCGTTCCTCGAGTTCTGCCGCACGATCGGCGAGCGCAGCGTGACCGAGTTCAACTACCGGCTCGCGACCCGGAGCGAGGCCCACATCTTCGTCGGGCTCGAGGTGACAGGGGCGGCGGAGGCGGCGGCGATCGCCGACACGCTCCGCGCCCACGGCTACGCGTGCGTCGACCTCGGCGGCGACGAGCTCGCCAAGACCCACGTGCGGCACATGGTGGGCGGCCGGAGCCCGAGCGCGAGTGACGAGGTCCTCTACAGCTTCGAGTTCCCGGAGCGGCCGGGCGCGCTCATGCAGTTCCTCACGAGCCTCGGCAGCCGCTGGAACATCTCGCTCTTTCACTATCGCAACAACGGCGCGGCATACGGGCGCGTGCTCTGCGGATTCGAGGTGTCGCCGGGGGAGCGCGCCGCGCTCGCGGCGACGCTCGCGCAGCTCGGCTTTCGCTGCAGCGACGAGACCGACGCGCCGGCCGCGCGCTTCTTCCTGCGGTGAGGCGGATCGCGCTCGCCGCGACGCTCCACGACCCGGAGGGCGCGCTCGCCGGCGAGATCGGGCGGTGGCTCCCGCGCCTGCGCCGGCTCTACGCGCGCGTGCAGGTCGCGAGCAGCCCGCCGACCGCCGCGAGCGTCCGCGCGCTGCTCGCGGCCCACGGCGTCGACGCCGGGGCGCCGCCGACGAACACGCGCGGCCCGCTCTATCGCCTGTCGCTTCGGCGCGCGCTGGCGGCCGACGTGGAGCGCGTCCACTACCTCGACTTCGACCGCGCGCTCCACTGGGTCGCGCGGAAGCCCGCGGAGCTCGCGGCGCTTCTTGCGCGCGCGGCGCGCTATGACGCGCTCCTGGTCGGACGCACGCGGCGTGCCCACGCGAGCCACCACGAGGCGCTCTTCGCGACCGAGCTCGTCGCGGCGGACGCGTTCGCCGCCCGGCTCGGGCTGAAGATGCCGGTCGACTTCCTCGCGCCCTCGTTCGTGCTGTCGCGCGCCGCAACGGAACGGCTGCTCGCGCGCTCACGCGCGCGCGGTTCGGCGATGTACGGCGAGTGGGCGGCCCTTCTGGTGGGTCTCGGCCCGCTCGCCTACGTCGAGTGTGACGGCCTCGACTGGGAAACCCCCGACCGCTACCGCGCGGAGGTCCGCCGCATCGGCCGCGCCGCCTGGCGCCGCGCCGCGAGCACGGAAACCGAGTGGACGATGCGCCGCGCGATGGCGCGCGAGTTCATCGCCGGCTGCGACCGCGCGCTCCGCCGTTGGCCCCTTCAGCGACGCGCGGCGATCCGCCGCTTGCGCTGACGTCGCCGCACGTCGCGCGCATGCGATGCGCCGATCGCGCCGCCGCGAACCGACTACCCGACCGCGCGCTCGCTCCGGTCGGTATCGATGAGCCGCACCGGCACCGATACGGTGAAGGTGCTGCCCTCGCCTGGCATGCTCTCGACCCGCACGGTACCGCCGAGCGCCTGCGTCAGGCGCATCGCGATGTAGAGGCCGAGGCCGACCCCGCCGTGGCGGCGCGTGTCGGAGCCGTCGGCCTGGCGGAACATATCGAAGATGACTCCGATTTGCTCGGTCGGGATCCCGATGCCGGTATCCGCGACGGTGAGGATCAACTGGTCGCCCGCCGGCTCCGCGGCGTCCGGGCGTGCCACGTCGAGCCGCGCGTGCACGGACACGACGCCGCGCTCGGTGAACTTGAGTGCGTTGTGCACGAGGTTGCGGATCACGGTCACGAGCTTCGGTCCGTCGAGCTCCGCGGTCGGGAGGCTGTCCGCCACCGACCATGCGAGTGAGACGCCGTCTTTCCGCCAGTACTCCGGGATGCCCGCGCGCATGTCGGCGATGAACGCCGGCAGAGCGACGGGGGTGGCATTCAGCGGCAATCGTCCTGCCTCGAGGCGGCTCACGTCGAGCGTCGCTTGAATCATCTCCAGCAGCTGGAGCGCATAGAAATGGACCCGGTCGAGCGTGTCGAGTCGGAACGCGGCGCCCGCGTCGTCCGTTGCCTCGCGCGCGTCGTCGCGGAGCAGGTCGGTATAGCCGATGATCGCGTTCAGCGGCGAGCGGAGCTCGTGGGACATCGTCCCGATGAACTCCGACTTGAGCGTGCTCGCCGCCCGCAGCTCGTCGAGGAGCCGCACGTTGTCGAGGGCGAGCACGGTCTGGTGCGCGATCCCGATCAGCAAGCGCTCGCTGCTCGGGTGAAACGCCGTTGCGGGGTCGTCCTGCCCGAGCAGCAGCACGCCGAGGCCCTCGTCGCCGCGCCGGAGTGCCGCCGCGATGAACGGGCCGATCTTCCAGCGGTCGCTCATCATCGCGGAGATCGGCGAGGCCTCGGGCGAGCGCACGGCGAAGCAGCGATCGCGCGGGAGTGAAGCGAGCAGGCCGTCGAACGCCGACGAGCGGAACTCGACGCTCTTGATCTCCTCGTCGAGCGTGCCCGTGCGCGACGCGAGGCCCATGACGCGGAACTTGCCGTTCTCCGGGTTGCGCACGATGGCGCACGACCACGTGCTGCCGGTGATCTCGCGGGCCAGCTCGGTCACGTGCTCCAGAACCGACCCGCTGCTGGTGGTCGTGTTGGCGAGCGCGCGTGCGACGGTCAGGAGCGCCTCGGAGAGCCGGGCGCTGCCCTCGGCCTCGCCGCTCTTCGCGACCAGGCGCTCGCCGTAGAACCGGCTCTGCTGGGCGACCAGGAAGAAGACGACGATCGGGATCACGACCGGCATCGACCAGTCGATCGTCGGCGAGAGCCAGAGATGCGCGCCCGTCGCGAGCGTCGCCATCACGAGGCCGCAGAGCAGCGAGAAGAGCGCGCACGGGACGATCATCAGCAGATAGAGAAAGTGGAACTCGTTCGGCAGGTCGGGGGCGAGCGTGAGGCCGAGCGTGAAGCAGCACACGTCGACGATGAACTGCGTGTAGATGAGCGCGCCGAGCCAGCGCCGGCTCGCGATCCAGCGCCGGTACGGGACCGTCAAGAGGATTTCGACGGCGCCGATCCCGACGAGCGACCAGATCGGCAGCTCCGGCAGCAAGGTCAGCCGGAGGACGATCGTGATCGTCACGAGGACCGTCGCCGTGAGACACCGCGACGTGTCGAGCCACGTCGTGATGCCGACGAGGTCGTCGGCGGGCAGGTCGAAGACACCGGCGTTCAGGCGCGCAAGGAGTCCGCGCTGCGGGACGGGTGCCGGCATCGCATGACATACCAGCAAGCGCCATGCCCCATCGCGGGGTTGGCGCCGGGTCGCAACCGGGCGACCAGGCGAGGCCTGCGCCGCCGTGCCCTCCCGCCCGGACACCCCGGCCGTCATCCTAGTGACGGTCCCTTCGCCGTTTCCGACGGTCTCGACTACACTCACCCGGATGACCCCAGAAGACCGCGTGCGCACCGCGATCGAGCTTCTCGAATCCATCGCCGCCGACCGCACGCAGCTCGCCAGCCTTCCGAAGGACGAGCGCATCCGACTGCTCGAAGCAGCGGGACGGGTGTCGCGCCCGGACGCCATCGCGCGGCGCCACGTCGCGAAGGCTGCGCGCCGGGAACGCCGGCGGGCCGTGATCGCGCGCGCCGAGGCCGTGCTCGCCGAGACCGGCATCCGGAAGCTCCGCCGCGAGGTCGTGTTCACGACCCCGAACGTGTTCCCGCCGCGCGACCTCGTGCAGGAGGATCTCGTGGAGGAGCCCGCGATCACCATCGAGGACAAGCACTGCTACGTCTGCAAGGAGCACTACACGACCCTCCACCATTTCTACGATCAGCTCTGCCCGCCCTGTGCCGCCTTCAACTACGCGAAGCGGAGCGAGCTTGCCGATCTCCGCGGCCGGGTCGCGTTGCTCACCGGCGGACGCGTGAAGATCGGCTATCAGGCGGGCATCAAGCTCCTGCGCGCGGGCGCGCATCTCATCGTGACGACCCGCTTCCCGCGCGACTCGGCCATGCGCTACGCGCAGGAGCCCGACTTCGCCGAGTGGGGGGACCGTCTCGAGATCTTCGGACTCGACCTCCGCCACACGCCGAGCGTCGAGGCTTTCTGCCGCCACATGCTCGCGACCCACGACCGTCTCGACTTCATCGTCAACAACGCCTGTCAGACCGTGCGGCGCCCGCCGGACTTCTATCGCCACATGATGGCAGGCGAGGAGGCGGCGCTGCCGACGCTGTCGAGGGAGATGCGGTCGCTGCTCGGCGGCTACGAAGGCGTCCGGGCCTATCAAATGCTGCCGGAAGGCGGCTCCGGCCTCCCCGCGGTCGGGCGCGAGCTCTCGGACGCCGTCGGCCTCACCCACGCCGCAGCGCTCTCGCAGATCCGCTTGCTACCGGAGGAGCTCGCAGCGCAGCAGGCGCTCTTTCCCGAAGGGTGCCTCGACCAGGACCTGCAGCAGATCGACCTCCGCGAGTCCAACTCGTGGCGGATGCTGCTCGCCGACGTCCCCGCGGTCGAGCTCCTCGAGGTGCAGCTCGTGAACGCGGTGGCGCCGTTCATCATCAATGCGCGCTTGAAGCCGCTCATGCTCCGCACCCCCGAGCGCGACAAGCACATCGTCAACGTGTCCGCGGTCGAGGGCCAGTTCTACCGCCGCTTCAAAACGACGCGGCACCCGCACACCAACATGGCCAAGGCCGCGCTCAACATGATGACCCGCACCTCGGCGACCGACTACTTCAACGACGGCATCCACATGAACAGCGTGGACACCGGCTGGGTGACCGACGAGGACCCGGCCGCGGTCGCGGCGCGGAAGACCGCCGAGCACCGCTTCCACCCGCCGCTCGACATCGTCGACGGCGCGGCGCGGATCGTCGATCCGATCATCGCCGGGATCAACACCGGCGAGCACGTGTGGGGGCAGTTTCTGCGGAACTATCGACCGACCGACTGGTAGTCGGTCTCGGCGACCGACCGACTGGGAGTCGGTTTCGGCGACCGACCGACTGGTAGCGGCCACGCTACTTGCAACGGCCCCCGGACGGAGTCTTGAGGAAGCTCCGGACCCGCTTCCCTTGCGCCTCGCCGAGCTGGCTTCCCGGCACGGAGTTCATGACGTTCTCCTCGACGGTGTTGTCGGCGAGCCCGAAGCAATGCCCGAGAAGGTGGGACGCGACCTCGCTGGGGGAGGAGGTGGTTCCCCGGCCCGTGATGATGCCGCCCGTCGGGGTCTCGACGCCGTTTGCGACGTGCTTCTTGGCATCGTTGAGCTTGATTCCGACGACGTCGGGACTCAGCAGTGCGACGACGAAACGCCCGCGGCCATGCTTCGCACCCGCCCCCGCCGGGTCGTCGTAGCGGGTGGAGTCGTTGCCGGCGCGCGCCGTCACGTCCATGGTCACGTTGACGGCCTTGAAGATCAATTCGATCTCGTTGCCGATGGCGACGACGTCCGTCCAGGCGTTCGTGGAGAGATAGAGGGCGATCAGATCGACCGAAGCTCCGGCGACATCAGGCACATTCTCCGAGCCCAGGAAGCCGCTGCGGAAGGCGACGCCGAGGTACACGAGCGCCAGGATCGAGAGTAAGCCGACGACGGCCAGAACCGAGCTTCTTCCCGAGGGATCGCGCCGGTCGACGGGGTCGGCATTGGCGTAGAGGTAGCGATGGAGGCTCACGGGCTCGAACGGATTGCCTTCCAGCGGGTCCGTGCTGGTGAAGCGCCCGGTGGCGGCTTCGTAGTGGCGGGCGCGCAGGTAGTAGAAGCCGGCATTCGGATCGAGCTGCTCGCCGGCGTAACGGTAGTCGTTCGCGGTGCCGCCGCTCGCCGCGAGCGCCACGCCGAAGGCGTCGTACGTGTACGTGTCGCTGACCGCGCCGGCGGGCGTCGTCAGCTGCCGCGTCGAGAGCTGGCCGTCCGACAGGTGGAAGTGCGAGCCGGAGCCGGTGCGCGTCTGGCTGAGCAGCGTGTGGCCGTGCGTGTACGTCGTGACCGTCGCGCCGGTGGTCTCGACGGCGACCTGCGCGAAGTCGCGGTTCTTGTCGACGAGGAACGTCGTGGTGACGCCGCCCGCGGTGCGGCTCGTGCGGATGCCGTCGGCGTCGTAGGTGTACACGGCGGCCTGGGGATTGGCGCCGCTCTGCGGGCTCACCCCGACCAGGCGGCTCTGGTCGTCGTACGCGTAGACGTCGGTGTCGCCGCCGGTCGTGCGGCTCACGAGGTTGCCGTCGCCGTCGTACGCCGACGTCGTCGTGGTGCCGTTGGTGGTCTCGGACGCGAGCCGGTCGTTCGCATCGTACGTGGACGTCGTGACGGTTCCGTCGCGGTTCGTCTCCGTCCGGTTGCCGACCGGGTCGTAGACGTAGGTCACGGTCTGGTCGTTCGCGCTTCCCGGCTCGTCGATCGCCTCCTCCGTCAAGCGATAGACGTCGTCATAGGTATACGTCACGGTGCGGCCGGTCGTTGCCGCGCCGGCCTCGACGACCTGGATGCGGTTGCCCGCCGGTCCGAGCGTGTACGTGTACGAGGAGATGGGACCGCCCGGCCCTTCGTGGGCGACGTTCGTGACGCGGTTCAGGGTGTCGTTGGTGTACGTCGTCGTGACGCCGTTCGGGAGGGCCGTCGATGCGAGGTTCCCGACGGCGTCGTACCCGTAGGTCGTCGTGCCCGTCGTGTCGACGACGGTCTGGAGGCGGTTCGCGGCGTCGTAGGTGTACGTCGTCGTGCCCTGCGGGGTCGTGAAGCTCACGCGGTTGCCGGCGGCGTCGTATCCGTAGCCGAGCACGGCGCCGCCGGCCTTGGTCTCGGTCGTGAGGCGGCCGCGGTCGTCGTACGCGTAGTGGTCGTCTCCGGCTTGGGTGCGGAGACCGCGGCCGTCGTACGCGTACGTCACGTCGCTGCCGTCCGGCAGGTGGGTCGCGACGAGGCGCCCGACCTCGTCGTAGTCCAACGTGGTCGTCTTGCCGTCGAAGTCGGCAAGCGACGTCCGATTGCCCACGGCGTCGTACGCGAAGGTCTCGAACTGGCCGAGAGGACGCGTGCGCTTGGCGAGGCGGTTCAGCACGTCGTACTCCAGCGTCGTCGTGCGGCCGTTGGCGTCGGTCTGCGCGGTCAGATTGTCGGCGGCGTCGTAGCCGTAGGTGGTCACGTTCCCCTCGGCGTCGGTCACCTGCTGCAGGCGCCCGGCGGCGTCGTACGAGAAGAGCGTCGTCTTGCCCGCCTGGTCGATTGCGGCGGTGCGCTGGTTGGCCGCGTCGAAGGTCGTCGTCGTGGTCGTGCCGTCGGGAAATGTCGTGCCGACCTGGTTGCCGTGCTCGTCGAACGCGAACTGCACGACGCGTCCGAGCGCGTCGGTCGTCCTTGTCAGGCGGCCGAGGCCGTCGAACGTCTCGACGGTGGCGTGGCCGAGCGCGTCGGTCGTGGTCTTCTGGCGCACGCCGTACGCGTGGGTCGTGACGTTGCCGCGCTCGTCCTCGACGGTGAGGGTGCGCCCGATCGCGTCGTACGTCGTCACGACCTCTTCGCCGTCGGGATGGATCACGCGCAGCCGGCGGCCGAGCGGATCGAGGACGTAGGTCGTCGTGTGCCCCTCGCCGTCGGTGCGGCTCACCTCGCGGCCTTCCGCGTCGTAGGCCGTCACCTGCGTCGACCCGTCCGGGAGCACCTGCGCAGTCAGCTTCCCGCGGACGTCGTAGCCGAACGTCGTTACGCGCCCGAGCGCGTCGGTCGTGCTCGCGACGTTGCCGACCTCGTCGTAAGCGGTCTGCGTGACGCCGCCCTTCGCGTCCTTGGTCGTGAGCACGCGGCCGCGCGCGTCGTACGTGGTCTCCGTCGTGCGGCCGAGCGGATCGGTCTCGGTGCGCACCCGCCCTGCCGCGTCGTAGGTGAACGTCGTCACGTGGTTCAGCGGATCCCTCCGCGTGAGCACGTTCCCGGTGGTGTCGTAGGTCGACGTGGTCGTGCGGCCGAGCGCGTCGGTCGCGGTGAGCCGGTTGCCGGCGGCATCGTACGTGAACGTGGCGATGCCGCCGTCGTCGGTCGTCGACGTCAGGTTGCCGTTCGCGTCGAAGACGTTGGTCGTCGTCTCGCCGACGGCGTTGGTCTCGGTCAGTGCCTGGCGCCGGGCGTTGTACGTCCAGGTCGTGAGGTTGCCCTCGAAGTCGGTGTGGGTGAGCTGATTGTCGGCGGCGTCCCAGGTGGAGGCGGCGACCCGCCCGAGCGGATCCGTCTCGGTGAGGACATTGCCGCGCGCGTCGTGGGTGTACGTCGTCCGCTTCCCAAGCGCGTCGGTCTTGGCGACGACGTTGCCGACCGTGTCGTACTCGTAGACGGTGACGTTGCCGAGCCGGTCGGTCGTGACCTCCTGGCGCGCGTTCGGGTCGTGCGCGATCTCGGTGCGATGGCCCAAGCCGTCGACGATCGCGATCAGGCGGCCGTCGGCGTCGTACTCGTTCCGTGCGGCGCGCGCGCCGGTCGGGTCGACGACGTCGAGGAGCCCGTGCTTCCGGTCGTAGGTGAAGCGCGTCGTATTTCCGACTGGATCGGTGTGCGCGATCAGGTCGCCGCGCCCGTCGTACGCGTACGTCTGCGCGTGGCCGAGCGGATCGGTGATCGCGGTGATGCGGCCGGCGCCGTCGCGCGCGAACGTGATGCTCTTCCCGGACGAGTGGACGATGCCGTTGGCGCCGATCGTGAGCGTGTTGCCGTTCCGGTCCTGCAGCTTCTGGACGCCGGTCGTGCGGTCGACGTCGAAGACGGTGCCCTCGCCCGAGACGTAGCGGAAGAGCGTCGGGTCGTAGGTGTCGGCGTTCGAGAACCCGACGAGCTCGACCTCGCCGGGCTGGTTGCCGATCACGAGGAGGTCGTTGTCGGCGAGCGCGGTCAGCGTGCCGAGCGTTCCCGGCCGCGCCACGTAGCTCGCGGTCACCGTCTCGAGCGGCACGAGCGGCGAGACCGTCGGCGTGATGACGAGGTCGAACTCCTCGACCTTGCCGTTCGGCAGCGTGAGGCTGACCTTGTGCTGGTCCGCGCCGACGAGCACGAAGCTGCCGAGCGCGCCGCCGATCTTCTGCACCTCCCAACCCGTGCCCTGCTCGCGGTTGGCCCGCACACGGAGCGACCGGACGCCGAGCCGCCACCCGATGCCGAAGTCGCCCTGACCCTTGTCGCGGCTGTCGTAGGTGCGGGTCACGGTGATCGGGATGCCCGCGACGGGGACGTTCAGGTCCTGGAACGTGATGGTGAAGAGACCGATCTTCTGCTCGCGCGCGATCTGCACGCCGACCGTCGCTTCGGCCTGATTGCCGTTCCGGTCGAAGACGAGGAGCTTCAGGTCGTAGAGGTCGTTGATGAGCAGCGTCGGGTCGAGCCGCCCGAGCACGCCGCCCGCGACCGGCGCTGCTCCGGTCGCGATGGTCGTGAACGCGTCCTCGCCGGCGGGCGCGATCGCGAGCTCGTACTTCAGGAAATTGTCGTCGCTCGCGGTTCCGATGACGTCGACGGGCTCGGTGACCTCCGCGCCGCGCGCGGGCGACGTGATCGCGGCGGTCGGGTCGGTGAAGTCGCTCGGCACCTTGGCCGCCACGGTGAGCGTCGTTCCGCCCGTCTTCCCCGCGAACGCCGCCGAGATCGTCGTCGTGCCGGCGGCGGCCGCGGTCGCGAGGCCGGTTGCGGACACGGTCGCGGCCGCCGCGGCGCTCGAGTCCCACGTCGCTTCCGCCGTGACGTCGGCGGCGGTGCCGTCCGCGAAGACCGCGGTCGCGACGTACTGCTGCGTCGTGCCAGGGATCAGGATCTGGTCGACCGGCTCGACGACGATGTCGTCGACGACCGGGATCGGCGTCACGGTCGCGTTCGGGTCGGGCGTGCGTGACGCGGTCGCGATCGGCGTCGGCGTCGGCAGCGGTCCCTTCGAGATCGACAGGTCGATCGAGGTGCCGAGGGCGACACCCGTCGTGCCGCCCGCGGGGGTCTGCGCGATCACGGTGCCGACGGGTGCGGCGTCGAAGGTCTCGAGGACGATGCGCGCGCGGAGGCCGGCGGCGTGGATCGTGTCGATCGCCCTTCCCTGAGCCTGGCCGAGGACGTCCGGCACGGTGGCCGCGCCGGAATGGATGGTGACGATGAACGACTGCTCGTCGCGCAAGCCCAGCGCGTCGACCGCCGCAACCACCACGTTCACGTCGCCGAGGTTGCAGCCGCCCCCGAACGACCCGCAGGGGCCGGTGTAGAAGCTGACCGCGCCGGTGTCCGGGTCGACGCTCACGCCGGTGGCGCCGCCGACGGGCGTCTCGGTCTTGCCGCCGAGGAAATGCGTCGTCGAGACGAATTCGTAGCGGAGGACGTCGCCGGGATCCGGATCGGTCGCGGTGAGCTGGTAGACCGGCCGGGCATAGGGCGCGATCGAGCGGAACCCGGTCGGCGGCAGCGAGGTGATGTCGGGCGGGCTGTTGTCGGGCCGGATCTTCACGAACACGGTGGCCGGCGCGGAGGGGCCGGTCGCGTCCTCCGCCGTGTACGTGAACGTGGTGCCCTGGCGGAGGCGCGGGTCGACGACCGTGCCCTGCTGGGCGGCCATACGGAAGTCGCGGCGGGGCGCGGTCGCGACGAGAATCTTCGCGTGGTCGTCGACCGTGGCGGGGCTGAACGGGATCTGGTGGAAGACCTTCGGGCCGGGCGCCCAATTGTGATCCTGACCGCTCACGACGAGCGTGTTGCCGAGGCAGGGCACCGGGCCGCCGGTGATGACGGAGCAGTTCCAGCGCTGTCCACCCGTCGCCACGATGTCGACGTGGCCGTCCTGGTCGACGTCGGCGAGCGCCAGGGTGCGATTGTTGCCCCCACCCTCGGTATCCATGCTCCATTTTTCGCCGCCCGTTCCGCCGTCGAGGATCCAGAGCCGCGCGGCGGCGTGCATGATCACCTCGGGGCGGCCATCGAGATCGAGATCGTAGACCTGCGCGGAGGTTTCCCCGGTCCGAAACTGGGAGGACACCGGCGCCGGCACGAGGTTGTTGAGGGTCTCGGGACGATCGGGGATCGCAAAGATCCAGAGCAAGCGCCCGTCGGCGCGGAAGGCGTAGAGGAAGCCTTCGGCGGGGAAGAGGATGTCCGGCGCGCCGTCGCCGTCGACGTCGCCGATGGATAGGAATCCGATCAGCAGCTGACCGTCCTTCACGGGGGGAATGCGACGCAGCAGCGTGCCGTCGTGCTTGTAGATGAAGATGCCGCTGTCGGGTGGTTGGCGGCCGAAGAGATTGGGTTGGTACTGGATCACCTCTTGGGTGCCGTCGCCGTCGAGGTCGGC
>JANNPN010000379.1:0-17794 GCA_031400185.1 Polyangiaceae bacterium
GGGCTCGGCGGGACACCGCGCCGACCGGCGGCGCCGCCGCGACCGCCTTCGCCGCCTGCGCGGGCGGCGCGCCGGCCTGAGCGCCGCTCGTCGACGCCGTCGCGGAGCGACGAGGCGCTCCCGCGCGCTCGCCGGGCGCACCCCGACGGCGCGCTGACCGTGCGGGAGCTGCTCGAGCGCATGCTGGCCGCACGGCGGACCCGTACCGTCGACCCGACGGACGAGTGGGCGCCGGGGCCGGAGCTTTCACTGCCGACGTTTCCTCTCAAGGGGTGTCTCGTCCGGCTCGTGTCGTTGGCGCTCGTGCTGCTGGTCATGGCGATCGTCGCGATGTTTCTGCTCGTCGGGAGCGTCATGCAGAGCTTCGGAGCCGACGGACGGGGTATCCACGGTTCTCGGGCGGCGCTAGCCTCGACGATGCCCGCATCCATTCGAATGCCGCCGGCATCGAACGGGTACACGGGCAGTGGCTCCACACATCAAAATTCGAAGGAGGATGCACCATGAAGACGTTCGTTCGATCGTTGGTTTTGGGATGTGCCGTGCTGTCGGTCGTTGGGAATGCGGGCGCGGCGGACACACGCGACGTCGCGTCGCTCGAGGACTCGCGCAATCAGCTCGCGTGGGAAGCGAACAATGCGCGCGGCGTCGACAAGCTGCAGCTGAAGGAAGAGGAGCAGCGACTGCAGGACATGATCGATACGCTCAACGGGGGTGGTCGCGTGGACCCGTCCGAGGTCGATCGCGCCCTGAATCGGACCCGCTGAGCGCGGCGCAGCTACGCGTCGAGACGGTGACGGGCGACGCGCGTCGCCGTCCCGACCACGCTGTGCCGATTGGCCTCGCGCCGCCGGCAGATCGCCAACGCCGCTTTCGCGCGCTCGAGCGCGGCGACGGCCTCCGTGCGGGCCCCGCGATCGAGCGCCGTGCGCGCCTCCTGCAAGGCCGCGCGGTAGCCCGGACACGCCGCCGGACCGTCGGATCCGGCGGCCAGCGCGGGTCGAAAAATAATGGCCAACAGGAGACAGGCAGCCAGAAACGGCGCGCGGGCTGGCATGGGAAGCCCTCGGGAGCAATCACCGTACCTGGCGAGTCTCCGCGTTCCTGCTGCGGTTTCCGCGAGCGGCGCTGCTGAACCGTCGATCACTGCCTAGCGCGCGGGCAGCGCCGCGCGGTCGCGTGCGAAGCGCGCGCTCGGCGAAGGGGCGCCGCACGCGCCCGCATCCGTAACCCCGCGGGTGCGCGTCGCGAGCGAGGGATCGAGGCGCCGGCTCACCCGGACGGCTTCGCCGCGACGACCGGTGCCGTAACGATGCCGATGCGCTCGATGCCGGCCGCGCGGCACGCGTCCATGATCTCGACGACGCGGGCGTAGGCGAGCGAGCGGTCGGCGGCGAGCATGACGGTCTTGTCGGCGCGGCCCGCATAGAGTCCCGTCAGTCGGGCGACGAGGTCGTCCGAGGGGAGCGGGGTGCCGTCGAAGCTGAGCGCGCCGTCCGCCGCGACCGTGAGCGTCGGTGTCGGCGCGCCCGTGCGGTCGTCGGCGTGCGTCGCGACCGGGAGCTCGACGGGGAGCTCCTCCTTCAACATGGGCGCCATCAGCAGGAGGATCACGAGGAGCACGAGGACGACGTCGACGAGTGGGGTGACGTTGATCTCGGCGCGCACTTCGTCGTCGCCGGCGGCGGTCGTCATCGCCACGACGGTGTCCTCCCGCGTTCGCCGGTCGGCGTCGCTGCCGCCGCATCGGCCTGGAGCGCCCGCACCGCGAGCTCCTCTCCGGCGCACTCGACGGCGACGAGCAGTCGCCCGATTCGCTGGGTCAGGTGATTGAAGAGCCACACGGCGGGGATCGCGACCATGATGCCGAACGCGGTCGTGATGAGGGCCTCGGCGATGCCCGTCGACACGGTGGCGATGCCGCCGTGCCCCGTCGTCCCGATCTCGTGGAACGCGTTCACGATCCCGATCACGGTGCCGAAGAGCCCGATGAAGGGCGCCGTCGATCCGATCGTCGCGATCGCGGAGAGCCCACGCCGGAGCTCGCTGCTGGTCGCGAGCACGTGACGCCGCACGGTCCGATCGTGCACCTCGGCGCGGTGGCCGTGACGGGCGACCTCCGCCGCGGCGGCGACCACCCCCGCGACCGGGCTCGTGGGAAAGCGCCCGGCGACCGCGGCGGCGTCGGTCACTCCGTCAGGGTCGGCGCGCCAGGCCGCGAGGAACGCGTCGGATGCCTGCTCCGCAGCGCGGACGCGCCGCCATTTCTCCGTCGCGACCGCGCCCCCGCCGACCGACATGACGCCGAGCAGGGCGACGACCCCGCGCGCCACCGGACCGGTGGCCTTCCACAACTCGAGCAACGACATCTCCATGCTCTTCTCCTCTAGGTCATCGCAGCACGAACCGCACGGGCACTTCCATCAGCACGCGGACCGTCCGTCCGGCCGCATCCCGCGCCGGACGAAAGCGCCACTGCCGAACCGCGGCGATCGCCGCGGCGTCGAGCGCCGCGACCGAGCGCACGACGCGGATGCTCTCCTCGACGCGGCCGTCGCGGTCGAGGACGACCCCGAGCACGACTTGCCCTTCGATTTCCTGCGCGCGGGCGCGCGGCGGGTAGTCGGGAACGACGCGCTGCACGAGCTCCGGCGGCGCCGCGACGTTCCGGAGAGGGACCGGCGCGTCGCCGATGCCGCCGGCGGCTCCGTCCGCGATGCCGGTTGCGGAGCCGACATCCGCGGCGGCGGGACGTTCGCCGGGCGCGGCAACCGCGGACGGTGCGGTGGGCGCGGCGGTCGCTGGCGCGGTACGCGCCTGCGGCTTCGGCCGCGGCTCCGCGGCGACCCGCGGTCGCGTCACGAGCGGACGTTGGGGAAGGGCGACGGGTGCTGCCGGCCCGGGTGCGACTGCCGGCACCTGTAGGGGAGCCGCCGCGGGCGCGGGAGGCGCCGGCGCCGGAGCGACTGCCGCGGGCGCCGGTCCGACAGCCGTCGGCGCCGGTGCGAGAGCCGCGGACGGCGCCGGCGGCGCGGCCTCGACCCAGACGAGCCGCGTCGGCGGCGGCTCGTGCTCGTGATGATGCTCGTGCCCGGCCCCGAGGGCCACGAGCAAGGCGAGGACGAGCGCGCCGTGCACGCCGGCCGAGACCGACCACGCCGAGAGGCGCGGGACCGATGGCGCGGCCGCGCTCAGCTGTCGACCTCGAACGCGACCAGGCCGAGGCCGAGCGCGAGGGGCAGTGTCGGGATCGTTCGGTGCATGGTTTCCCACTTCCACGGCGCCGCGACGGCGGCGCGCGAGTCGACGGTGGGCCGACGGGACGCGTGCGCGTCGGCCGGCGGGGTGCGTCGACGGTCTCGTCCGATTCGCCGACGAGCGGGCTCGGCGGCCGGACCTCCGATGGTCGGACTAGACGGAGGCGACGCGGGGCGGTGCGCGGGCGTGACCGGCGATCGTGACGCCGGCCGGCAACGCCGGCGCGAGCGCGGCGGGAAGCTCGACGCTCCAGAGCGTGCGCTGCGGAACGGTGAGCGTCGGCAGCTGCAGGTGATGGCGGCGCTCGGTGAGGTGCGAGTGGAGGCCGAGATCCGTCGCGGCGGCGATCACGTACCGGCCGGCGTCGGTGCCGAGCGTGGCCGGGGCCGGTCGGACGCGCTGCGCGCCCAGCGGCTCGCCGACGTGCGTGTGCGGACGGGCGTCTCCGGGGTGCGCGTGGTCGACGAGCGCGAACGGTGTCCGGACCGTATCGATCAGGAACGCGAGCAACAGCGCGAGGAGAAGCCGCTCGCGTTTCGTTGGGCCGCGCTCGTGACGCATGGCTGCGGTGCCGTACCTCGAAGCCTCCTCGCCGCGCAACCGGGTCGCGAGTGCCGGTAGTGCCGCAGTTTGATTCTCGCGCGGCGGAGCACTCGGAAGCGGTGGCAGCAGGCGGGCGAGTCGGGGATGGCTTCTACGGTCGCCGGATCGCTGCCACCCAGCGCAGAACGCCCGCCGCAGCCGCGCTGTCTTTCGCACACGCGAGGTGCGGCTCCCCGAAACCATCCCCGACCCGCCCGCCTGCTGCAGCATCTTCCAACTTCTCGAAGCCGTCGGGTGCCGCACGGCGACGCTGGGCGCCGGCCGATCGGTCCGGGTCCGCCGACACCGCACGCAGACCGCTCGCGGCAGACCGGGGCTCCGGTGCGTTGAAAGGCACTACCCGAGTGCCAGAGCGTTCGCGACGTGCGCGGGCTGACAAGGGATGCGGGCCGGTGTGAGCCCACGACCGTGAGGTCGGGCCCGCCGGGGCGCCCGCGGCGTCGGTGATCGTGACGCCGCCGTCACCCTCGCCGGCACGATCGCTGTCGCTTGCCGCAGGGCGAGCGGCGGAAGCAGCCGTCGATCGCGACAGACCTCGGGATGCGTCCCGCACGCGACGGTTCACGACGCGGGCGACGCGGCGCGAGCGCGCGGCCGGGGTGATGATTGCCTCGGCGCAGGGGCAGTCCGATCCGCCTGCATGGTGCAACGTGCCGCATCCGAGGCGCCGGTGTTTGGCGAAATCGCACCGGCACGGTGCGAGGACGAGGTAACGGGCGAGAGGTCTAGCAGGTGCCCGTCCCGCGGGTGCGATCACGGCGGCGAGGCGCGCGTCGTCGTGGCGAGTGTCCTGAAGGGAGTACACCGCGCGATCTTTGCGCGCGCGTGCAGATCGCCTCTACGACGAGCGACCGGTGGTTTTTCGTTGACAGTCCGTCGAGTCGACGTTAGGTGAGACCGCCGTTCGTTTACGTACGTAAAAGACCAGGAGTCAGAGAAGAGCACCGCGCGGCACCGTCGTCCTGACCGAAGCACCGTATCCGCTACCCATGAGGCTCGCCGAAGATGACTCGACTCCGTACCCTTGCCGGCCTTTCTTCTGCTCCGCGCGCCTCTGCGCAGCGCGCGCCGCGCACGCACCACGCGCGACGATCGATCTCCGCTAGTCCGCGCGTCGTCGCGACCAGTGTCGCGCCGCGGCTCGTCGCCGCCGTCGCGCTCGCCGCGGCGATCCTCGGCGCGACGCCCGCCGCATACGCACAGTGCGTCGGCAACCTGCTCGCGAATGCGAGCTTCGAGCAGCACACCGGCGGCACCAACAGCATCGGCGACCCGCTCCCGACGGTCTGGGTGCTCCAGAGCGGCGAAGGCGGCGCGACGGCCGGTTTCGACGCGCCCGACGGGGACTACGTCGGATACGTCTGGGGGACGCCGTCGAGCAGCCCCGGGGTCATGTACCAGCAGGTGGCCGCGACCGCGGGCGTCACCTACAACATGAGCTTCTACAGCGGCACCCACGATCCGGGCGTGCAGCCGACCATCGAGATCCGGTTCTACAACGGGGCAAACACCGCGATCGGCTCGACCACGACGCACATCATCACGTTCGACATCGACGGCGGGAATCTCGGCGGACCCTACAATCTCTCCGCGACCGCGCCGGCGGGCACCGCGTTCATCCGGGTGACCTTCCGTGATCCGTCCTCGAACCGTTCGGGCGCGAAGGGCGACCAGATGTGTCTCCGGACCTCGGCCACGCCGACTCCGACGCGGACCGCGACGCGCACGCCGACCCCGACGCGCACTGCGACCCCGACCACGACGGCGACGCCGACGCGCACCGCGACCCCAACCGTGACGGCGACGCCGACGCTCACGGTGACCGCGACGCCGACGCGCACGGCGACGCCGACCATGACGACGACCCCAACCACCACCCCGACGTCCACGTTGACGGTGACGCCGACCCGCACCGCGACGCCGACGATCACGCCGACGTCCACCGTGACGGGAACTCAGACGCCGACGCCGACGCGCACCGCGACGCCGACGGCCACGGCGACCGTGACCGTCACACCGACGCCGACGCCGACCGGCAGCGAGTCGCCGACGCCGTCGACGACGGCGACGCCCACCACGACGGCGACGCCGACCGCGACGGTCACGGCGACGGGAGCGGCGACCGCGACGGCGACCGCGACCGAGTCGGCCACGCCGACGGCGACAGCCACGGCGAGCGCGACCGAGTCGGCGACCCCGACGCCGACCGCGACGGCCACGGCGACCGAAAGCGCGACCCCGACCGCCACCACCTCGTCGACCCCGACCGAGACGGGAACGCCGACCGTCACCCCGACGCCGACGGCCAGCGAGTCGCCGACGCCGACGACCACGTCGACGCCGCTCCCGCTCAATCACTTCCACTGCTACGAGACCCACCGGTCTTCGATCGACCGCGTCGGTGTGGGTGTGGAGGACCAGTTCGGTCCGAGCACGCTCACCGTGAAGCGCAACAAGCGCATCTGCGCGCCGGCCGACAAGAACGGCGAAGATCCCGATGCCGTGACCGACGAAGGCCACCTCGTGTTCTACACGATCAAGCAGTCGGCGCCGAAGTCGGCCAAGATCAAGGGCGTCGTCGTGACGAATCAGTTCGGCCTACTGGTCGTGACGATCGGCAAGCCCGACCGTCTTCTGGTCCCGACGGCGAAGAGCCTCACCGGCTACCCCGGTGCGCTCGCGACCCCGCTCGACCACTTCAAGTGCTACAAGGTCACCGGAAAGTTCCGCGCGGTGGGGCTCGACGTCGAGACCCAGTTCGGCCCGCTCACCGTCGACATCAAGAAGCCGACGCACCTCTGCGCGCCGGCGAGCAAGAACGGCGAGAATCCGGCGGCGCCCACCCACAACGAGCACCTCATGTGCTACCAGGTGCGCGGACCGCGGCCGTCGACGCAGCCGACCATCTTCACCAACGACCAGTTCGGTCCCGACACCTACACCTTCTACGGACCGCGCGAGCTCTGCGTGCCGTCGGAGATCATGCTGCCGTAATCGCCGCGCTGCTCGGCGTCAGCAGCGACCTGGCGCTTCAAGGCTTGAATGGCAGCAGCGGCGTGACTGCCATGCATATTGCCCGTGTCCTTTTGCGGTGACGCGGGCCGTGGCGTGATCGATGACAGTACGGTCCGCAGCGTCGAAGGCGAGCAGGGGCCTAGGGTGAATTCCCTACATCGGCAAAGCTTCTCCCTATGCTCTCCCCGGTGTCCGCTCGTTTGTACATTCGACGCTGTAACTTGGGTGATACCGCGCACTGTTCACGAATGAACGTCGAGCATTTTCGGTGGCACGCACCGTGCACATGCGCAACCGCATGAACGACGACATGCGCTGCACGCGTTGCGACGGAAGCCACTCCCGCTGCACCAATTGTGGAACCCGATATCCGCGCTCGCTGGACGGTTGTCCGGCATCCGCGTGCCGCGGCGCCGCGCTCGTCTGTCGCTGCGGCGCCATCGTACACTGGAAGGCCTAGACGGACCGATCACGGCGACCCGACGCCGCCGTTTGACGGCGCGCGATCGGTGCACGACGGGTTCACGACATGCGATCGCACCCGAACCATCAACTGCTCCTCGTCGATCCGGACGATGATCTCCGCGCCTGTCGGGTGCTCTTTCTACGGATGCACGGCATACGGACCGTGGGAGCAGCTACGGCGGACGGCACGCTCCAACAGCTGCGCGCGGGCTTCCGGCCCTGCGTCGTGGTGACCGATCCCCATGTCGCGGGCGACGCCGCCTGGCCGCTCGTAGATTACCTGCGCGCGGACTCGGTGCTCGCCACGGTGCCCCTCGTCCTGGTGACGCAGGACCCCGTGCACGTGCGCTTGGCCCACTGGCACGGTGTGCGGGAGTGCTTGCCGATCCCTGTCGCGCCCCAACGCTATCTCGCGGCGATCGAACGCCACTGCCGGTGGCGCCGCAACCTGCCGTCGGCGGACCGCGCCGCCGCCGCGTCGCCGTCGTCGCGGCGCTTGGAAATCGCCTCCAACGCGGACGGCGCCCGGCAACCCCGGTCGTCCCGCCTGCGTTGGCTGGCTTGAACCGACCCCACAAGGAGATTGCCATGCTCTGCCGCCGCTACCCGTCCCGCTCCGCGTACCTTGCCATGGTGGTCCTCACCGTTCTCGTCGCGCTCCCAGGCATGGTCGACGCGAAAGAGAAGGACAAAGACAGGCTGCCGAAGCCCGGGAAATCGGGCGTAAACCACATCGTGGTCGTGATGATGGAGAACCGGAGCTTCGACCACTTCCTCGGGTGGCACCCGACCGCCGACGGCATGCAGGCCGGGCTCACGTATCCCGCCGCGGACGGCGGCGAGCTCTCCACGTACAGCCTCGCTCCCGACTTCCAGGGGTGTCCTCACCCCGATCCCGACCACACCTGGGAAGGCGGACGCGTGAACGTGAATGACGGCGCGATGAACGGCTTCCTGCTCGCCGGGATGAACGACGACTACGCGATCGGGTACTACGACGAGACGGCGCGGCCCTTCTTCAATGCGCTAGCGCTCGAGTACACCACGTTCGACCGCTTCTTCTCGTCGATCCTCGGCGAGACCTACGCGAACCGCATCTTCATGCACGCCGCTCAGACCGATCGCTTGGAGAACTCGCTCGCGATCTCGACCCTGCCGACGATCTGGGATCGGCTGGGCGAGCGCGGCGTCAGCGCCCAGTACTACTTTTCCGACGTCCCGTTCCTGCTGCTCTGGGGGCTCAAGTACCTGCCGATCTCGACGCCAGTCGAGCAGTTCTTCGCCGACGCCGCGACCGGCAACCTGCCGAGCGTCTCCTTTGTCGACCCGCGCTTCGTCGGCGAGGCGGAAGGCATCTCGGGGGATGACCATCCGCACGCCGACATCCGAACCGGCGACGCGTTCCTTGCGGAGGCGTTCCAGGCAGTCGCCTCGGGTCCCGCTTGGGAATCGACGGTCTTCATCGTCACCTACGACGAGTGGGGCGGGTTCTTCGACCACGTGGCGCCGCCGCGCGCCGCGGCGCCGAACGCGGTTGACCCCGACCTCGTAGACGGCAAAGCGCTGCTCGGACTTCGCATACCGGTCGTCGTCGCATCGCCGTTCACGCGCGGCGATCGGAACGACCCGCGGGTCGTGTCGACCGTCTTCGACAATACCTCGATCCTGAAGCTCATCGAGTGGCGCTGGGACCTGCAGCCGCTGACCGCACGCGACGCGTCGAGCGACGTCGGCAATCTCGCCTCCGCGCTCGACCTGAGGCATCCCGATCCGACGGTGCCCGCGCTCCCGACGCCGGCGGCCCCGCCGGTGGCACCATGCCCGCCCGGCTTCCCGATCCCTACGGACGTCGCGCTGGACGACATCCTCCTCCTGGTGCCGTGAAGGCACCTCGAGCTGGCGCCGTTGTCGCGTACCGAGTCCGCTGAATTTTCGCATCGTTCCGGCTGCACGATCGGTTGGCGCACGCCAGCGCATCGTTTCGGACGGATAGGAGGGTGCGGTCCAGCGGTCACCGATTCTCGCCGCCCGCGCTCGTGCAGGGCATCGTGGCGCACGTGGCCGCGGCTACAAGCGGGTCGTGTCGGGCGCGTCGTACGCCGACGTCACGCGGGACCGGCAGACGCGCAGCTTGGCGTTCGGCTCGAGCGCGATCTCGTCGACGAGCTCGAGGCGGAGAGCGACGGCGGGGCCGAGGAACTCCGCCACCGCGCGCTCGAGGTCGGCGACCTCCGCTGATGTCGGCGGTGTCGCCGGCGCGATGCGGACCAGCACGAGGTCCCGACGCTCCTGGACCAGCTGGAACTCGCGGATCCACGGCGCCGTCTTCCCGAGAATTCCGATGATCTCGTACGGATGGACCGTCCGACCGTCGGCAAGGGGAAAGTAGTCGAACATGCGGCCCTCGACGCCCCGGAGCGTCGCGAAGGGCGCGCCGCAGTCGCAGCGTGCCTCGCCCTGGATCACGAAGTCGCCGATGCCGTAGCGGATGAACGGCATCGCCAACGAGTGCAGCCCCGTCATGACGACCTCACCGCGCTCGCCGGGCGCGGCCGGGCGGCCGTCGACCAGCACCTCGACGACGACGCTGTCGTCGCACGTATGGAGCGTGCCGGTCGCCACGCACTCGGAGGCGATCACGTTGAACTCGTTGCTGTCGTAGATGCGGTACACCGGTGCGGCGAACGCACGCGCGATCGCGGCGCGCATGTGCGGCGTCAGGGTGTCGGAGTGAACGGCGACGAAGCGCGGACGGGGCCCGGGCGCGTCGGTCGCTCCGGCGGCGGCTCGGGCCTCGGCGACGCGCGCCATCACGCCGGCGTACCCGGTGAGCACGTCGGGGCGATAGTCCGCGAGGGTGCGAAGGATGGTGGCGGGTGGCGCCAGCGCGTGGACCCGGAGCTGGCGGTAGAGGTGCAGGGCCTGCAGGACGCGATGCAGGCCCTGGCCGTCGTGCGGATCCTCCGGCTGCAGCTCCTCGACGTCGGCGTGTCGGTCGGTCGCGGTGAGTCCCATCGCGTGCAACGCGCGCCAGCGAAACGCGCCGAGCAGGCGCTCCTCGAGCCACGTCCGCCGGATCGTGAGCGGCTCGCCCGACGAGCCGCTCGTCCTTCGTCCGATCAGGCGGGCGGGGTCGACGTCGCTCGTGATCGCCTGGGTGGCCGCCCGTTGGAGATCGCGCTTCCGGGTGATCGGGAGGGTCGCGAGGTCCGCGGGGCTCCGGAGCGCGTCGGGGTGGATGCCGTGGCGGTCGAAGAGCGCGCGATAGTAGGGCACGCGCGCGTACGCGTGACGGACGAGCCGGCGGAGCTGGCGGGCGCGGAACGCGTCGAGGACCTCGCGCCGGGCGCGCGGATGGCGCCGGAGCGCCGCGAGCGCATCGAGCCGGTCGAGCATCATGGGGAGAAGGCCGCAAGCCGATCCTCGGCGGTGACGTGCGCGGCACGGCCGAACTCGAACGGCGCGAGTCGGCCGACGGCGTCCCCCGCGCCGAGGAGGTATCCCGCCGCTTGTCCGGCCGCGTCGACGGCGAGGCCTGCGGCGAGCACCGGCGCGAGGCGCCAGCGTCCGGGAGCGACGGCAGGCGGCCAGGAGCGGAGCAGACGGTAGAGGCGGACGAAGGGGATCAACGGCGCCCCGGCGCCGTAGCACAGGCGGCGGCCGGTCGGCCACTCCGCGGCGCGCGCGGCGGCGTATACGCGCGCGCCGTGGAACAGCGCTGCCCGCCACGCCGCTAGCCGCGAGAAATTGAAGTGCGCGACGCGCGCGGCCGGCTCCAGGTAGAGCCGCTCGCCGCGCCGGACGAGGTCGTCGTGCAGCACGACCTCGACCTCGAGCCAGTCGGCGAGCCGGTCGCCGTAGCGCAGGAGCACGGCGCGTTTGTAGCTCGTATTGTGGCCGGGGAGCGCCGT
The DNA here is from genome assembly GCA_031400185.1 of Polyangiaceae bacterium. Classification (GTDB taxonomy): domain Bacteria; phylum Desulfobacterota; class Binatia; order UTPRO1; family UTPRO1; genus UTPRO1. The sequence goes on from JANNPN010000379.1 coordinate 11,253, forward strand.
CGTCGGGCCGCCCGCTGCGGGCGCGAGCCACGCGCCGTAGCTGAGGACGAGGTCGCCCCAGCTGACCATCGTCGCAGGATTGGCGTTCGCGATCGCCGGTCCGACCGCCGCCCACGGTTCGCGATGGCGCCGGATCAAGGCCGCCGCCCATTCGGGTGCGGGAAAGCAGTGGTCCTCTGCGAGCGCGACGACGTCCGCACGGGCGGCACGGATGCCCGCCGCGTTGGCGCTCGCCTTCGAGCACATGACACCGATCGGGACGACTTGGTACATGGCGAACGGTGCCAGTTCCGAAGCTTCGAATTCCAGGCGGTCGGCGGTCGTGGTGACGAGAACGATCTCGAGCTCGTCGCGCGCGGTCTGGGCGCGCAGATGGCGCATCGTCGCCGCTAGGGTCGCGAAGTCGTCCGGAGTCGCGAGGACGACGGACAGGGCGGGGCGCGGGCTGCCGGACGGCATGCGCGGCATCCTACCGCGATTTCCATGACGACGGTCGAGATCGTGGACGCCGCGTCCGCCGCCACCCTCCCGGCCACGCGTGCCACGGCGTCACGGCTCGCGTACCTCACGGCGCTCGTCCGCGACGGGGCCCGCCACTTCGTCGACAACGCCGACGTGGAGGTGTGCGTGCTCTGCGTCGATGGCGCCGCGTTCCCGCTCGTCCGGGCGGCCGGCCGGCCCGGCAACGCCGAGATCTGCTCGCCGCGCACGCACTACGTCCGCTACCTCCCGGAGGCGCGGGCGCGCCGGCATCCTGCGGTCCCGGCGGCGTGCTTCGAGGCGCTCGCGCTGCCGATGGACCTCGTCGCACGCGTCGGCCGCTTCGACGACGTCGTCTACGTCAACAACTGGCTCTGGAGCACCAATCCCCGCGCGGCGCTCTCGACGATGCAGGTCGCGGCGGTGACTGCACGCCTCGTCGCGGCGTATCCCGAGGCCGCGATCGTCTTCCGGTCGCTCACGGCCGAGCTCGACCCGGCGACGTGGGAAGCGGTGCGGGCCAACGGCTACCGGCTCATCCGGAGCCACGAGGCGTTCCTGATCGACACGACGGAGGGCGCCCACCTCGCGCACGCGAACACCCGCCGGGACCTGGCCCTCCTTACGCGGAGCGCGTACCAGGTCGTGCGGGACCCGGCCGTGCTCGTGCCGCACGCAGCCCGCATCGCTGCCCTCTATCGCGGGCTCTATCTCGACAAGCACTCCACGTTGAACGCGCAGCTGAACGCGCGCTTCTTCGAGCTCACGCTCACGAGCGGCGTCTTCGAGCATGCGGCGCTCGTGGCCGACGGCAGGGTCGATGGGTTCGCCGCGTACTTCGCCGAGGACGGCGTCGCCGCCAGTGCCAGCGTCGGGTACGATCGGACGCTGCCCCGCGACCGCGGCCTCTATCGCATGGCCATCGCGCTGATGATCGCCGCCGCGGCCGAGCGCGGCGTGCCGTTGCACCTCGGCGCCGGGGCGGGATCGTTCAAGCAGCTCCGCGGCGCGCGCGCCGTCACCGAGTACGACGCCGTGTACGACGCGCACTTGCCGCGCCATCGCCGGCTCGCATGGGCAACGCTCGCGCTGGCCGCGAACCGTCACGACCACCGCGCCGCCAGCCCCGAGCGGTCCGCGGCCAGCCCAGGGCGGCGCGCCGCCAGCCATTGATACGAGCGCGCCGACGGCGGGCAGACCGCCTGGTCGAGTCGACCGACTGCTGCGACGAGCCCGCGATCGACGCGCGACTCCGGAACGACGTCGTGGAGGAGCCACGGCAGGAATAGGCCGCGCGTCGTCACCGTGCTCGCGAAGCCGGCGGCGTCCGCCGCCGCCGCGAGCTCGGAGAGGTCGAGCAGCCGATGGGCCGGGTTGAAGCGGCTCCGCAACGCGGGCTGCGCGGCGATGCTGCGACGGTTCTTCGCGCGCAGCGCGAACCGAAGCGGCGCGGCGAGCAGGCGGACGACGTGCCGCAGCGGGCCGTGGCGGCTCCAGCTCGTGCGGTTGTAGTCCATCACGAAGACGACGCCCCCCGGGGCCAGGACGTCCGCCGCGAGCGCGAAGAACGCGCGCGGATCGACGAGGTGATGGACGGTGAAGATCGCCGTCACGACGTCGACCGTGCCGGGCAGGAAGGGGTGCTGCTCGAGGATGCCGCGGACGAGGCCGGCAGCGCCGACGTGGCGGCGGGCTTCCGCGAGCATGGCCGGGGAGAGGTCGAGTCCGGCGAGGTGGCGGGCGCCGGCGGCGTGCAGCTCCTCGAGCGCCTCGCCCGTCCCGCAGCCGACGTCGAGGAAACGGAGATCGGCCGGGTCATGGCCGGTGCGGCGGAGGTCGGCGAGGAGCCAGCGCACGAAGGCCGCGCGCTCCTCGCGGTAGACGAGCGAGCCGGTGAGCGTCCAACGCCGATACTCGGGGGCGCATTCGTCCATGATCTCGCGCTCGAGCGCGAGAGTCGCGGCCAGCCGGACGGCGGCGTCAGGCGTCATGACGCCGCCCCGACCGCGAGCGGGGCGAGCCGCAGGGCGGAGCGTGCGGCGGCCCGCGACTGGCGGACGACGAGCCGTCCGCGGACCGGCACGACGAGCACCGTCCCGCAGCGGCGGAAGCCGATACGGTCGCACGACGCGAGCGAAGCGAAGTTGACGCTCTCGGCGATGCTCACGACGCCCGCATGGCCGTGAGCGCCGAGCAGGGCAGTCGCGCGTGCCAACCCGATGCCGTGGAGGTGCTGCCCGCGATACGGCGGCGCCGTGTAGCCGCCGTACATGTAGACGTAGCGCGAATCGAAGTGGACGGTCGCCGTGCCCGCGAGGCGCGTCGGGCGGGTCGCATACCAGCCGACGCTCGCGACCGTCGCGCCGTCGCTGATCGCGAAGCAGAGGTCGTCCGCGCGCGGCATGCCGCTCACCCGCACGAGGTCCGGGTCGCGGACGACGCCGGCGATCTCCGGGGCGGAGAGGAAGCGGCACTCGTAGGGCAGCGGCCGGCGCAGCAGCTCCGGGTTCACGTGGTCGGGCTCGAGCACCAGGTAGCGGAAGAGCCTGAGCCCGCACGCGGCCTGCACCCGGTGGGCGGCGGCGCGCAGCAGCGCGCGGGCCACCCCGAAATGCCGGGCATCGTCGCGGAATGCGCCGACGTCCATGCCTCAGTCCTCGTAGTCCGAACGCACGAGCGAGCGATAGGTGCGAAACTTGCCGCTCGGCTCGTTCGCGATTTCCGCCACGATCTCGAGGTCGAAGCGCACCGCCGGGCCGAGCGCCGCTTCCGCCATCGCGCGCACGAGCGCCAACGCGTCGGCGTCCGGCGCCGGGGCCGGGACGATGCGCATCACGACGTGGTCGGTGCGGGTTTGCGTCACCTGGAGCTGCCGGATCCACGGCGCCCGCTCGCGGATGGGGGTGAAGACGGCGTAGGGATGGATGACCCTGCCGCCGGGGAGCGGAAACGCGTCGATCGTCCGACCGGCGATCGCGCGGATCGTCGCGAACGGCCGTCCGCACGGACACGCGGGCGTACCCTGCGTGACGACGTCCCCCTGCGCGTAGCGGATGAACGGCATCGCGTAGGCATGCAGCGACGTGCCGACGACCTCGCCGCGCTCGCCGGACGCGACGGGGCGCCCGTCGTGGAGAACCTCGAGCACGAGCCCGTCGTCGGCGACGTGGTAGTCGCCTCCGCGCGGGCACTCGTGCGCCAGGAGGTCGAACTCACGGCTGCCGTACGAATCGTAGACGGGAACGCCGAAGCCGGTGGCGATCTCCGTGCGCTGCCTGGCGGTCAATTCCTCGCCGCCGGTTGCGATGAAGCGGAGGCCGAGCGCGCGGAGCGCCCCCGCGTCGACGCCGCGCGCGACGGCCGCGAGCACGCCGGGATACCCCGCGACGGCCGCGACGCCGTGGTCGCGGAGACCGGCGACGATCGCCGCCGGCGGCGCCGCGCAGTCGATGACGTGCCAGCGCTCGGTGCGGACCGTCTCGAGCACCCGCCGCACGATGCTCGCGTCGGTCGAGTCCTTGCGGCTCGAGGTCACGACGAGACCGACGTGGTCGTGCGGACGGAGTCCGAAGTCGCGCATCGCCCCGCACGCGGATCGTCGCGAGCAAGCGTTCCTCGGTCCAGTGCCGGCGGATGGTGAGCGGCCGCCCCGAAGACCCTGCCGTCGTCGCGGCATCGAGATGCGAGGGATTCACGCCGCGCGCCACGCGGTCGGCGACCGGCAGTGCTTGGAGCGTCGCGCGCGTCGTGATCGGCACGCGCGCGAGATCGGCCGTCGTGCGCACGTCGTCGGGCGTGAGGCTGTGCGCCCGGAAGAGCCGGCCGTAGTACGGGACGTCGGCGTACGCATGCGCGATCAGGCGCTGCACGTGGCGGTCGCGAAAGCGCCGCAGGTCGTCCGCGGTCGTCCGCTCGTGACGGCGGAGCGCGGCGAGGACGACGAGTGGATTGGGCGCGCTAACGTTTCACCGCCCGGACGAAGCGGAGCTCCCAGTTGAGACAGTGGGCGCCCGCTTCCGTGTAGGTGCCGAGGTGGCGGTCGATGCCCGCGAGCGTCTCCGCGGGCGTCGCGCGGTCGAGCCCGAAGAGCCGTTGCGCGAAGGTCGCCATCGCCGCGCGGCTCGCGAAGCGCCACGGGAACGTCTCGCGCGCCGCGCGGTCGACCGTACAGCCGGTGTCCGCGATCTCGCGGTCGAGTGCCTCGTCGATGAACGCGCCGCGGTGACCCATCGAGTTGTGCGCGTCGACGAAATCGTTCAAGAACGCGGCGACCGGCGAGCCGGAGCACACGTCGGCGACGCAGAGCATGCCCGTGGGCTTCAGGATCCGCGCCGCCTCCATCACGAAGGCGCGCTTGTCGGCGACGTGATGGAGGGCCGCGAGACTGACGACGCGGTCGACCGAGCGCGCGCGGAGCGGCAGCGTCTCGAGCGTCCCGACGGCGATGCTGACCGTCGCCCGCGCGCGGCACCTGCGGGCGAACGCCATCGACGGCTCGACGTGGACCAGCGTGACGCTCCGGTCGACGTAGCGTCGCAGGTCTCCCGGGCCCGAGGGAACGTCGCAGACGACGTGCCCAGGCTGCGGGTCCATCCATGCCACGACCCGCCGGAACTCCTCGGCGCGCGCGTGCGGCGCCGTAGTCATCGCCTCGTCGTAGGAGGCGCCGCGTCGTTCGAAGATCGCCTCGTAGGTGTCGATCGCGGCGGCCACGATCCACTTGATCATCGCGGCCGGCGTGGTTTCAAGGGCCGATCGGCGCCCGTCGGGCCCAAGTGCGGCGTGAACGGTGCGGGCGTCGCCGGCATCGGCGCCGCGGATTGCCACGCGCCAGCGGCGAGGGTACGGAAGGCGCCATGAGCATCCCCGTTCCCCTGGACGGACTCCGCGCGGCCGTCGCCGAGCGCGGCACGAGCGCGTATCTCCTGACGACCGCCGACGACGGCCGCCCGCATGCGGTGCACCTGCCGTTCGCGTGGGACGGCGACCGGCTGGTTGCGGAGGTCGGAAAGCGCACGGCGGGAAACGCCGCTGCGCGGCCGGGCGTGTCGGTGCTGTACGCGGTGCGAACGGCGGATGACACCAGCTTGATCGTCGACGGGACCGCCGTGGTGGAGGAGGGCGGTGCCAAGCCGCGTGTACTCGTCACGCCGACGAAAGCGGTGCTGCACCGGGCGGCGGCGGCGCCCGATCCGGCGGCGGCGTGCGCGCACGACTGCGTCCCGCTGCTTCGCGACGGCTGAGTCCGCGCGCGATGGAGGACAATCCATGAGCGTCGATTTCAGCGTGAAGGGAAAGCATGTGCTGATCACCGGCGGCACCGGCGGGATCGGTGCCGCCTTTGCAGAGGCGTTCTTGCAGGCGGGGGCGGTGGTCACGATCGTTGACATCGCGCCGCCGCGGGCCGACCAGAGCTCGGCTCTCAAGTACGAGCAGGTCGACATGGGCGCCGATGCGGCGGTCGCGGCGCTCGCCGCCCGTACGGATCACATGGACGTCGTCATCCATTGCGCAGGTCGCGCTGCGATCGGCGAGGAGTATTCGCCCGTCGTCTTCAACGAAATCGTCAATCTGCACCTCACGGGCGCGCTTCGCCTCGCCAACGGGTTCCGTCCGCATCTCAAGGCGAGCCGCGGCTGCATCATCCACATCGCCTCGATGACCTCGTATTTCGCGGCGCCCCTCGCCCCGGCGTACGGCGCTGCCAAAACCGCCATCATGTCCTTGACCCGCAGCCTCGCGGTCGAATTCGCCGGTGACGGCATCCGCGTCAACGCGATCGCGCCGGGTTGGTTCGACACGCCCCTCACGAAGGTGATCCAGGAGCAGATGCCCGACATGAATCGGCGGATTCTCGAGCGCCTGCCCGCTGGGCGATGGAACACGCCGGACGAGCTGGCCGGCCTTGCCGTCTTTCTCGCCTCGCCGGCCTCGAGCATCCTCACCGGCGTGACCATCGCAGCCGACGGCGGCTACTCGGTTACCTGACCGACGCGCTCGGCGCCTGTCGTGCCGTGATGGCACGAGATCCCGCGCGCTCGCTCACCCAGCGAGCGCGCGGA
>JANNPN010000403.1:0-20090 GCA_031400185.1 Polyangiaceae bacterium
GCCTTGGCGCGCTTTGATGGAGATGGTTCGAGGGTTGTCATGGATCGGAATTATGGCGTATGTCGAAACGTTCTTCAAAAAGTATACGATGAGATGCCCCGAAAGAATCACTATAAGGTCCATCACTTACGAAGGCCGCCCAATTGTCTCTTCGTCTCGAGGTGCTTCAGCATCCGTCTCAGTTGGTCGAGAACGTTGAGAACGTGATCGAAGGCGGGTTGTGCGTGGTGTTCCGACTCGACAGCCGACGCGAACGATTCGGGATGGTCTAACGACGTCTTGTCTGCATTGGTTTCCTGTGCCGAGGCCGTGCTCGGGATCGTCAATTTGCGCCTTGGTCGTCGTCTCATCCATCAACCTCCGACCCAGCACGCGACGTCCGTCGTGCTGCGAACCGACGGATCGCGAATCGAGGAGAATGCGCTTGCGTATCCTTGGACAGCGTGCAAGGTTCGGGCATGGTTCGAGTGGTCGTCGGGTTGAATCGTCCTGGTCAAAGCAATGATCTCACCGTGGGTGAGGCGGCGGCGCGTCTTGCCCAAAGCGGACTGCAGGTCTCGCCGTCGCAAATTAGGAAGCTCGAGCGCCAAGGACTGATGCTCTGCACGGTTCGGACCCACGGCAACTATCGCATCCTCACCGAGGATGATGTCGATCGGCTCCGCATCATCCATGGCCTGCGCGCGTTGGGACAATCCTTGCCGGAGATCAAAAAGGCACTGCGGTTTCTCGACCGACAGAACAAGGGAGATCGCAGTGAGCCGGTACAGCGCGCCATGAAAGAGTTGGAGCAGGCGGCGGATGCGCAGATCACTCGCCTCCAGGAACTGAAGGCCAGTCTCAGGAGACGCCAATGATCGGGGCTGCTGATACGGACGCATGTCCAATCCTTGTATGGAATACAAGGATGACGGTCAATCGATTAATCACCACCAACCACTAACGGAGCCGTGATCATGACACCGCGTGAAACGCCTAGGAGGGACAGGAAATGAATGAGAACAGTAAAAAATTCTGCGTGCCAGGATATCAGTCTGGTGCCTGGAGCCCCGTGATGCGGTCCCTGCGCGGCCACGGCTGAGAAATGCCGTCGGTCGGATCACTCAGGGGATCGACCACCCCGGGGTGCGACGCCTTTCGGGGTGGCGAACCTACTCGATTGGAGGTGTGCGATGAGCGAGGACATTCGGATGTTACGTGCCAGCGAAGTGACGGTGCGGACCAAGTTGTCGCGGTCAACGATCTGGCGCTTGGAGCGCGCGGGTCGGTTTCCTGCTCGGCGACAAATGAGTCTTGGGCGTGTCGCGTGGGTCGAAAGCGAAGTCAATGCATGGCTCTCTAGTCGGGCGCCCGTGGGCGCCGTCGCGCAGCCGCGCGCGAACTAACCTCGATGTGACAAAAACTACGCCGCTTTCAGGAGCCGATCGAGGTGTTTGAAGCGATCGGCGACCGCCGGCGCCGAGCGGACGTCGAGGGTGGCGTAGCCGTCGGGATAGGGCAGGACACCGGCACGCCCGAAGAAGAGGTAGCGCAGCGTGTGGATCGTCTCGAAGCGGAAGACGGTCCGCCGCTTGCGTGTGGCGGGACGGCGCTCGGCCGTGGTCGCCAGCTGAAAGCCTCGCACGAGGTTGAAGGCGAGCACGCTCAGGATTTGCCACGCACTGTTGGCGGCGTAGCGCATCGTCGGCACGCAGCCGAAGGCGAAGCCGTGCTTCAGCTCGCCGACACTTGCTCGTGCGTGTCAATCGCCTGTGGATCTTCGCGCAGGCGGAAATGCGCCGCTGGCCGGAAGTGCCTGGCGTGGGGTACAGTCTCCTTTATGGATGTCGCATCACTGCTCTCCCGCCACCGACCGGAGATCCTTCGTCTCGCCGCCGTCCATGGGGCTCACAATGTGCGCGTCTTCGGTTCGGCGGCGAGAGGAGAGGCTCGCGAGGAGAGTGACATCGATGTGCTGGTCAGCATGGAGCCCGGCCGTTCTCTCCTCGATCTCGTCGGCCTGTCCCAGGATCTCGAGAGCTTGCTCAGGTGCGAGGTCGATGTCGTCTCGGATCGTGGCCTCAGTCCCTACCTCCGTGACCGAATCCTCGCTGAGGCCATGGCTTTGTGAAGGACGACCGCGCGTACCTCCTCCACATTCGCGACGCCATTGGTGCCATCGCGTCGTACACGATCGGCGGTCGAGCAGAGTTTTTCGCAGACCGGAAGACGCAGGACGCAGTGCTCCGCAACCCGGAGATCATTGGCGAGGCGGTGAAGCAGCTCTCGGGTGGCCTCACAGGAGCGCACCCAGACCTGCCGTGGAGACAGATCGCGGGTATGCGGGACAAACTCGTCCATGACTATTTCGGTGTTGACCTCGATCTCGTCTGGCAGGTAGTCGAGCAACAGCTCGTGAGCCTCGGAGCGCGTGTCGAGACGATGCTTCGCGAGATCGGTTCGAGCTAGCTCGCAGCGCTGTCGCTCCCTCTTCGGCGTCCTTGCCCGCATCAATCCAAGACGTGCGGAGCTGTCTCGCACGGTGGTTACGTTGGGGAGGGAGCGGACGCCGGCCATCGAAACAGATACGGGATCGGCGAGTCCGGTACCACGGACCGGCAATGTCCTGGATGTTTGTGTGGTCTTGGCGGCGGACGACGCGCACAAGGTAGCACTGAGGTAGCTCAAAGGGCCGCGCTGCCTCGGGCGCAGGGAAGCAGGTGTGCATCGAGGCAGTATGCAGCCGCATAGCACGCAGAAAGGTTAGGTGTTCTGTTCGCCAAGCACTGCTTCCAAGCCATACGCACAGGTCGCTCGGAGAGTCTCTGCCGGAAGCCTCCGATCGGGAACGATCGCCGCTGCCTCGCGGAGGGTGTCCGAAACCTCTCGGAAAAGACGTTGATGCGTAGCCACCATCGTGGCGACCGTTTTGGCAGGAAGCGTCGGGTGCACTTGATCGATCCAGAGCGTGCGAAGATCCTCGAGCGATGAGCCGAACAATTCCAAGGTATCGTGGATGTACAGCACGTCCTGGGCGCGCTTGTTACCGTGTCGGTACTTATGGATGAGGAGCTTCTGGACCATGAAGCTCACGGGATTCGGGACGAGCACCTCAACGGCGCGTGCGATGGGAAAGCCAACGTCCTGTGTGATGGCGATGATCCACGGTGCGGCGAGGAGCACCTGGAGATGGCGGAGCTTCTGCGCCGTGATGCCAGCATGTGCGACCGTCGCATCGGACGCACCGCTGCGTCTCACCCCGCCGCCATGGAGCGCCGTGAGGAATTCCGTATAGAATCCCCCATCCGCTTCTTCACCGAGCTGGTAATACGTTACGGGCGGGGCGTGCTCTCCCGAAAGATGTTCCTGGAAGCCCGCGGCCGTTAGCGCGGACAACAGATCACCAGTCGGGGGCGCGTCGGGTGAGAAGGCCAAGTCGGCGTCACGTGTACGGAGCGCCGGATACGGTGGAACGATCGCTCGGCGGTCCAAGCGATGGAGTCGATGCGCCCAGCCGCCCACGATTACTAGCCGATCGAGCCATGGTCCGATGGCTTCGACGAGGCGGGCGAAGTCGGTCAGGTCTTCTTGCATGTCAACGGCGTTCGCCGATCAGTGCCGCGAGGACCCGTTTGCGAATGTGATCGGCCTGTTCCTTGCCTCGTGACGGATGCCCTAGAACATCGAGCCAGACCTGCAGGACGTCACACACGGCGACGCCGTCGACGTGCACCAAGCCGCGAAAGATGGACTTCGGAAACGCCGCCTGCCGGAGAATGACATCCGCGGGTTCACCAGGCTCGCATGGCCGTAAGTGCTTCCAGGCCGCGAGGTGGGAGGGCCCGATGCGATCGACGTAGACGTGGGGCGATACGCCCTCGACGAAGCCGAGCTTGAGCGCGTCCGCCGCTGCGAACAGCGCGAGACAGACGCGCCGATGGCTGCCGAACATCTTCTGGACGTTGGCGGGGCCGTGTCCTCCAAGAAGAAAACGCATCGGCAGTTCTTTGAGTGGGCGCACGGCGGCGGCCTGCCAGCGTCGCAACAACTCTCCGCGTCGCACCAGGTGGAGAGAGGAGTGGGACTCATGGAGGAACCCTTCGTCGCGGAGCTGTTGGACCAGTCGAAACGCGCTCATGACGGACACGTCAGCTGCTTGGGCAAGTTGAGAGGCGTTGCGATACTGAGCGCGCGGCGCGCCAAGGAGCGCCTCCGGTAGTTCGGGCGCAAGCAATACCTTCAGCATCCATTGATTCAGATCTGAAAAAAGATTCACCGCAGAATGCTTGGACCGTTGGGCGTGCGAAGGAAGCGGCGGGGGAGGTGCGTTCAGAAGGTCGAGCGAGTGGCCGCGAAAGAGACGAAGACCTTCGAAATCAATCACGCCGAGCGCGACATTGGGCGCGTAGTCAGCGGCAAATTTCAAGACCTGGTTAACCACGGTCGCGGGGATCTTTGGCGCAGCAACAATCGCGAGCGGCGCGGCCTTGGGACTCGCGAACTGTGACGATTGAAGCACGGCCTGTGCAAAGAGTGGGACGAGTCGATCCCCACGTCCTTCCGAGGCCGCCTTTACCTCGACGGCGTAGACGACCCCATCGCGGTGAACGATAAGGTCGGGCCGGCGATGTTGGTGCGGAGGCTCGTTCTCGACGGCCCAGCCAGCGTGTCGAAACGCGTTGGCGACGATCGATTCCGCGCGCTGCCCACGCATTTTAGGATCGTCGTCTGCCGCCATCGTTTTCCTTCCCATCACTGTCTATCATGGCCATGGTGGTTAACACGGCCAAGGTAGTTAACATGGCCAAGATAGGCAAGCCAGCAAGAGAACGTATGGGTCAGGTAGTGTCCGGGGAATTAGCGTAACTATTTGAGATTGCGCGGCTAAGGCCACACGCGACAGAGTACGGAACTGCGCTGCCGGTCGGAGCTGGCATGCATGGGATAGAGTTCCTCGTCATGGGCGTTACGGCCCTGCTCACCCAACCGACCGGAGATCCTTCGGCTCAACGCTTTCTATGGGGCTCACCCGGCTGCGGCCCAGCCAATCCGAACGACAAGGGCACGAAGATCGTCCCACCGCAGCCGAAGCCGCTAGCGTTCGTTGGGCGCTTCGTCGCGAACCAGCTGGGCGCGGGTCAGGTGGACGGCAAGAAGCCGAGCCTGCTCTGCATCCCGTCGTCGGTCGCGTTGCCGTGAGTTCTGTGGAGTGAACGCCTCTGTCAGGTCTCGGGAAAGAGCCGTGGGAAAAGTACGTCCGCGGACGAGATGGGGAAGCGCAGTGATACTGGACCCTTCTCGCTCGATGAGCCCAGCAGGCCGTCGCGAACCAGTTCTCCCACCAGATCGCGGGCGGTGCGTTCGCCGAGTCCGGTGATCGCTTGTGCCTCGCCCCGCGCGATCTCACCCCGGTGGAGGATCTCGATGAGGAGCGTTGCGGCCTCGGGTCGACGGCCTAGGTGCTGTGCATGGCGTGCGAGACGCTCGGCCAAGCCTTCGAGGTCGAACAAGTCGCCCATGAAGCGAACTTGATCCAGGCACACCTCGAGGAACCACACGGAAAATTCCTCGAGCGCTCGTGCGGAGAGATTGCCGCGTCCGTCAAGATCGCTCTCACGTGGCATGTCGGCGTGATCCATCATCGACTTGTAGTCAGTGCGGCTTTGCAGGCCGCGCGCGAGTCCTCGGGAGATCGACCATAGGCCGTGCGCGCCGATTCCGGCGTGGTGGGCCATGGCATGGCTCATGAGGCGGCTGACCCGCCCGTTCCCGTCCGGAAAGGGATGGATGTAATTTAGCCGGTGATGGGCCGCCGGGATGGCGAGGATGCGGCCGGCCGAGCCTAGTTTGGCGAAGCTGTAGCGGTCGGCAAAGTATCGCATGAAGTGTCCGACGACGGCGCTGCTCGGTGGGAGGTGGCGTCCAACGGCGTTGTCGTGCAGCGGTTCGCTACGGAATGCACCAGGCGTCATGACGAACGTGCGTCCGGCGCCTTGAATGCGCAGCATGGCGTCGGGTGCGCCTTCGTAGAAGTCACGGTGGAGGCGCTGAAGGAAATCGACGCCGGCGGCGTCGGGCAAAGTGCCGAGCGCGAGCTCCGCGTCGATGCGCTGCTGGATACGAATGTGCGCGCGCGCTTCCAGCTGAAGATTCCGGCGTTGCTCATCGACATCGAGATCGTCTCGGAGGGCGCGCTCGATGTCCCGCGGCCGGGTGGTGTGGCCCTCGATCAGATTCGAGTAGTAGCAGTTCATCACGCGCACGAGGTCCGCGAGACTGGCGGCCGTGCGGGGATGCAGCCGACCGCCGAGCCGGCCAGCGCCGGCCGGCAGCTCGGTAAGCAGGTCGAGCAGCCTGCCGCCCGCGTGCTCCAGGAAGCAGGGCTCGATACGCGCGGGGACTTCGATCAGGGCCTCCGGCGGCATCTGCCGATCTTACCTGCATCAGAGCCCTTCGACTAATAAGGGAGTTTTAGTCAATCGCGGGTGGTTTTTGCCGATCTGGCTTGCCGATCGCAGTAATTGAAGAATCGCTTGAAATTACAGAAGCTTCCGGAGGGCAACCGACCACTTTCGCCGGTTACGGCCGGAGCCGGAATACAGAGTACGGATTTGCGGGCCCCGGGGGCGGGTCGCGGAGACGCCTGAGGCCGTTCGCCCACTTGCCCCGATCATGTTCGGTAGACTGTGCGGGGAGGTAACGCCGAGGTAGTCGCACCTCCTGACGGCGTGCCTCGCGGATGGTGCGTCACCCGGGCTCGTGGAAGCGCTGATACTTGGCCTTCTCATCAAGGATCGACGGAGGCGCCGCGACCAGGGGATCCAGGCGATCCGCCTGGGCCGACGCCCACTGTAACCAAGGATCGTGGTCCGGTGCGGCTGCGCCGCGGTGGGCGATCAGCGCTTCGCGTGCGGCCGCCACGTACCGCCGGATGCGTTGGCTGCGATGCCAGGCGTCCACTTCCGCGTGGAGTTGCGTGACACGTTCTTCTTCCTCACGAATGCGCTCGAGCTTCTCGATGCGCTCCTGCTGCCACGCGTCGTAGCGGGCTTGTCGTTCGTCCAGTCCCGCCGCCGACGTTCCTGCTGGCGCTCTGCGGCGATCATTTCGGTCTGCGCGATGAAGGATGCGAGGCACGTCTCGAGTCGCTGGTGATCGCCGTCCGACCATCGGCGACGACACCAGCCCTCCGAGGGCGTCAGAATCCGAAGGCGCAATCGTCCCGTCAGCAGGTGGCGGTACAAGGGCTGACGATACCGCCACGGATTCTGCTCCTTGTCGCGTTCCTCGCGGGGCGTGAGCGGCCGCGCTTCTCGTCGCACTTGCTCGTCCAGCGCGAAGGCGACGGGTTCGCCCTCAACCGTGGCGGTCATGCACCAGGCGCGGTCCTGTTCCTCAATCCCCACTAGACGGCCGCGCGCTTCGAGCGCCTTCACGAGCGCGTCGAGGGTCCGGAGCGCACGGTCTACAGTTTCGCGACTCACAGCGATCGGAAGCGCCGGTGCCCAGGACCGGATGAGTCCTTGATCGTCGGGCTTCGCCTTTCGGAGGCTCCTGGCCGTCAGCGCGACGAGTGGGTGCGGCGACGCCAGCTCGCCGAGCACGGTGATTTCCGGCAATGGCGTTGTTGGCCGGCCCTTCATGGCGACGTGTGGCTCGATGACAATGGTCGTGAGGGCGGGGTCACTGGGTGTCGGCAAGGCGGGCTGCGTGACGACTTTCTTATGCTGCAGCTTTGCCCAGTAGCCGACGGGTGGGGTCGGGATTTCATGGCGCTTGCAGAGCTTCGCCAGTCCGACGTGGGAGAGACCGTACTCACTGGCGAGATGCCGCATCGGTTTGTGCCACACCTGTTCGTAGAGCTGCTCGCGACTAAGAACCTGCGATGTCTCGATGTGCTGCATCGCCTATCCTCCGATCAGTGTGCTGCGTTCGCTATGCTCTCCGCCGATAACGCTCGCTGGGAAGGTGATGATGACGGCCTGGTGACTCGGTCGGTAGCTAGGCGAGTGGGCGAGACGTTTGCTCCCCAAGCTGCTGCATACGCGGTGGCGGGTCACCGTCCCCGACGTAGATTCGAGCACCTCCAGATGCATGCCGGACAGCGCGCGGTGCACTCCGAACATATCTCGCGCTTCACGGGTGCTCCCGCTTTAAGATCCCTTTGGTGCGTCTCTTCGCATGTTTGCCGCTCTTCGTTGCGCTGCCGACGTCCGCTGGTGCGGCTGTGTCGGGAGGCGCTGACTGCGAGCCGGTGTCCCAAGGCTTGCCGGTCAGGTCCCCCTCCGGCGGCTTTACTTCGCATGTCGGCTCTCCCCACCGCTCCGGATCCCGCCGGTAGTCGAGCGGAGCAAAGCAAGAACGGGCGTACGAGATCGGAACGGTGCGGGTATCGCGCACGCAGGGCACTAGCGCGACGACCTCTCGCACCCATCGCTGCATGATGGCGGTGTTCATCGCCGAAACGCTGAACATCAGACCGAAGTCCGCCGCGTGCAGAATCATGGCTTCGTAGACGAGAACGTGCACGGCGCGTGCGTCATCCGATCGCGACCCCCACTCAAGTGTCTTGCGAATGGTGTGCTCAATGATGCGCTCATGGAGGCGAACCTCATCTAGGGACTGATTTTTCCAGGAGGTCTCGAAAATATGGCGGACCTCCGGAAGGTTTGTCGTCACGAAGACTAGCCCGCGAATCTTGTGATCCAATGGCTGGCCGATTGGATTCAGCACGAGGGTCTCACGGAAGTGCTTTGCGCCGATGTTCCGACCGAGACTCCGAGCGAAGGCGTTGCGGAGCGATCTCGAGCCACCGTGCAGCGCCGCCATCTCATCGATGACCTGCGCGGTGCTCAGACCCTCGATCTGCGTGCGGGCGACGAACTTAATCAAGTCCGTCAGCCGCTCTTCGCGGGGGCGCGCCTTTGTGGCGCCACTCTTCGGCAGAGTCGTGTCTCTCATTTGGTCACCTCCGGTTGAGTAGGTTGCGGCTTGCACGCAATGTGGCCGTCATGGCCAGCGACATACGATAAGTCGCTGTTGTCGTCAAGAACCGGTGACTTCAGTGATGTTGTCGTCTATGGGGACGCCAAATCCCGGAACTCCCCCTTATTCAGTGCCATCTACGTACTATTTAGGCGTAGTCTTTCGGTATTCTTTGGTGTGTTCGGCTATGTCGCGCATGACAGAAAAGCCTTGCCTATGCATTCGGGCTATGCGTAGAGTCTGCCCATACCGAGGAGGAAAAAGCATGGATCAGCAGATTTTCGTCCCTTTCGATGTGGCAGCGGTGATCGTCACCGTTTGTACGGTGATCGGTGCGGTGGTTTCTGGCGTCGCAGCGCATGTGCCGGCTTGGGTGAACGAGCTCGCCCTGCCGACGGTGCTTGCGCAATCCCCTCCGGAGGTGGCGGCGTTCGGGCCGATTCCGGCACCCGCGTCGACTGCTCCCCCCGCCGTAGACCGTCTCGTGCACGACGTGGTGTCTCTGTTCGAGATGAACGTCGAACTCGAAGCGGCGATGGACGTTCGTCTCGCGCAACTCGAAGCGCGCCTGGGCCGTCTCGAAGCGCCGCAGGCGTGGCAGGAGTCGACGCGATGAGCACGATACACATTGCGTATTTCGTTCTTTTCGTCGCCGCGATCGGCGTCGCCGTTGTGGCGGCCGCAGCAGTAGCTGCGTGCCGCCGCGGGGCGCTCGATAGCGGCACGCGACAAATGGTCCTGGGCGACATTCGTCATGCCCCTCCTATGCCCGGCGTCGCGCGCCTCTCGGACGACGTGCAGGCACTCTTCGAGATCAACACCGAGACCGAGGCGAGAGTCCGTGCGCGTGCCAGCCGCATCGACGCGAGTATCGCCCGTATCGAAGAAGCGCGAGCGCGATTGTTAGGTGATGCCAAGCAGTCCGAGTTGGGACCGTCTCGGGCGTCGCTACCGACGTTTCGAGTCCTGGTTATCGGACCGATGCGTCATCAGGCGGACCACGTGCGGCGGCGCCTTCATGCCGCACCGTTCGACACTTCGTCGATCGCCGTTGAGTTTTCGGAAACGTGGCGACCGAGCTGCGCACATCGCCGTGTTGATCTTGTGGTCTTGGCGAAATTCGCTGCCACTCACGCGGCGTACTACAGCGCGCTCCGCACCTACGGGCGCGCTCGCGTCGTCCGCCATGGGGGTGGATGGAATTCGCTCGCGCTGTTGATCTCGCGACGAGCCCAAAGCCCACGGGATCACGTCAAAGCTGCCTGACGGAGGTCGACCGAATATGACGGGGATGACAACAGTGCCTGACCTCGAGGCGATTGTGGATGCGCGCTACGATCGCCGCACGCGCCGCGCAATGGCTGAGTCTTTCGCCGAGTGCGACGACTTGTCGGGCTTCTCGAGGCTCGCGGTCTACGAGCGCTGTCTCGCCGAGGCGATAGCAGACCAGTATGTCGCGGCACACGGGACAGGCATCGCCGACGCACTCAGCGCTTACCAGGCTGGGTTGTCATACGAAGAAATCGCGGTGAAGTTGAACGCGACGAGGATCGACGTTGTGACCAGTGTGTCGCAAGGGTTTCGGCTGAAGACCATCGGACGGTGGCAAGCGACCGACGCACTACGGCACGGCATCTTGGAGTTCGCACGTGTGCGTGGAAAACGGGCAGCGGTACGATCCCTGACGAACGTTCCTCTCCCGGGTTCGCTTGTCGGTGTCGACGGCGATGACGAATTCCTAGTTCGCGGCACCCATCCAGAATCGATTGGTGGGAGCGGCGGCGCATAGAAACCTTCGGAGGTCAGTGATGAAAGCGATCATCGTTGAAGACCAGAAGTTCCACAAACCTAACAATCCGCGATGGTTCGAGCGCCAGATCAAATGGGGCGATACGACAGCCCCCACGCCAGGTCCCGGCGAGGTTCGTCTCGACGTGTTCGCTGCCGGGGTAAACAACGCGGATCGACTCCAGCTTGAGGGCCTGTATCCGCCGCCAAAGGGCAAGTCGACCATTCCGGGTTTGGAGGCCGCGGGGATCGTCGAAGCAGTTGGCCAGGGTGTGGGGGGATGGAAACGGGGAGACCGCGTGTGCGCCCTCCTTGCGGGAGGCGGGTACGCAGAACAAGTTACGTGCGTGGCCGAGCACCTTCTTCCCATTCCGGCAGGGATGAGTTTTGAGGAAGCCGCTGCGTTGCCCGAAGCCTTGGCCACGGCTTTTGCGAATGTTTTCTCGCGCGTGGAGACGAGGGGCTCTGCTGCAAATCCGGGTGAGGTCGTTCTCATACACGCCGGAGCCAGCGGTGTCGGCACGGCTGCGATCCAACTTTGTCGTGCGCGAGGAAATCCGTGTTTCGTCACGGCACGAAGCGACGACAAATTGTCTAGATGTCGTGAGCTGGGCGCGGACGACGGGTGCAATCCGAATGATGGGCAATCTTTTGCTGAGATGGTGACGAAGGCGAGCGGGGGACGCGGAGCGGACGTCATTCTGGATTGTGTCGGCGGCGCCTACTTCGAGGAGAATCTGAGCGCTCTGGCTCCAGGAGGCCGATTGGTGATCATCGGCAATCTGAGCGGGGTCGGGGCGTCGATATCGGCTCGTACGTTCTATCTCCTGTTCGTTCAGCGTAAGGTGGTCATCGGCTCAGTGTTGCGTGGGAGAACCGACAGCGAAAAATCCGCCGTGATCGAGGAGCTGCGCCACGAAGTTTGGCCCGAGGTGGAAAACTCGAAGATCCGGCCCGTGATTGACCGCGTCTTGCCGATCACCGACATCACACATGCATTGCGTCACATTGAGGACAACAAAGCACAGGGCAAAGTCATCCTGCGCATCCCGCGTTGACCTAACCGCTGCGCGGGGCGTGATCCTGATGGGCGCATGCTTCGGGTGCTCGCTCCGGCCCTTCGGGGGAACGTTCGCTCGCTGCAGAGGGCGAGGGGGGATGCGAGCGAATGATCTGGGGTCACCATTCCATCTCAAGGCGGCGGGATCACGAGAGGGCAACACTACTTCCGCCTGCGCCAACGTGTTGTCAGCCCGTTCTGAACCACGGCGGCCGGAGTCTTAAGTCTCCTTTTGGGCAGCGGGTCGATGTCCGAGTTCGGACAGCACGCTACTGGACTCAGTGGGCTGCGACAGAGTAATCGGAATCTCCGAGACCAGCGACCACGCCATCGAGAGATTCGGTTGCCCCGGTAGACTCTTGCGACTTCGGAGTCGTGCTCGCGATCCGCTCTATCTCAGCCCCCCAGGCCACCAGCGCCCGTCGCTTCTCCGGGTCGTATGAGTAGCGATCGTAGATCGCGGTGACCCCGGTCTCGACGTGGTTCAACAGTTTCGCCACCGTCAGGCGCGGGATTCCCATGCCAGTCATGTGGCTCGCGGCTGTCCGCCGGAGGTCGTGGGGATTGAAGAAGAACCCCAGGGCGATCCGGAGTTCACGGACGTCGTTCACGATGGTCGTGAGCGACCGGCTCTTGCGGCGGGCGCTCGGAAACACCCAGGGCGAGTCCGTGTCTGGGAGTCTGCGGCGGTCCAGAATAGCGACGACTTGTGGGCTCAGGGGCACCCGATGGCTCCGACCGTTCTTGGCGTACATGGCAGGTATGATCCACCACCCGGCTGCCAGATCGAGGTCCTCCCAGCGCATGGCGAGCACTTCACCACCACGCTGCGCGGTGAGTAACTCGAGTCGGAGCACGTCGGCGACGACAGGTGGGCACGCGTCGAGCGCCAGCCACAGCGTGCGAATCTCGTCGTAGCTGAGGACCCGGTCGCGCTGCCGTGGCCGCGTGGGTCGCCCCATGCCCATGCATGGGCTGATGGCGACGATTTCGCGCTGCACGGCGAAATTGAACATCTTGCGGATGAGCGCGAAGTTGCTGTTCGCCTGGATGGGAGCGCCTCGTGCGACCGTTTCATCGAGCAGCTCTTGAATGTCGCGGCGCTTGACGTCCTGGGCCTTCCAGTGGCGCCAACGCGGGAGGAACTCGCGATTGATGAGACGCTGATCCTCACGCCAACACCGCTCGCGCTTTCGGACTTTGGCGTGGCGCTCCATGTATTCCTGGGCGAGCTCTGCGAACGTCGGCGCCTCACGGTTGATGTGCTTCTCGGTCGCGGGATCGCGTCCGGCGGCGACGAGATGGAATGCCGCTTTGGCGAGCTCCCGCGCGTCGGCGAGGCTCACGGCTGGGTACGGCCCGAGCGTCATGCGCCGGAGGCGACCCCCATGCCGGTAGAGGATGATCCAGGACTTGTTCCCCTTCTCGGTGATGCGCATGGCAAAGCGCGGGAGACGTGCGTCGAAGTAGTCGACCGAGAAGCCGGGACGCCCTTGGAGCGCCTTGATCGACCGGTCTGTCATCGTCATGCGGGGCATCGTTCCACTCTCCGAATCTGTGCGCTTCGGGCGGCGTTGGCCGGTAGCCCAGGGGTAACCGCCAGACATAAACAGCCCGCAATCGCGCGAACGCCTCTGCACTAGCAGAAGGCGCGTAGAGAGTGAATACATATCACGATGCTGGTGTTCATCATGTTTCATAGCAGATCAGTATATTGCCAATGATGGCCGCTTCGAATCTGTAGGTTGGGGGTTCAATTCCCTCCGGGCGCACTATCGAAGTCGCTGCGTCAATCGGTCTCCACGAATCGACGTCGTTCCAGTAAATGACTCGCATATGAAGCCATCCAAGCAAGAACGTTTCGAAGCCGCCGGGTGGAAGTTGAACGGCACGAAGGAGTTCCTGCATCTCACCGACGAGGCGGCAATGATCGAGGTAAAGCTTCAGCGTGCAAGCGCCCTGCAGGCGGAACGAACCAAGCGGCGGCTGAGCCAAGATCGCTGAGTGGCTTTGCGACTCGGCCCGAATTCGCAAAAGCACTTTTGGCGCGCGAAGTTGGCGTCGGGTCGCGTGATGCTGTGCGCAGCGGGTCCGCGGCGACAGAGTACGGAACTGCGCTGCTGGTCGGAACTGGCATGCATGGGGTAGAGTTCCTCGTCAGGGACGTTACAGCCCTGCTCACGCGGAACCGACCGCAGATCCTTCGGCTCGCCGCTGCCTACGGGGCTCACAACGTGCGCCTCTTCGGCTCGGCGGCCCGAGGTGAGGCTTGCGACGAGAGTGACATCGATGTGCTCGTCAGCATGGAACCCGGCCGCTCCCTCCTCGATCTCGTCGGCTTGTCTCGGGATCTCGAGCACTTGCTCGGACGCCCGGTAGATGTCGTTTCGGATCGCGGCCTCAGTCCTTACCTCCGCGACCGAATTCTCGCCCGAGGCTACGGCGTTGTGAGGCCGACCGCGCTTCCTTGCTGTCGCCATTCCCAACTCACGGCGACGTAGTCAGAAACGGACAGCTCCGTCCTGCTGCAGCGGGGGTCGAATGGCGGCTCGTCCACGTGCTAGGGCCGCCGAGAGGAAGGGCATTCCATGGACGAAGACAAGCTCCTAGAGCGGATCACCGTGAACACGACGATCTTTGGCGGCAAGCCGATCATCCGTGGACGCAGGCTCGCCGTGGAGCATGTGCTTGCCATGCTGGCCGCGGACGACACCGCCGAAACGATTTGCCAGGGCTATCCGTGGCTCGTGCCTGACGACGTGCGGGCGTGTCTTGTGTACGCCCGCCGTCTCGTGGAGCACGAACGCGTGGTGCCTTTGGTGGTCGACGCGGCTACGTGAAGCTCTCTTGGACACGTGCGCCTGGGGCGGGGGGCTGACGCGTGTCCGCGGAAACAGAGTAGGAGCGCGCGTGGAGGCGATTCTTCGCGAACTCGGTTCGACTTAGCCCTGAACCACCGACAACGCTCGGGAGTGGCGCCGGAGCTCTTCTTGGATAACCTGGAAATTGAGACCAACGGTAGCGCAGCTTTCATGCGCTACATCGGCATCGACTATTCGGGCGCCGAGACACCGACGTCCAGTCTGAGGGGGTTGCGCATCTACTTGGCGGATCGGGAGTCGCAGCCGGTAGAAGTGCTGCCACCACCGAGCCCCCGCAAGTATTGGACGCGGCGAGGCATTGCGGAATGGCTGGCCGAGCGGCTGTCCGAGGACCGCCCGACGATCGTCGGCATCGACCATGGGTTCTCGTTTCCGTTTCGGTACTTCGAGAGTTACGGGCTGCCACCAGATTGGCAGGGGTTTCTGGAAGACTTTCAGCACCACTGGCCTACCGACCACGACAATATCTACGTGGATTTCGTGCGCGACGGATCGCACGGAAACGGCGCCGCTCGTTCAGGAAACACGCGGTGGCGGCGATTGACGGAACTTCAGGCTGGGTCCGCAAAATCCGTCTTCCATTTCGACGTCCAGGGGTCGGTGGCGAAGTCTACCCACTCGGGACTTCCCTGGCTGCTCTATCTGCGCCGACGGCTGGGCGCGCGATTGCACTTCTGGCCGTTCGACGGCTGGCGTGTTCCAGCCGGACGATCGACGGTGGTCGAGGTCTACCCGTCGCTGTGGAATCGAAGCTATCCGCCCAAAGACCGAACGCCAGACCAACATGACGCGTATGCGGTTGCGGCGTGGCTTCGCGATGCCGATCTCAACGGCAGTTTGCCGGCGTTCCTCGAACCACCCCTCGAACCGCCGATCCGCAAGGTTGCTGAAATCGAGGGGTGGATCCTTGGGACCCCAGTAGGTGGTGGGTCCCCACGGGCCTCGATTTCTGGCCCGACGCGTCGCTTCGCCTCCGTATCCAAGAGGAGAACAAAGATGCCCGACGACGACACGCTCGAAGACTTCATCGATTGTACGGGCAAGCGCCGACGTTTTCGACTCATGGTCTACGCAGCAGGCCAGTTTCTCGAGGCGCGTGAGATTCTCGACGGGGAGCCGAGCGGGCTTCGCTTCGTGCTCCCAGTGAAGTTCGAGGAGATGCCACCCTGGGGCGAGATTCGAAAACGGGTCCGCGAACGGCTGGCCCGACGGGAGCTCGTACGCGACGAAGCCGGGCGGCTCAATCTCCTCACCGACGTGCTCCGCGGGCAACTGACCTATGGAGACGGTGTCGGCCCTTCGCTCATCGTCGATGATGCTGTGCTGTCCTGGGAGGAGCTCGGAGCCTTCCTCGAATCGTACGAGGGATTCGGCCTTCGCATCGAGATTCACGACCCAGGGCAGGAGTAGCAGCGGCTTACTACTCGCAAGGCGAGCACGAGCGGGTGGGGTCGGGGCGACGCGTGGGAGATTCCCCACAACTCCCGGGGTCCGGTTCTCAGGGCGACGCGTGCCGGCGGACCATCTTGAGCCGCTCCATTCGCGCGAAGTCGGCATCAAGTGACCACACGGTCGCCCCGCGCTCCGCGGCGATCGCGCCGATCAGGAGATCGGCGACGCCGAAGCGCTGGCCCGCGTCTCCCCCATGGTCGACCCATTTCTCCACAAGCGCCCACGTGCTCTCGCCCGGGAAGAAGACGGGTAGGGCCGAGAGCGCCCGGCGAAGGCGTGGGCGATCGCGGCGTGAGGCGCCCGACAGAATCTCGATCCGCACTGGCGCCACGAGAGCAACCTGATCGGTGTCGAGCAATGCTTCGAGGTGTTGCGCCTCCGAACTGGTGGCCCGGCGGAGCGCCGCGACCCACACCGACGTATCGACGACGATCACGACCGTCGACGCGGGCGACGCCTGGAGCGATCGATGTCGATCTCCAGACGCACGGACCCCATGAGCTCCTTCAGTTCCTCGATCCGTTTGCGGCGAATCATCTCCTGAAGCGAGAGCACGACCGTGTCCGTTTTGGATTTGAAGCCCAGCAGCCGGCGCGCCTCTTCGATGAGTGGCTCAGGAATGTCCAGGGTCGTCCGCATACAAAAGACGCTAATCCGTATGCTCTTAGGCGTCAAGATATCGGCTCCAGCCGCACCTCTGCGACGCGCGAGCGATCGCGGACACGATTCTCATGGTCGAGACGCTCGAGCCACTGAGGCAGAAAAACTTGTTGACACACAGCGTGTCTTCGCTTAATCTTCGCCTGTCAAACCTCGAGACGTCTAAGATAGCTCTTCCGTATCGGAATCGAGGAAGGACCCGCATGCTCCCCTCCGCCAACCGCCGCCAGCCGCGGCGCTTCATTGGATTGCGCGGGGTGGTGCGCCGGCTGCGGCGTGCCGATGGCGGTGATGACGGCCCTTCCGCCCGGTTGCGCCGGCGACCATCGACCGACACCGACCGCGCGCTGCAGTCCGAGCGGGCGCGCTTCGCGGCGAGCGTCGACCTCGAGCTTCGCCTCGCGTGCCGGAGCGAGGCGGCGATGCGGCGGGAGCTCGGCTGTGCGGCGCGGGCGTTCGTGCGCGGGCGACCGTATCGTCGGCTTGGGTTCGTGAGGCTCGCCGACTACGCGAGTGAGCGTCTCGGCGTGTCGGCGCGGACGCTTCAGAGCGCGGCGTGGCTGGCGACCCGCCTCGACGCGCTTCCCGCGGTCGCGCGCGCCTACGATCGTTCGGAGCTCTCGTGGGCGCAGGCGCGCGCGATCTGCAAGGTCGCCGTCGCGGCCGACGAACAGCAGTGGCTCGCGCTGGCGCGACGATCGACCGTCGAAGCCCTCGAGCGCCTCGCGCGCAGCACCCGGCAGCCGCACGGTGTTCCCGCGGACCCGGATGGCGAGCCGAACGAGATCGACGGTGAGTCCGCGGTACGATGGCGGTTCGTCTGCCCGACTCGCGTCCGTGCGCTCTGGCGGCGCGCCCTCGAGCTCGCCTCCCGCATCGCGGGGGAGCCGCTCGCGGAGTGGCGTGCCGCCGAGATCGTGGCCGCCGAGGGCTCCTCGGGTCGGCCGCCAGGGGCGTCGATGGGCGACCGCGCGCTGCTCGCGGCCGTTCGCCTGGCGCGTCGCGCTCGGCGGACGAGGGGTGCGGCACACGATTCAAAACCATCCCTGGTTGCGTTTCCCCCAACCGAGCCTCCTCCCCCGACCGAGGCGCCTTCGAGCGAGCCGGTTGTGTCGAGTGCGCCCCCTCTTTCCTCCGACCCCTTAGCGCTCGACGCGCGACTCGTCGAAGCGATGCGCGCGCTCCGCACCCTCGAGCCACGGATCGGCCGCCTCCTGCGGGTCGTCGTGGATCACCGTCTCCATAGATCGTTCGGTCATGCGTCATTCGAAGTCTACGTACGTGAACGCCTCGGCCTCTCGGTTCGGAAAGCGTGGGCGCTCCTCAAGATCGAGAAGGCCACGCTCCGGAGCGACGACTTCGGCCGTGCCTATCGCGACGGCCGGGTGTCGTGGGTCCGCGCGCTCTCGCTGCTGCCGGTGCTCGACCGTACGAACGCGGGCGCGTGGATCGCGCGTGCCGAGTCCGTCACCGTGCGGCGGCTGAACGACGAGGTCGAGTGGGTGCTGGCGTCGCGCGACGCGCTCGGGCCGGGCGCGTCGTTTGCGCCGCCTCCGGTCGACAGCTGGTTGCCCTCGCCCGTGGTGGCGATCACGGCGGCGGAGAAGTGCCGCGATTCGTCACTCGACCCGCAACTGCAAATCCGTGCGCACGCCGACGGCTCGCGCGCGGGTGCCGCGGATTGGCATCCCCCGTCCGCGCCTGATCGACGACTCGAGGTGTGCGACGCGGAGATCCGGTTCACCGCTCCGGCATCAGTAGTTGCACTTCTTCGCGACGTGCTCGATGCCTTCGTGGAGCCTCCGGAACCGCGGTGGATGGCGCTCGAACGATTGCTCCGCCATGTGATCACACATTGGGAAAGCACGCCGCGCCATCACGACCCGGTTTTCTCTCGTGACGGATGGCGCTGCACGGTGCCGGCATGCAGCTCGCGGCGGAATCTCCACGACCACCACATCCGCTTCCGTTCACGCGGCGGCGACAACCGGCGCGACAACCGGACCGTCGTCTGCGCGGCGCACCATCTCCACGGCATCCACGACGATACCATCCGTGCGTCGGGCGTCGCGCCGCACGCGATCGAATGGGCACTCGGCGTCCGGGCGGGCGCGCCGCCGTTCCTGGTATCGGTGGGCGATCGCTACTGCCCCGCTGAAACTGCGAACGCGTCGACGACAGAACAGGCTGCGGCGCGCGCGAGCAGCGGAAGCGGCGCGCTCGACGAGGTGTGCGCCGGCTAGCGGTCGGCGACAATCGTGAGCGTCAGGCAGAGCGCCCGGTGTCGAACGTGCCCAGCGTCTGCACGAAGAAGATCATTTCGCGTCGCGTCCGGCGGCTCCGAGTCATCGGCCACGAGACGCGCCGACGTCCCGTGGCCGGCCCTCCCCCACGCGGACGCCGTCGCGAGATTGGCCACGGGAAATCTGTTGCCGTCGGGATTGTGAGCGCGTCAGCTCTTCGTCTTCAAGCTCGCATCGTTGGCGCGAATGAACGCGCGGATGTCGTCGGCCATGTCGAGGAGCTTCGTCCACTGCTCCTTGTAGAGGGTCACTGGGAAGCGGCCGAGGCCGTAGACCGATAGGCCGCCCTTCTCGCTGACCTTGAGCGACACTCCTCGGTTGGCGGTGCGCTTGAGCTGCGCGTTCTCGGCCCGGAGCCGCTCGAGCTCCGCGGTCACGTCATCGTCGGGCATGCGGGAGGGATAGCAAATCGCGCGTTCGACGGAACCACTATGACGTCTCGGAATATTTCCTCGTCGACCGTGCCGCTTCTCCTTGACGCTCGTCCGTCCGCCGGGGCAGGGTGCCGGCCATGCGCTTCCTCCCACTCGCTTCGCTCTGCCTTGCCCTGTGTTTCGGCGCAGTTGGCCCCGTCGCGGCCGGTCTCGTCGGGGACGTCGACGGGAATGGAACCGTCAGCGTCGTCGACGGCGTGCAGGTGTTTCGCGCCGCGAGCGGTCTCGCGACCGGCTGCACGCTGCCCTCCTGCGACGTCGATGCGACCGGCGCGGTGACGATCGCGGACGCCGTCAGCGTGGCGCGCGCCGCGATCGGATTGCCGGCCGCGCCGCGCGCGACCGGCGTGCCGCGCCTGCCGGCGATGCCGGTCACGGTCCATTTCATCTTCACGGCGACCGCGGAGCTGCAGGGGCTCGACATCGACGTCGCGTACCCGCTCGCCAAAGGCGGATTCGCGGGCAGCGCCGACGGCGTGGTGTGCTCCTCGAACGGCGCCGGCTTCTTCGTGCCCAACGATCGCGACGATGGAACGATGGCGCTGCT
>JANNPN010000406.1:0-39326 GCA_031400185.1 Polyangiaceae bacterium
GCCGCGCGCGATTGCGCCGCCCCGGCACCGCCGCCGCGCTCGAGCATCGTCACGACGAGCGGGGGCAGGACGCGCACGTCCGTGCGCCAGCCGCGCATCGCGAGCAGCAGCGACGCGTGACAGAGCAGCGACACCGCGAACGCGGAGGCGAGCCGCGCTCCGCGCCGGTCGCTGCGCCACATGTCGGCCGGGGTTCCCACGTTCGTCCGCTCGTCGGTCTACTCGCTCGTCACCGTCGCAGTGCAGCCCGCGCCTGCGACCGGGGTGAGACCGTCAGGCGCCGTGGCGTCGGCGACCGTGCAACCGAACTGCGCGGCCGTCGGGGCGCCGGCGAGGCAATCGAAGCGCACGCTCAGCAGCTCCCCGGCGCCCACGCCCTCGCTCGAGATCAGCGTGAACGTGACGTCGTCGTCGCGGTCGTTCGGCGAGCCGTCGTTGACGAGCGACCCGCCCGTGAGGATCGTCACGCGCGCCGCGGCAGCGTCGCCGCTGCCCGGCAGCGTCACGAGGCCCTCCGGGTAGTCGAGCGTCAGCGTCGCGGCGCCGATCGGCTGCGGCGCGGCGAGCGTGACGCGCACGGTCGCCGCGGTGCAGGCCGGCGTTTCGCCCGGGCAGGCGAGGTTCACCGGCAGGCCCGCGGCATCGCGCAGCACGTTCACCCCGTCGGTCACCGACACGGCGCCGCTGTCGTCGAGGTCGCAGCGCGCGAGCGTGCAGCTGCTGCCGAGCCCGACCGCAGCGCGCAGCACCTGCACGCCGTCGGTCACGGTCACGGCCCCGTTGCCGTCTGCGTCGCCGCAGCGATCGGCGGCGAACGCCGGCGTCGCCGCCATCGCCATCATCAACACGATCGTTCGTATCGCCGTCATCGATGCGTCGCTTTCATGGGGCGTGTACGATGGCGAGCGTGCACGTCGTCGGGACCTTCGTCACCGCGTCGGTCCCGATGGCGCCGCTCGCCACGCATTGGTAGTCGGCCGCAGCGGAGAGACGCGCCCCCGCGCAGCGGTCGAAGGTCACTTGCAGGACGTCGCCGGTCACACCCTGCACCGACACGAGCGTGAAGCGCATGCGGTCGGGCTCGCGATCGCCGTCGGCATCCTCGCTGTTGGGCGCGCCCTTGCTCGCGAGCTTTCCTGCGGTCAGGTCGGCGACGCGCGGCAGCACCGCGGCTTCCTCGACCCCCGGCAAGCGGATCAGGTGCGGGTCGTACTCGAGAATCAGGTCGGCGGCGCTGACCGGCGTACCGCCGGTCGCGAGCCCGATCGTGAGCGTCGTGGTCGCGCTCCCGGAGCTCTCCGCGGCGCAGAAGATCGGCGGTGGTGTCGCGGTCGGCGTGGGTGTGATCGTCGGCGATGCGACCGGCGTTTCCGTCGGGACCGGCGTGGCGGTCGGGGTCGGCGTCGGCGGCACGGCGGCGCATCCGGGCGGATACTCGGCGACGCCGGGCGCCGCGCCCGCGAGCGCGCACTCCGCCCGCGCCGCGGCCGTGCACTCGAGGCAGGCGACGAGGTCGGCAACGCTCGTGATCGCCGGCGCGCACGCGCCGACGCCGGGACAGGCAGGCGCGACGCCGACGAGCGCCAACGCGACGTCGCTCTCCCCGCCGCATCGTTTGTCGGCGCCGCCGCACGCCTTGCAGACCTTCGCGTCGGCTGTGGCGCGTGCCGCGGCGAGCTTCTTCGCGCTCGTGCCGTCGCCGGGGAGCGGGCACGCGCCGTCGTGCTTCCCGGCGAGCCGGCCGGCGAGGCACGCCGCGTCGACGGCGAGCCTCTTGTCCGCGAGGGTCACAGCGCTCGCCGCCAGCACTTTCTGGCAGGCGGCGATCCGCTTCGCGGCCTTCGGGTCCGCGGTCGTATCCGGATCGACGTAGAGGAACGGGGCATAGACGAGATCGATCCCGCGCGAGACCGCGGCGTCGGCGAGACACCCGAC
The DNA here is from genome assembly GCA_031400185.1 of Polyangiaceae bacterium. Lineage (GTDB taxonomy): Bacteria > Desulfobacterota > Binatia > UTPRO1 > UTPRO1 > UTPRO1. Next base: position 1,936 of record JANNPN010000406.1, read on the forward strand.
GCATGCCGGCACGTCGGCGCAGCTCGCGAGCGGCGCGGCGCAGCCGCTGCCCTCGAGCTCGGGACACGCGCTCGGCCATTGCATCGCCGCGAGCGTCAGGTCGTCGACGCCACCGCAGCGCTTGTCAGCCCCGCCACAGGCGGCATCGACGGCGCTCGCGAGCTTCGTCCGCGCCTTCGCGAACGCGCCCGCGACCCGGCGCTCGTCGCGGCAGACCACGAGCGCGGGGAGCTTGCCGGCGCGCTTCGCGTCCTCGCATTTCCGGAGCGCCACGAGCCGGCCGTGCGCGAGCTTCGCGGCGCCGCGCAGCACTGCTTGCCGGCACTTCACGACGGGATCGGCCGCAGCGGCCGCGCGGACGCCGCCGAACGATCCCACGGCGAGCGCGGCCAATAGGACGAGGCACCCGGTCCGACGTCGTCTTCTGCGCATCTGTTCCCCTCTCCGCCTCACGGGCCGCTCACGAACACGACGTCGAAGGGCGGTAAGCCGGTGTCGATCGGCGACGGCGCGATCTCGCTGTCGTCGGCGAGCGCGAAGCGCCGGATGCCGGGCCGCTTGAGCGTCCGGTCCGTGAGGTACAGCGTGGCGCCGTCGGGCCCGCGCTCGATGTCGACCAGGAACTCGTCCGCGGACGCGAGCGTCTTCACGACCTGACGGCTCGTCGGGTCGAAGCGGACGAGCCGGCTCCGCGCCACCTCGTCGAGCACGATCGCGTACGCCTGGTGCGCGTCGACGATCACGACGTCGCTCACGTTGCCGCCGAGGTCGGCTTCGGTCACGAAGAACCCCTCGGCCGTGAGCGTCGCCGGATCGACGCGCTCGACGCCGCCGTCGTCGGCGCGTCCGAACTCGCCGACCTCCGTCAGCACGATCTTCCCGGTCGCCGGGTCGGGAGCGAGCCCGGCCGACTCGGCGAACGGGTTGGTCCCGGTGAGCACGATCTCGCCCACGACCGCGTCGGTCGCGACGTCGATGACGGCGAGCACGCTCCGCTCCGTCGGGCGGAAGAAGTTCCGCCGGTCGAGCCGCTGCAGGGTCACGAACAGGCGGCCGCCAATCACGACCGCTTGATCCATCTCGGGGAGCCCGTCGCCGTCGGCGAAGGCGGCGAGGTCGATCTCCCCGCGCACGAAGCCGGCGCAGTCGGGACCCGTCGTCGGGTCGACGATCAGGACCGTCGCGCGCTCGTAGCGCGTCACGTACGCCTTGTCCGGCGCGGCAAACGCGATGTCGTGCGGGTTCGAGCCGTTGTCGACCGAGCACTGCCAGCGGGTCGCGTAGCCGGCCGCGGGATCGATCGCCTGGATGTTGTCGCCGCCGAGGCGGTTCACGACGTAGACGACGCCGTCGTGGACGCGCGCCACCGCGTCGCTGTGGATGCGCGCGACGTTCCGCGCCACCGCGTCGGGCTGCAGCACCGGAAAGACCGCGAACGAGCCGGTCTGGAAGTCGCTCGTCACGACGAAGGCGCTCGTCCCCTCGAGCGGCGGCGGCTGCTCGCTCGGCGTGTGGTCCTCGACGCCGCCCGAGCTACAGCCGGCGAGCGCGGCGGCGAGCAGCACGACGAGCAGCGTGCGCTCAGCCACGGCCGCCGTCCTTGTCCGCGCTCGGCGCGGGTCCCTGCCACGCCCACCGCACGCTGGCGAAGAACGCCCGCCCCGGCAGCGGATACCCCGCAACGTCCTCGACCTGGTTGTCGGTGAAGTTCCGGACCTCGAACGTCGCGACGAGCGGGACGCGCGCGAGGAGATCGCTCGCGAACCGGCGGCCGAGCGCGGCGACCTCGGCCTCGACGCCCACCGTCTGGATCGCGCGCGCGTTCACGACGAGGAAGTTCGCCTGGTCGAGGAAGCTCTCGGCGACGAAGCTCAGCTCGTAGAAGAGCCGGCCTTCCTCGCGGCGGTATTCGGCGCGGTGGTAGAGGTCGTGACGCGGCCGACCCGGCAGCAGGTTGCCGTCGCGCGCGGGGATGCCGCTCTCGTCGCGCGCGTCCTGGTACGTGTAGTTGAGGCCGAGGCGGAGGTGCTCGAAGAGGTCGACGCTCGTCGCGAGCTCGGCGCCGACCGTGCGGGCGCGGTCGACGTTCCGGTAGATCGCCGTCCGCTGCGAGTTCTGCACCAGCACGATCAGGTCGTCGACCACCGCCACGAAGCCGACCCCCTCGAGCCGGAGCCGACGTGCCGGGCCGAGCCGTTCGCGGGTCGCGACGAAGCCGAGGTCGGCGTTGATGCCGTGCTCCGGGTCGAGCTCGGGGTTGCCGAGGATCGAGCCGCGGTTTCCGAACAGCTCGGTGAAGTTCGGCGCGCGCTCGGAGCGTCCGACGTTCGCCTTGAACACGAGGCCCTCCACGGCGTCGACGCGGAGGCCGAGGCGCGGACTCACGAGGTCGCGCGTGCGGCTCCGGCTCTCGCGCTGGATCTGCCCGCCGGTCTCGACGCTGCCGGTGAAGTCGTCGTGGAGATGCTCCCAGCGGATCGTCGGCTGCACGAGCAGGCGGTCGGCAAAGAGCCCGATGGTGTCGCCGGCCGCGAGGGCGAAGCGGACGCGGCTCTGGTCGGGACCGTTCGCGTCGTCGGCGAGCGTGTCCTCGGGCGTGAACACCTCGCCGCCGACGTCGAGGCGGAACTCCAGCGCGTGCCGTCCGATCTGGCTCGTGAAGAGGTTGTCGAGCGCGCCCGAGTACGTGCGGTTGTCGGTCGCGACGTTCCCGAGGCCGATCTCGCCCGTCACGTCGCGATAGCGCTCGCGCTCGAAGACGAAGGACCCCGTGCTGCTGAGACCGACCGGCAGCTCGGCGAGCCGTGGCCGCTCGACGCGGAGGTAGCTGAGGCTCCGGAGGTCGCGGAGCGACGCGTCGTCCGACTGGAACGCACCGATGCCGGGGACGCCCTGGTGGTTCGCAAAGAGCTCCGTGAGCCCGGTGAGCGCGCCGCCGTCCGCGAGTCCATAGCGCAGCTTCGCGAGCACCTCGGCCGAGTCGAACGCGTTGTTCTTGCGCGTCGTCTCGCGGTCGTCGTCGGAATTCTGGAGCGTGCCGTTGTCGTCCTCGAACGTGAAGTCGCCGTCGCTCCCGAGGTAGGTCGCCGACACGAGGCCGGCGAGCGCGCCGCGCGCCATCGCGCCCGCGGCGCTCACCTTGCGCGTCCCGAACGAGCCGCCGCCCGCGATCAGCGAGAAGCGCGGCACGTCGTCGGGGGCGCGCGACACGAGGTTGATCGCACCCGCGAGCGCGGAGGACGAGAGTGCGAGCGGCGAGACGCCGCGATAGACCTCGACGCGCCCGAGCTGATCCAACGGGAGGTCGGCGAGGTTCACGGTCTCGCTCCGCGCGCGCGTGAGCGCGACCCCATCGAAGAAGATGCCGACCTGCCCCGGCGTGCTGCCGCGGATCGAGACGGTCGCGAAGTCGCCGAGGCCGCCGTAGCGCCGCACTTGCACGCCGACGGTCTCGTCGAGCACGTCGGTCAGCGTCTCGCCCTCGGCCGGCTGATCGGCAATCGGCACGACCGTCGCGAACGCGCTCTCGTCCCGGACGGTGGCCTCGGGCTCGCGCGTGGCGCGGACCTCGATCGTGCCAAGCAGAGGATCCGTCGGCCAGATCTCGCGATCCTGCGCGAACCCGGGCGTCGCCGTCGCGGTCAGCATGCTCACGATCACGGCAACCCTTCTCCGGGTACGCTTATTGGAAGTCGCAATCACCGGTGGCGCAGAGCGCGATCGGCGTCGACAACCCCGACGCCAGCCGCAGACACAGCAGCACGTCGGCGGCCGTGAGCGCACGGTCGTCGTTGGCATCGCCGCAGGCGCGGCCGGTGCAGGGCGCCGCGCCGCAGAGGTTCACGCCGACGGGTAAGCGGGAGGCCGCACGGAGCAGCAGCAGGACGTCGTTCGGCTTCACGACGCCGTTGCCGTCGGCGTCGCAGCAGGCGGCGCACGTGTTCTCGGAGTGGATCGCCACGACCGCGTCGAGGTCGAAGCCCGACTTCCCCGGACCGGGCGTCGGGAAGTGATTGCCCACGTCGTCGATCGCCGCGCCGGCGTCGGTGATGCGGAGATAGCGCGCGCTCGTGAGCCCGATCGTGGCCAAGTCGAACTGATCGCCGCCGGATACGCTGGGGTCCCGCGGATCGATCTGGTTCGCGTCCGGGTTGGCGTACACGGGCACGCGGCCCGCGAGCCCGGAGAGATCCTGCCCGTGCGGGAACTCGACGAAGCTCACCCCGTCGGCGCTCGCCGCAACGATGGCGACCTCGGTGAAAATGCCGAGCCCGGGCGAGTTGAACGGGTTTTCGAAGACCGTGAAGTCCGGGCCGGATCCGTCGATGATCCGGTTGTCGGTGAACGCGACCGTGATCGCGCCGCCGTTCCCGAGCGAGACGACGTCGAGCGAGCCGGCGTTGAGGCCGAGGCCGTACGGCGAGCCGAGCACGATGTCGGGCAGCAAATCGTCGGTGCCGCCTTCCCCGGCGTTGTAGCCGCCGTTCTGCCCGACGGTGTAGCTCACGACGCCGTCGAGGCACGGGTCGGCGAGCGCCGCCCAGGGTATCGCGGTGCCCACGAGCGCCGCCGCGACGGCGAGCGCACGGACACCGGCGGCACGGCACCTCGATCGTGACGATCGAAACTGCCGTCGGATGGTCGCGCGCGCTCGCCTTCGCATGGTGGTGCCTCCCCCTACGGCAGACAGCGTAGCTTCAGTGTGTCCTTGTCGAGCCGCTTCCCGTCGGCGTTGCGTGCATCGAAGCTGATCGTGCGCGTCCGATGGTCGGCCGGCACCGTGACGAGCGTCGTCTCGCTGCAGCGCGCCGTCGTCGCGGGCAGGAGCGCGTTCACCTCCGCCTGCATCGCGGCGGCCGCGGCGGGGAGCTTCTTGCTCGTGATCGTCACCGTCTCGACGTCGACGGGCGTGCACGCGAAGCCCCGGAGGGTGTCGAGCAGGCGCACGCACGTCCCGACCGTGTAGGAGCAGCTGCCATTCACGGCGAGGTCGCGGTCGCACTTCGGGTCACCGTCGGTACACGTCCAACGCGGCAGTCCAATCAACCCCGGACTCTTGCTGCGGTCGAAGGGGTTACCCCACTGCTCGACCAGGCATTCCTGCTTCTTCTTCCCGCCGGGCGTCATGTCGAGCACGTTCAGAATGGTGTCGACGTAGTCGGCGCCGAAGTCGAGTACGAGAGCGCGCCCGGCCGGATGGTCGTAGGCGACGCCGCTCGAGAAGCCGAAGCCCGACGCAATCTCCTGGACGCCGCCCGCTTGCACGACCTGGACGAGCGTCGAGCCGCCGCTCACGAGGACGTTGCCGCCGTAGGAGGAGGTCTGGTCGAGCGCGCCGGGGATCGGGGTTCCGTTCATGGTCCCGAGCGGGGTACCCGTCGGGGAGAACTTCAGAATCGACGCGACGAACGAACCATTGACGTTGCCGACTTGGACGGTGTCGGGAAAGCTTTGAGGAGTGCCCGACAGAATCGGGAAATTGGTCGTGATGCCGGCGACGTAGTCGAGGCCGGTGATGAAGTTGGTCGGCACGCCGCCGGTGACCTTCACCACCCGTCCCAAGCCGGGACCCGCCGCGTCGCCGACCAGAAGGCTGCCGTCCTGAAGCACGTGGACCGCCTGCGCGAACGGGATCGACCCGCTCGGCACCACCACGAGCGTCGCCGCGTCGATCGGCGCCGCGACCGTCCGTGGGTTCGCGAGTGCGTACACGGTGTCGCCGTTCGTCGCGCCCGCGATCTCGAAGCCGTTGTCCGTGAAGAACAGGAGGTCGTTCGCGTCGTCGAAGGCGAGACCGCCGATCGAGTTCAGGTTGGCGACGACGGTCGTCGTCGTGCCGTCGGGATCGCGCCGGAGGATCGACTGGGTGCCGGCTCCGAACGTCCCCTGGCCGACGAAAAGCGAGGCACCACCCATCACCAGGTCCGTTGCGCTCACGTCCGGAAGCGGAATCTGCGGACCATTGATGAACAGCGGCTCGGAGGTGGTGATGGCGGCCGACGCCGGAAGCGCGGTGGCGGCTAGGAGCGGCAGCAGCGCGAGCGAGCGGAAGAGATGCGTACCCATGAGGTCCTCCTCGACGCCACTTCCCGTGACGTCGCGTTGGGCCCTCGCAGTGTCGGCGCAGGATGCGGACCGTCGTTCGCGTTCGAAACGCATCGATCCGCCGCGCGCCGGTTCGGCACCTGACGGAATGCGATCATCCGGACGGTTCGCCCGGTCGTCGCTCGTTCGTATTCGCGTTCGTCGATCATGGCTCCCGGCCCCACTTTCCCGAGGGACGGTTGAGCAAACTGCCTCGAGGGCTAGGTCTCCTGGCTTGTCGGCCGCCTACTAGCGCCGCCTTCCCACCCTCGGATGAGAGCAGTGGCCTGCGTGCGCGTTCGTTCCGACTCACAGTGGCGGGAGCCGCGCCGGATTTTCACCGGCTTCCCTTGTCAGCCCTTTCGGCGACTCGGACGGGGTACCAGAGGTCGGACGACCTCGCAAGGCGAATCGCGCCGTGGTGCGTTCGGTGTCGGGCCGCGACGCTCGTGGCGCGGCGGTCGTGAGTAGGAACGCGCACGGCACGTGTAAAACCTGCGCGGGTCGTCATGCACGCCCAGCGAAGGCGGTGGGCGCGCTGCGCCGGAAACTGGTGCGGATCCTGCACGCTCGTACTGCAGGAGGAATCGCACATGGCCAGGAAAGCCGCGAAAACGACCAAGAAGAGCGCGCCGACCACTAGTGGACGGCAGCGAGCGACGTCGAAGACGGCGTCGAAGACCCCGGCGCCGCGTCCGATCACCCTCGTCGGGATCGACGAGGTGCCGATGGCAGACGTCGAGCCGGGGACGCCCGATCCCATCGACGTCGCGGAGACCGCGCGGCCGATGTCGCCGCGGGCGGCGAAGGAGATCGCGTTCGCCGCCGGCGACGGCGATGCGAGCTTCCATGGGCTCGACAGCGGCGAGGAGACGCCGGGCGGCTCCGACCCCCTTCCCGGCCAGGACGATGTCGACCGCATCGGTGCCGCGCTCGGCGTGGTCGAGCAGGACGAGAAGCCGCTCGCGACGACCGAAAAGATCGAAGGCCGCGACCGCGAGCGTTGGGAGCTCGACCCGGCGTCGTCGGAAGACTTCGAGGAGCGCCAGCGCGAGGACCCGAGACCGCGCCGACGCCCTCAGCGCTGACGGTTCCCGTCCACGAGTAGCCCGTCGCGCATATGCAGCGTGCGATCCGCATGCGCGGCGGCGGCCGCGTCATGGGTGACGAGCACCACCGTCACTCCGGCGTCGACGACGCACCGGCGGAGGGTCGCGAGCACCTCGCGTCCGGTCTCGGAGTCGAGGCTACCGGTCGGCTCGTCGGCGAGGATGACGACGGGATCGATGGCGAGTGCCCGGGCGATCGAGACCCGCTGCATCTCGCCGCCGGAGAGCTCTTCCGGCAGATGGCTCGCACGCGCCGCGAGGCCGACGGTCGCGAGCGCGCGCCGAGCCCGCTCGTGCGCCCCCGCGCTGCCGACGCCCGACGCACGGAGCGGCAGGGCGACGTTCTCGAGCGCGTCGATGCTCGGCAGCAGATTGAAGAGCTGGAAGACGACGCCGATCCGCGTCCGACGGAGATCGGTGAGCGCGTCGTCGCCGAGCTGCGAGAGCGCCATGCCGTCGAGGAAGACCTCGCCGGCGCTCGGCGTGTCGAGCCCGGCGATCAAGTGCAGCAGCGTGCTCTTGCCCGAGCCGCTCGGCCCCATGAGCGCCACGAACTCGCCGCGCGCGATCGTCAGTGAAACGTGATTCACCGCGACGACCTCGCGCATGCCCTGCCGATAGCGCTTGGCGACGTCGACGAGGGCGACCGCGGCCGGTGGCGTCACTCGACCCCCACGAGACTGCTCAGCGACGCGCGCGTCGCGGCGCGGACCGGCACGACGGCCGCGAGCGCGGCGGTCGCAGCGACGACCGCCGGTGTCGCGAGCGCCATGCCCCACGGAAAATCGAACACGAGGCGCCACCCCGAGACCATGCGCGCCGAGTGCGTCACGATGATGTAGGCGATCGGCCAGCCCCAGACGATCGCGAGCACGCCGCCGGCAAGCCCGAGGAGCGCCGCCTCGGCGGCGAAGGTCGACGCGAGCTGGCGGCGGTCGAGCGCGACCGTTCGGAGGAGCCCGATCTCGCGCCGCCGATCGACGATCTCCACGAGCAGGAAGTTCACGACCCCGATGCCGGCGACACAAGCAGCGACCAGCTGGATCGCGTACGTGAGCACGAAGGCGGCATCGATGGCCTCCGCGGTCGTTCGCTTGAACTCTGCCGCGGTGAGCACGCTCACGGGGCGACGCCCGCCGACGTCGCGTGCAATGCGTGCCCTCACGTCGGCGGCCGACGCGCCTGGTGCGAGGTGGACGAGATACGTCGAGACCTGCGAGTCGCGCCAGAGACGTCGGTAGGTGTCGGTCTCGACGGTCAGCGTCCCGACGTCGATCGTGTAGTCGACGATGATCGCGCCGATCACGAACTCGTGCCGGCCCGTCGGGGAGTCGAGCGCGACGCGGTCGCCGACGCGGAACCCGAAGCGGAACGCGAGATTGTCGCTCACGAGCACGGCGTCGCCGCGCTCGTACGCTTGCAGGTAGTCGGGGTGCTGCGCGACCACCGGAAACGGCCAGGTCCGCAGCTGCCGCACGCGCGTCGCCTTGAGCCCGATCATCGTGCCGTCGAGCTCCGCGAGCGTGATGCGCGTCGGGGGTGCGTCGGCGACGCCCGGAATCGCCACGAGCTCGGCTTCGACCTCCGGCGGCAACGTCGGGGCCGACGGTAGTGGCAGGTCGGGCGTCGCGCCGACGAAGAGGTCGGCGGCGAGCGCCTGATCCATCCAGCCGAGGATCGTGCCGCTGAGACTCCGCACGAAGGCGCTCACGCACAGCACGAAGGCGAAGGCCGCCATGAGCGCGCCGAGCGTGCCGCGACAGCGCACGGGGTCACGGGCGAGATGCTCGGCCGCGAGCACGACCGGTACGCCCCAGCGCGTTCGGAGGCGGCGGAGCGGCGCGACGATTGCGCGCAAGAGCAGCGGGGCCAGCGCGGCGTAGCCGATCGTCATCGCGGTCGACCCGACGCCGATCGCCGCGAGGTCGGCCGCGAGCGGTTGCCAAAGAGCAGTCGAGGCGAAGGCGAGGCATGCGACGACGCACGCGCCGACACCGAACGCGATCGCGCGCCCGCCGAGTGGCGTCCGCAGGCGACTGCTCGTGCTGCGGAGCTGCTCGACGACGTCGAGACGTGCCGCGGCCGTCGCCGGCCCGAGCGCCGCGACGAGGGCGCACGCGAGCCCGAGCGCGACCGCCATCCCGAGGTCGGCCGCATCCACCGCGATCGCCGCGTCGCCCGCGCGCGTCCAGATCACGCTCACCGCTCCGGTGACCACGTCGATCGCGAGCCGCGCGGCGACGACCGCGAGCGCCGCGCCGAGCAGGGACCCGACGACGCCGAACAGCGCGGCCTCGGCGAGCACGGCCGCCGCGACGGCGCTGCGGCGGTAGCCGAGCGCGCGGGCGACCGCGAGTGCGCGCCGGCGCTGCAGGACGGCACTCCGCATGGCATGGTGCACGAGGAACGCGCCCACGGTGACGCCGAGGATGCTCGTGATCGCGAAGATCGTCCGGAGGCCGCCGAGCAGTCCCGCGATGCCGCTCAGGCGCTCGCGCGGGTCGGCGAGCGTGCCGCTTCCCGCGACGAGCGCGGCGAGCCGCGCCCGGACGGCGTCGCCGTCGACGCCCGGCGCCAGCAGGACGTCGATCTCGTCGACGCGGTCGCGGCGCGCGAGGAGGCGCTGGGCCGTCGGCAGATCGACGAGCCCGACGGCGCCGCCGAAGAGCGTCGCAGGTCCGACGGGATCGAGGGCCCCGCGCACGACGAGCCGGCTCGGGCCGCTCGGCCCGGTGACGTCCAGCACCGCCTCGGTCCCGGGAGCGCCGTCCGTCGCGATCCCGGCGAACGACGTCGAGAGCGCGATCGAGTCGACCGCGTTCACGAACCGGAGCTCGTCGCCGATGTGGACGTGGCGGCGCGCGAACTGGCGCTCGCGGAGCTCCTGGTCGCCGAGGAGGTCGACCCCGAAGACCGTGAGCGTCCCGAACTCGGTCGCGACCGTGCCCCGCACGAGCGCCGACACGCTCGCGACGCCCGGCACCGCCGCGATCGGCTCGACGAGCGCCTCCGGCACGCCGACGTCGCCGTTGGTCACGGAGAGGTCGGCGCTGCCGGCGATCGTCGCGAACACCTGTTCGAAGGAACGAAAGGTGGCACGGCTGACGAGCTGGATGGTCAGGACGAGCTGCACGCCGAGTGTGACCCCGACCAGCGTCAGCAGCGCACGCAAACGGTGGCGGCGGAGCGACGGCAGGGTGACGTCGCGGAGCAACCAGAGGGCCGCACGCGCGACCGGTGGTCGCGACGGGGCGGTGGGCGAGACGCTCGCGGCGATCGTCGGCACGCGCGGCGAATGCTACGCGGACGGGCGCGGCGAGCTCAAAGCAAATCGGGTCGCGGACGGGGCCGCGCCGACGATTTTCTGCCTCGATTCAGCATAGATACGGTCGTCATATCGGCGCGCAGAGGCGCCGTCCGGCGGCGCCTCGGACGGCGCGTTCAACCTCGCGCCGCGCCGCGAATCAGGCTATGGGTGGGCCCCATGAAGACCGTCGCCAAACCCACCCGCACCCTCGCCGAGGCCGCGCCCAAGCACCCGCTCGCCGGGACCTCCATGAGCAGCGCCGACATGATCGTCCAAGTCCTCGCCGACGAGGGCGTCGACACGATCTTCGGCTACAGCGGCGGCGCCATCCTGCCGACCTACGACGCGATCTTCCGCTACAACGCCAACCACACGCCCGCAGAGGAGATCCGCCTGATCGTCCCGGCGACCGAGCAGGGCGCGGGCTTCATGGCGGCCGGCTACGCCCGCTCGAGCGGCAAGGTCGGCGTCTTCCTCGTAACCTCGGGTCCGGGCGCCACCAACTCGGTGACGCCGATCCGCGACTGCCAAGCCGACTCGATCCCGGTGATCCTGATCACCGGCCAGGTGCCGCGCGCAGCGATGGGCACCGATGCGTTCCAGGAAGCGCCCGTCTTCAACATCATGGCGCCCTGCGCGAAGCACGTCTTCCTCGTGACCGACGAGACCAAGATGGAAGAGACGATGCGGCGCGCCTTCGACATCGCGCGCAGCGGCCGGCCGGGGCCGGTCGTCGTCGACGTGCCGAAGGACGTGCAGAACGCGATGGGCGTCTTCAAGGGCTCGGGGTTGCTCCCCGTCCGCGGCTATCAAGAGCGCGTCGACGAGCTCGCGGAGACGCAGATCTCGGCGAGCGAGGCCGACGCCTTCTTCAAGCTCCTCGGCAAGTCCGAGCGTCCCCTGCTCTACTGCGGCGGCGGTGTCATCAACGGCGAGGCCGCACCCGAGCTCCGCGCGTTCGCCGAGCGCTTCGGCATCCCGGTCGTGACGACGCTCATGGGCATCGGCGCGGTCGACACGACGAGCGACCTCTCGCTCCAGATGCTCGGCATGCACGGCATGGCGTACGCCAACTACGCGGTCGAGGATTGCGACTTCCTCTTCGCGGTCGGCTCGCGCTTCGACGACCGCGTGGCCGGCAAGGTGAAGGAGTTCGCCCCCAACGCTACGACCGCGCACCTCGACATCGACGCATCCGAGATCGGCAAGGTGAAGATCGTCGACTGGTCGCACGTCGCCGACGCGAAGCGCGGCCTCCCGCAGCTCCAGAAGGCCGGCGCCGGCTTCAAGAAGGACTACCGGCGCTGGCGCGAGCACGTCGCGAAGCTCAAGAAGGCCCACGCGCTCGCCTACGACACGCAGTCGACGGCCATCCAGGCCGAGTACGTGCTGCGGCAGCTGAACGAGATCACCAAGGGCGAGGCCATCGTCACGACGGGCGTCGGCCAGCACCAGATGTGGGCGGCGCAGTACATCGATTTCAAGCACCCGCGCACCTTTCTCACGTCGGGCAGCATGGGCACGATGGGCTTCGGCCTGCCGGCGGCGATCGGGGCGCAGATCGCGAACCCCGATATGCTCGTCATCGACGTCGACGGCGACGGCTCGATCCGCATGAACTTGGGCGACCTCGAGACCCTCACCACCTACGACATCCCGGTGAAGGTGCTGCTGCTGAACAACCTCGGCGACGGCATGGTCCGCCAGTGGCAGGACCTCTTCTACACGAGCCGCTACGCTGGCACCGACAAGAGCCTCCACAAGAAGGACTTCATCAAGGCCGCGGAGGCCGACGGCTTCCCGTTCGCGCGCCGCGTGACCGAGGTGAAGGACGTCCGGCCGGCGCTCGAGGCGTTCTGCGCTGCCAAAGGCCCTGCGTTCCTCGAGGTCATGACCGACACCCACGGCCACGTGTACCCGATGGTCGGGCCGGGCATGGGCTACAAGGAAATGATCACGGGGAAGTGGATTCCCGCCCGCGAGATCAAGAAAGACGAGCCCTCCGAGCCCGAGGGCGGCGGGACGCCGACCGGCTACTTCTGATCGCGGCCCCCTCGTTCGGAGCCGGTGCGCCGTGTTTCTGCGACGGCGGCCGTCGGGAAACGCGCGCGGTGGAGGGGTCGGCGGCGGGGCCTACGGAGCCGGGGCGCTGCGATCGGCGCGACGCGTGCGACCGTCCCTCGCAGATCGATCGGCGCGTCGCAGGCAGCGCATGGCCATCACCAGGCGACGGTCGCGGCGCGGACGACTTGCGGCGACGCGCTCCTGACCGAGATCGGCCCCGCGGGCGACCCCTCCGCCGCGCACCTGTGACGCCGCAGCTCGGAAGACTCGCTGCGCGCCCAGCTCGATGGGTGGTTGCATCTTCCGATTACCGTCGGTCAGGGCGAACGGTGGAGGGGTCGGCGGCGGGGCCGATCTCGGTCAGGAGCGCACCTCGAAAGTCGTGCGCTACGCGCGGAGTCGCGGGAGTGCCATGCACTGCTGCGCTCCGCCGAATCGGGCTATGAGCGGCCGTCTCCCGCCGACGCGCCGTTCGCGCGCTCCGGCTCCGTAGGCCCCGCCGGCGATCCCCTCCACCGTCCGCGTTTCCCGACGGTCGCCGTCGCACGAAACGAACCCGAGCGCCCATATGGGCGCTCGGGATGGGGTCACTCGAACTCGACCAGGAGGTTGTACTCGCGGCCGATGTCGAAGATCGTGGTCTTCTTCGGCTTGACCGCCGCCGCGAGCTGCTCGACGTCCGCGCGTGAGAAGAAGCGGATGTAGCAGCGGAAGAACGTGTAGCGCACATAGCGCTGCGGGGTCAGGACGTGCCAGCGCTTGGGAAGGCTGACGAACACCCGGCGCTTTGCCACCCGCGCGAGCGCCTTCAGCGCCGCCACCGGGTCCTTCTGGTAGTCGAAGAAGCCGATCGCGATCGCGTAGTCGAAGCTCTTCTCGGGCGCCTGGTAGGTCAGGAGGTCGCCGAGCTCGAAACGGCAGACGTTGCCGACGCCTTCGGCCGTCGCTTTCTGGCGCGCGAGGTCGAGCATGCTCGGGCTGAAATCGATGCCGAGGACCTGCGAGGCGCCCGCCTTGGCGGCCGGGATGGCGTAGCGACCGCCTCCGCAGCCCGCGTCGAAGAGCGATCGGCCCTGCATCGGCGCCAGCGCTTCGAACGTCTTCTCGAAGCGGATCCGCATCTCTTTGCGGAGGCTGGTGTCGATGTAGCGGGCGATTGGTCCCTTGCCGCCCTCTTCGTAGATGTGGTCGAAATCGCGCGCATAGCCCTCGAAAAAGTCACGCGCGCCGCCGTCTGCGCCGCTCACCGAGCGGTCCATGGATGCCGTTGCCATGCGGTGTGTGTAGCGAAAAACGCCGGGCGTCGATAGAGCGCAAATATCGGTCGGACGACTGTTCCGGACGGCGCAGCCGGCCTCGACCACGCCCTCACCCCGCACTGTGCAACTGAGCACGGATTTTGGTCGTGTCTCGGTTTGATCTCGCAGGGCGGAGCGATCGGCAGCGGTGGCAGCAGGCGGGCGAGTCGGGGATGGCTTCTACGGTCGCCGGGTTCCGGCCACCCAAGCGCGTACTGCCCGCCGGTGCCTCCCTGTCTTGCGCACACGCGAGCTGCGGCTCCCCGAAGCCATCCCCGACCCGCCCGCCTGCTGCATCCATCCTCATTTCCTTAGAAACGTCGGCAGAAACGTCGGCCTCAGCGGCGAGTCCACCCGCCGGCGACACCGAACGAAGACCACGGACTGCGGCTCCGCGGCATCGTCGAACGAGACACGGGCACCTTTACTCGCTGGAGCGCGCTCACTAGGACTCGCGGCATGGACGAGAAATTCACCCGCATGACGCCGGAGCTCTACGCGTACCTGATCGCGCACCGGAGCGAGCAGGATGCCGTGCAGCAGGCGCTCGTGGCCGACACCGTGAAGCTCGGGGGCGTCAGCCTCATGCAGATCGCGCCGGAGCAGGGTGCCTTCATGACGCTGCTCGCGCGGGCGATCGGGGCGCGGCGCGTGATCGAGGTCGGCACGTTCACCGGCTATAGCGCGCTCTGCCTCGCGCGCGCGCTGCCGGCGGACGGCCGGCTCCTCTGCTGCGACCTGAACGACGAGTGGACGACGATCGCCCGTCGTCACTGGCAGGCCGCGGGCGTCGCCGACAGGATCGAGCTCCGCCTTGGGCTTGCGATCGAGACGCTGCGGAGCCTGCCGCCCGACCCGGTCGTCGACCTCTCCTTCATCGACGCCGACAAGGAGGGATATCGCGCCTACTACGAGGAGATCCTGCCGCGTACGCGGCCGAACGGGCTCATCCTCTTCGACAACGTCCTATGGTTCGGGCGCGTGCTCGACCGCGACAGCACGAACAGCGACGCGCGCGCCATCCAGGAGCTGAACGATTTCCTCACGACCGACCCACGGGTCGAGTGTGTCATGCTGCCGATCGCGGACGGGCTCACCATCTGCCGAAAAGTCGCGGAGAGGTGAGCGCAGCGGACATCGACGCGTTTCCGGTCGCACACGCCGAGGTGCGGCCGGGGGTCACGCTCGCCTACGTTCGCGCCGGCGTCGGCGGGACGCCGCTCCTCCTCGTGCACGGCTGGCCCGAGACGCGCCGCATCTGGTGGCGCAACATCGCGCCGCTCGCGGCCGCGGGCTTCGAGGTGATCGTCCCCGACCTCCGCGGGTTCGGCGACTCGAGCCTCGCCCCCGACGGTTGCTACGACCTCGCGGCCCACGCGCGCGACTGTCACGCGCTCGTTCACGACGTGCTCGGCCATGCGACCTGCGTCGCCGCCGGCGGCGACCTCGGCGGCGCCGTCGTGCAGGATCTCGGGCTCCGGTTCGCGGGGTTCGTCGTCCGCCAGTGCGTCTTCAATTGTCCCCTGCCGCCGCTCCGCGACGCGTTCGTCGCCGCGGGGCTCGATCCGCACGTCAGCATCCGGGTGCGCCAAGCGGCGGACTACTACGTGCGCCAGGGGCGCGAAGCCGACGCGCTCGCGGCGGAGCTCGCCACACCCGAGCTCCGGCGGCGGTACGTCGCCACCTTCTACGGTCCGCGCTTCTGGGCGTCGCCCGGCCGGTTCACTCCCGCCGACGTCGACTTCATGACCGAGCCGTTCGCCGCCGCCGCGAAGCTCCGCGCGGGCTTCGGCAACTACGAGTCGGCGCTCGGCACGCGTCCGCTGTCCGAGCCGCCACGCTTCCTCGAGACGAATCCGCTGCCGACACTCCTGCTGTTCGGCCCCGACGACCACGTGATCTACCCCGACTTCTGTCGCCGCGCCGAGGTCGTCTTCACCGAGCGGATCGGCCCCTTCGTCATCGAGGGCGCCGGCCACTTCCTCCAGTGGGAGCGCGCCGACGTGCTGAACCAAGCGCTGCGCTACTTCCTACGCACCTGAGGCGTCCGACGCGGCGGGCGACGCGCGCCCACGCGCTCCGAGCGGAGCGAGCGGGGGGATGAGCGAGTGCGGCGGGCGACGCGCGCCCACGCGCTCCGAGCGCGGAGCGCGAGGCCGAGCGGAGCGAGCCGGGGGATGAGCGAGTGCGGCTCGGCCGCGCTCGCGAAGGGGGAGAGATCCCCCTTCTGAAGAGATTGCGTTACTACAGGCCGAGCAGCACGTTCAGCGCGAGCCCGAGCACGAAGAGGCCGCCCGCGAGGCGGTTGTGGTAGAAGGCGAGCGACACGAACCAGAGCGGCCACAGGCGATAGCCGGGCGGTGGTCCCGCCGGCTTCGGCGCGCTGTAGGCGCGGAGCACGGTCACGAGGCGCGGGATCGCGAGCGCCACCACCAGCACGCCGACCCCGAGCTGACCCTGCCACACGAGCAGCGCGACGATCGGGTAGAACGCGATCATCAGGATCTGGTTCAGCCGCAAGGAGAACTCGCGGCCGAGGATCACCGGCAGCGTGCGGATGCCGCGGCTCCCGTCCTGCTCGTACTTGTCGACGTGCTTGCCGATCAACACGGTCGTGACGACGAGCGCGTAGGGCACCGAGGCGAGCCAGATCCACGACGGCAGCATGCCGGCGGTCACGTAGTAGGTGCCGCCGATCATGAGCGGGCCCCAGACGACGAACACCCCCGGCTCGCCGAGTCCGTGATGCTTCAGCTTGAGGGGCGGCGCCACGTAGAAGACGCTGATGAAGAGACCGGCGAGCGCGAACGCGGCGACCGGCCAGCCGCGTGCGCTCATGAGATACACGCCGATCACGAGGTCGACGAGGTTGCAGGCGAGGATCGTCCCGATCAGCCCCTCTTTGGAGATCAGGTTCGAGAAGAGGGGGTGCGGGGCGTACTGCGTCCGCACGTACGTCTCGGTGTCGACGCCGCCGATCGTGTCGAAGTAGTCGTTGATCATGTTGTTGGTCGCGTGCGCGAGTACGAGGCCGACGACGGCGAGCGTGAAATACCACCAGTTCGTCTCGGGCGCGGTGGCAGCGGCGAGGAGCCCGCCGATCAGCGCCGACGTGATCGTCATCGAGAACACGCACGCGCGTGTGATCAAGAGCCAGCGGGACACCCCGTCCATCGTCGCGCCGCGCGGCAGGTTGCCGGTGGCGATGATCTGGCGCCAGTTGTCGAGCAGGGATCCGGATGCTTTCGAGACGTGTTCCGACGAACGAACCGAGGCAGTCGCTGGTTGGCTCATAGGGGGGCGTTCTATCCGCTCGCATCGATGGGTCAAGTTCACTGCCGTCGTATGAATGCACGCGACGTCGCTGCTTGCGTGGGGTGGGACGGCGCTGCGCCGGCTCGGAGGCCGGACGCCCATCCCGCTGTACGAAACAACCAGTCGCAGGGTCCGCGTGTCCAGCCTACGAGCCGTCGCAGCGCCGTCCCACCCCACGAGAACCGTCGCAGCGCAATCTGAGAAGCTGTTCCGTTTGTCTTCGGCCAACCGAGAAACGCGCCCGCGAGCAGCGGCGAACTTGGGCGTTTTCTTTGGGGAGCGCGCGGAGGCCGGTGCGTGGGGGGCGTGGGGGATCGGCGCGCCGGCGCATAGAGCGGACACGCGGACCCTGCGAATAGTTGTGTCGTAAGAGGGAGGGGCGTCCGCTCTGCGCGCCGGCGAGCCGATCCCCCACGCCCCCCACGGCACAGTCGGTCCGCGCGCTTCGAAACGAAATCAGTCCGACGGACGCACCAGCTTGCGGTCGCGCTTCGAGGCGTACATGCGGGCGTCCGCCACGTGCAGGAGGGCGACCGCCGTTCGGCCGTCGACCGGGAAGGCCGCGGCGCCGAAGGAGGCGCCGAGGGTCGCGCGGATGCCCTCGGTGTCGAGGAACGTGCGGCCGACGAGGCCGGTCTCGAGCCCGCGGCAGCGCGCCTCCGCCGCGGCGCGGTCGGCGCCGGGGAAGAGCAGGGCGAACTCGTCGCCGCCGAACCGACAGCCGACCTCGGTGGCGCCGAGCTCGGTCAGGAGCCACCGTCCGACCTCGGCGAGCGCGGCGCTCCCGCGGACGTGGCCGTGGGTGTCGACGAGGCGCTTGAAGCGGTCCATGTCGAAGAACACGATCGCGAACGGCTCCTCGCGCGCGATCGCGTCCTCGACGCAGCGGATGAAGAACTGCGAGTTTCGGAGGCCGGTCAGCGGGTCGTTCTTGGCGAGCTCGACGATGGCCTCGTGGGTGCGGGCGTTCGAGATGGCGATCGCCGCGAAGTCGGCGTAGCTCTGGAGGATTTCGAGGTCGTTCATGTCGAACACGCGCTCGTTGAGCGCGTTGATCAGCTCGAGCACGCCGATGCAGTGGGTACGGGCGCGGAGCGGTACCGCGATCACCGAGTGGGTGTGGAAGCCCGAGAGCGCGTCCATGCGCGCCGAGAAGCGCGGGTCCTCGGCGACGATGGGGATCAGCAAGGCCTCGTCGTGGGTCGCGACCCAGCCCGCGATGCCTTCGTCGGGGGCGAGCCGCCGTGTCAGCAGCTGCGGTTGCGCGTCGCCGCGGACCAAGGTGAACACGAGCTCGGCGGTGACCTCGTCGCGGAGCAGGAGCGACCAGTGCGTGGGCTGCAGCAGGCGGTCGAGGCCGTCCAAAAGCTCGCGGAGGACGACGTCGACGTCGAGTGAGGAGTTCAAAAGGCTGGCGGCTCGAAAAAAGATACGAAAATCTGGCCTGGGAAGGTTCGCCACGACGCCGTCCGCTCCTCGCTCATACGCGGACGGGTGCAACCGCTCAAGCGGAGGTCGTTCGAGATGTGCCGACGCTTCTCCGGGACGAAATACCCGACGTTTTAGGTTGACCCGGCGTTCGCCAAGCCCGCATAATCCGCCCTCCGGCCTCCCCCACACTGGAGTCATCGTTACGTTCGGGAAGGAGTGTATGCACGTGAAACCCCATCACGGGCACCGAGCCTCCGGGCTCGTGTCACTGAAAATGATGCTCGCGGCCGTGGTCATGTCGACGCTCGGCGCCGCGCCGGCGTTCGCCGTGCTGCGCACCTGCGGGCCGGACGCCCTCGCGAACACGCAAAACGTCCTCTGTGCCTCGGGTGTCTGCAGCGCGACGCTCGTCCGGGTCACGGGCAACATCGAAGTGACCGCCGGAGGCTGCGAGTTCCATCTCGGCGGACGCGCGCTCACCCTCGAGAAGACGTTCGAGATGACCGGCCTCGGCTTCATCCGCGTCACCAATGCCGGCAACATCACGATCACCTCGACCGGCAAGCTGAAGGCCCGCGGCGACTTCGTGAAGCCGAACGGGTACATCATCGGCGGCGGCATGATCTCGCTCACGAGCTCCGGGACGATCGACATCGACGGCAACATCGACGTCGCGGGCGACTCGGCCGGCTCGATCCGGCTCATCGCCGGGCAGAGCGTCATCATCCAGCCGGGCGCGGTCCTCGACGGCCCGGGCATCAGCAGCTACGCCGATCTCGGCGATCGCTACACCGACGGCGGCGAGCTCGACGTCGTCGCGCAGGCGGGCAGCATCACGGTCAACGGCGACATCACGCTCTCGGGGCAGAACGCCGGCACGGGCGGCGTCTGCTACCTCACCGCCGGCTCCAACATCGTCGTGACCCGCTCCGTCGACGTGAGCGGGGGCGGCGGCGACGGCGGCGAGTTCAGCGCGACCGCCGGCGACAACATTTCGCTCACGAACGGCACGATCAACGCCGACAGCAACGTCGGCGGCGGCTTCGGCGGCTACATCACGATCGATGCCGGCGAAGACTACGTCGGCGGCTCGGAGCTCGGCGGCACGATCACCATCACCGCCGCGTCGCTCCTGATGCGCGGGAGCGCGACCGACACGAGCGGCGGCGACGGCGGCGAGCTCGACATGCTCTCCGCGGGGCTCACCAAGCTCCACGGCGCGGGGATGGTGATCCGAGCCGACGCGGCCACCAACTTCGACGGCTCGGGCGGGACGGTCACCATCGACAGCGGTGACACCAACCCGAACGTGCTGACCCAGTTCGACGGCAGCCTCGAGATCGGCGGGACGATTTCCATGAAGAGCGGCGCGCTCGGCGGCGACGGCGGAACTCTCGACCTCAGCGCCGGCCGCGACATGACGATCAGCGCGGACGCCGATTGCAGCGGTACGGACGCGGGCGGCGACGTCACGGGCATCGCCGGCCGCGCTCTCACCCTGAGCGGCACGATCACCAGCCGCGGGACGAGCGCCGAAGGCGAGGGCGGCTTCATCGACTTCGAGGCGGGTCTGGCGAGCGACGAGGGCCAGTCCGGCAACCTTTTGCTGCAGAAGAACATCCTCGCGTCGAGCGGCGCCAACCACGGGGGTGGGCAGAGCATCACGCTCGTCGGTTGCGGGCTCACCGTGGCGCCCAACGTCAAGATCGACGGCACGGGTGGCGTGAACCCCCTCAACAACTTCCAGGGCGGGTCCGACATCGAGCTGGTCTCGCGCCGCGCCATGCAGCTCCAGTCGGAGTCGACGTACCTGTCGCCGCCGGGCGGCGCGATCCTGCTGACGTATTTGCCCGGCGTGACTCCCGTGATCGCCTCCAACGCGTCTTTCAATCCGCCACGGACCAACAACCCGATCGTCAACGGGCCGTTCCCGAACTGTCCGGTGTGCGGCGACGGCGTGCGGCAGTTCGGCGAAGTGTGCGACAAAGGGGCCGCGGCTGAGGGCGCGTGCTGCAACGCCGCGTGCAACGGATTCCTCTGCCTCACCGCCACGCCGACCCCGACCCTCAGCCCGACCCGGACGCCGACGCCGACCCGCACCGCGACGCCGACGCGCACCCGGACGCCGACGCCGACCGCCACGATCCCGCCAACCGGCCCGACCGCGACCGACGTCACCCCGACGCCGAGCGGTACGCCGACCGCGACCGGCGGCACGCCGACGGCGACGGCGACGGCGACGGCGACCGTCACCCGCACGGCGACCTCGACGCCCACCATCACGTCCACGCCTGTCGTGACGCCGACGGCAACCGCGACACCGGTCGTCGCCGCCGTGCATCACTACAAGTGTTACAAGTCCGCCAAGGCCACCGGCTCCGCCTTCGTCGAGCGCTCCGTCACAGTCGATGACGAGCTGGAAAGTAAGGTCACGCAGGTCATCAAGACGACGGAATACTGCAACGCGGTCGCCAAGGACGGGCAGCCGATCGCAGACCCGAACGCCCACCTGCAGTGCTACCAGATCAAGGACGCCGCCGGGCAGGCGCGGTTGGAGCCGTCGACGGTCGCCGTCGACAACGCCTTCGGCCTCGGGCAGGCGCTCACGCTCAAGAAAGGCAAGCGCCTGTGTGTGGGCGCCGGCCGCGACGGTGTGCCGCCGTTGCCGAACATCGACGCGTTCAAGTGCTACAGCGCCAAGACCCCGTCGGGGTCGCCGAAGTTCAACCCGATCGTCGCCGAGCTCGAGGACGTCTTCGAGCACAAGTTCTCCGCGGTCAATGCCCCGGAGAGCGTCTGCAAGAGTGCCGACGTCGACGGGACCCCTGCGATCAATCAGGCCGCCGAGCTGCACTGCTACAAGCTGAAGGGCATCGCGGGGCAGCCGGCGTTCGAAAAGGTGACGCTCGACGCGGCGAACACGTTCGGCCCGGAGAGGATCCAGGCGCAGAAGCCGACCCTCGTCTGCGTGCCGTCCATCCGGGTGGACCCGCCGGAGTGCGGCGACGGCTTCCTCGATCCGGGCGAGACCTGTGACGACGACAACACGACGCCCGGGGACGGCTGCAGCGCCACCTGCCAGCTCGAGGCGTGCGGCAACGGCGTCGTGGACAGCGGCGAGACCTGCGACGACGGTCCGGCCAACGGCTCGAACGACTGCTGCTCGGCGCTCTGTCAGCGCATCGATCCGGACGGCGACGGCCTCTGCACGGCGGAGGACGTCTGCCCCGTCGACACCGACAACGACAGCGACGACGACGGCTACTGCGTCGGCGTGGAATTCCGTCCGCCTGCGATCGGCGGCGACGACCCGTGCTCGCGCACCGCGGCCGCCGGCGCCTGGATCAAGCCGAAGGTGACGTTCACCAAGCTCGACCTCCCGCCGGGCTCGCAGAAGGTGAAGATCACCGGCGCGATCCAGATTCCGATCGGCGGGCCAGCGCTGCTTCCGCAGGCGCGCGGCGTCCACGTCCGCGTCCTCGGTCCGACCGGGGCCACCGTCTTCGACGTGCACGTTCCGGGCGGTATCTACACGGCGGACGTGCCCGTCGGCTGGAAGGTCGGCACCGCCAAGTACAGCTACTTCGACAAGACCGTGCCCCCGACGCAGAACGGCATGAAGAAGATCGTCCTCACGGACAAGTCGGCGAAGACGCCGGGCCTCATCACGTTCGTGATTCAGGGCGATCGCGGCACCTACGCGCTCGCGCCGGGAGAGGCGCCGATCACGGTAACGCTCGAGCTGAACGACACGGCGACCCCGCCGGGTAGCATGCCGGGCACCGATCAGTGCGGCGAGGTCGCCTTCAGCGCGGCGTCATGCGTGGCGGGCGACAAGAAGCTCACCTGCAAGTAAACGCCTCTCATCCTCCCCGCCGGTGCTGATGCGCGAATCGCGCGTCGGGCTGGCGGGGGGTGGGTCGCTCCTCCGCCGCGGAACCGCCGCCCGCTTACCCGGAGAACCTAGATCGCCTCGATCGTGACTGGGATCCCGTTGAGGACGGCGTTGCCGGAGAGCGGATCGATGGCGATCTCGTCCGCCAGCACGTTGGAGTTGGTGCCGGCGTGGGCGGCGGCGACGCTGAGGGCGCTCGCGGGATCGTCGTGGCCCCAGCCGTGCGGGATGCTGACGACGCCCGGCATGATGCCGTCGGTCACCTCGACCGGCACCTCCACGGTGCCGACCCGCGACCGGACCCGCGCCGCGCCGCCGTCGGCGAGGCCGTAGCGGCGCGCGTCGTCGGGGTGGACGTGCAGCGTGCAGACCGGGCGGCCCTTCACGAGGACGTCGAGGTTGTGCATCCACGAGTTGTTGGAGCGGAGCGTCCGGCGGCCGACGAGCACCAGCGCGTCGTCGCGACGGCCGAGCTTCGCCTCGAGCCGCGCGACGTCGGCGACGAGCGCCGGCGGAGCGAGCTCGATCTTGCCGCTCGGCGTTCGCAGCACCTCGGGGATGCGCGGCTGGAGCGGTCCGAGATCGAGGCCGTGCGGATGACGCTCGAGGAGGTCGAGGCTGAGGCCGCCCTCGCGCCGGCCGAACGCATCACCGTAGGCGCCGCTTCGAAGGAAGAAGTCCAGCAAACGGTCCGGGCCGCGCCGGTCGCCGAGCGCGGCGATGAGCTCGGCGGGATCGCGGCCCTCGACCGGGGAGCCGGGCGTCTCGACCTCGCGCCCGACGACCTGGCCGATCAGAAAGTCGTCGAGCTGCCTCACGTCGGCATTCGGCCCGAGGCCGCTCGCGACGCCGGCGATCTTGAGGAGGATCTCCCACTCGTCGAGCTCGCCGTCAGCGAGCGGTACCAGGGGCTTCGAGTAGTTGGCGACGTTGCGGACCGCGAGCTGGTAGAGCGCGACGTCGTAGTGCGAGCGCGCGAGCGCCGACGGCGCGGGCAGCACCACGTTCGCGTGGCGGGTCGTCTCGTTGAGATAGATGTCGACGCTCACCATGAAGTCGAGCGTGCCGAGCGCGTCGCGGAGTCGGCCGGCGTTCGGTGTGCTGAGCACGGGATTGCCGGCGACCGTGACGAGCGCGCGGATCCGACCCTCGCCGGGTGTGGCGATCTCCTCCGCGAGTGCAGCCGCCGGGAGCTCCCCGTACACCTCCGGAAGGCCGCGCACCCGGCTCTTGAAGCGGCCGAAGCGGACACCGCGCCCCGTCCCCGGGATGCCCGTCGCGTTCTTCGAGGCGGCGGCGCCCTTCGGGAACATCGCGCCGCCTTCGCGATCGAGGTTGCCGGTGAGGACGTTGACGACGTCGACGAGCCAGCTCGCGAGCGTGCCGAACTCCTGCGTGCAGGTGCCGATCCGGCCGTAGACGGCTGCACGCTTCGCCGCTGCGAGATCGCGGGCGATGCCCCGAATGGCGTCGGGGGCGAGGCCGGTGACGGGGGCCACGGCCTCCGGCGTGAACGGGCGCGCCAGGCGCGCGATGTCGGCGAGTCCCACCACGTGCTCTTCCAAGCGGCCGAGCGCCATCCGATGCTCGGCGACGAGCACGTGCACGATCGCGAAGAGCAAGTGCGCGTCGGTGCCGGGACGGATGAAGTGATGCGCGTCGGCTTCGAGTGCCGTCAGGCTCCGGCGCGGGTCGACCACCACGAGCTTGCCGCCGCGCGCCCGCAGGCGGCGGAGGCGACCCTTCGTGTCGGGCGCGGTCATCAGGCTGCCGTTGGACGCCAGGGGGTTCGCGCCCAGCATCAGGAGGTAGTCGGTGCGGTCGAGGTCGGGGACCGGGATCGAGAGCACCGTGCCGAACATGAGACCGGCCGAGACTTGCTTCGGCATCTGGTCCACGGTGCTCGCCGAGAACACGTTGCGAGTGCCGATCGCCTTGATGAGCGCCGGCATGTAGAGGCCCGAAAGGTGATGGGCGTTCGGGTTCCCGAGGTAGATGCCGACCGCGTCGCGGCCGTGCTCGCGGAAGACCGCGCCGAGCCCGCGGTCGATCTCGGCCATCGCCTCGTCCCACGTGGCGGGGACGAATGTCCCGTCGCGGCGGATGAGCGGCTGGCGGAGACGATCCGGATCGGCCTGCAGCTCCTTCAAGGCGTAGGCCTTCGGGCAGATGTACCCGGCGCTGAAGACGTCGTCGCGATCGCCGCGGATGTCCTCGATCTCGGTACCGCGCATGGTGACGGTGAGGCCGCACGTCGCCTCGCAGAGCGGACACGTGATGTGGCTCGTCGTGGTCGTCATCGGGGCTCTCCCTTCGCTGTCGGCGGCGTAGCACAGGACGCGTTCTGTCGGGAGTCCGCGTGCGGCGGGTGGTCGACCCCGGCGGTCGATGCTACGACCTCCCGCCGTGCGACGTGTGGTGTGGGTGGCGGTGCTGGCCCTCGTGGCGCTCTTTCCGCGTCCGGCGGACGCGGCCGACGAGCTCGTCGTGCCGCCGCAGCTTCGGGTCCTCGTCGTAGCGCCGCACCCCGACGACGAGTCGCTCGGCGCGGGCGGGCTCATGCAGCAGACGCTCGCCGCCGGCGGGAACGTGCACGTGCTCTTCATGACGAACGGCGACGGCTACCCGGAGGCGGTCGAGGTCGTGACCGGGCACCGCGAGCCGTCGGCGAGCGACTACCGCGGGTTCGGCGAGCTCCGCCGCGCCGAGGCCCTCGTCGCGCTCGAGCGCTACCGGGTGCTGCCGCCGTCGGTCACGTTCCTCGGCTTCCCCGACGGCGGGCTCGCGGAGATCTGGCGGCGCGGACCGCACGTGCCCCCGTACCAGTCGCCGTACACGCGCGAGGACAAGCCGCCGTACCCGCACGCGTTCGAGGCCGGCGCGCGCTACGTGAGCCGCGATCTCATTCATTTGATTGCGCGGATGGTCGCGCTCTCCGATCCCGACTGGATCGTGCTGCCGACCCCGCTCGACAACCACCCCGACCACTGCGCGACCTTCACGTTCGTGCTCGCCGCGCTCGCGTCCATCGCGGCCGAGCCGGGCGGGGCCGGCAAGATGCCCGACCGGCTCCTCACGTATCTGGTCCACACGTCGAGGGGCTGGCCGCCGCCGCCGGAGGTCCCCGGGCCGCTCCCGGAGCCGGACAAGCTCTTCGCCCCGGCGCGCTGGTACTCGCTCCCGCTCAGCGCCGCGCAGGTCCGCACGAAGCTCGCAGCGCTCCAGACGCACCGCACGCAGGCAGCCGTCATGGAGGCGCTCTTCCGCTCCTTCACGCGCTCGAACGAGCTCTTCGGCGTGATCGAGCGCGATCAGGTAACACCGTTGACGCCGGGGACGCCCGCCTGCGCCCCGCAGGTTGCTGAAAAAGGGCCATCTGCGTCGTTGCTCGGTCGTTCGCTTGTGCGGCGTAGCGTCTATTGAACGCAGCCTACGGCTGCGCTCCTTGCTCTCTTCCTCGCGCCTAGCAGCTGACCCTTTTTGAGCAACCTGCGTGCTGCTGGTCGCGCATGGTGAGCCCGCTCGCTGCGCTCGCGCGCTTCATCTCAAACAGGACAAGGCGCCAAAGAGAACTTGATGGGCGTGAGCGCAGCGAACGTCCCACCATGCGCACGAGGCAGCCCCAGCAGGTTGCTCAAAAAGGCCGAGATGCTAGGCGCGAGGGAGCGAGCGCGGAGGCGTAGCGGAGCTACGCCGCACAAGCGAGTCGACCGAGCAACGACGCAGATCGGCCTTTTTCAGCGACCTGCGGTCAGGGCGCCGACTTGGGTTGCCCAGTCGAGGACAAACGGCCACGCTCCATAGCCGGCCGCGATGTTGAGGTGGCCCGCGCCCGGCAGGATGCGGCACGCGATCCCGAGCGTGCGCGCGACGTCCTCGAGCTCGTCGGGTCCGGCGTAGTCGTCGTTGTCGCTGCCGACCAGCAGCGTGCGCCCGGCGATCGATGCCCAGGCGTCGCGACGGCGCGGCGGCGGCAGGAAGGTCTCGACGGGCTCGAAAATCAGGAACGGGGAGGGCGGAGCCACGAGGAGGGCGGCGTGGACGCCGTCCGCACCGTGCTCGGCGAGCAGGTGATCGACGGCCCAGCAACCGAGCGAGTGGCAGAGAAAGGTGAGCGGCTCCCGCCGTGCGCGCGCCGCGCGCAGGATGGCGGCGAGCTCGGCGACCCATACGTCCTTCGACGGAGCCGCGGGGTCGGAAAGCTCGGGAAAGGCGACGGTCTCCCCGCGCTCGGCCAGCTGCGTCGCCGCCCAGCGCTGCCAGTGACCTTCCCCCGAGCCCTCGTAGCCGTACACCAGCACGATCATGGACGCGCTTCTTGGTCCGCTGCGCGCCGGACGTCAAGGCGCCGGCGTGCGAGCTCGCATGCGAGGTGGCGTCGTGCGCGGTTGCACAGCGTCTCAAGGGTGACGCTCGACGTGCCGATAAGAGTGATGGAGAGGAGCATGTATGCGTCCCCACATTCTGGTCGTTGACGATTCGGACGAGGTGCGGCTTCTGGCCTCGCGCATCCTCGAGCGCGAGGGCTATCAGGTGACGGCCGTCGACTCGGGGGTGAGCGCGCTCGAGCTCCTCCAGACGACGGTGCCCGATCTGGTCGTCTCGGACATCATGATGCCCGAGGTCGACGGCTACCGGCTCCTCGAGCGCCTCCGCGAGGACCCGCGCTTGGCCCCCGTGCCCGTGATCTTCCTCTCCGCGCTCGGCGACGCCACGAGCCTCGAGCGCGGCAACCGCCTCGGGGTCGAGCACTACCTCGTGAAGCCGTTCACCGCCAAGCAGCTCCTCGCGGTCGTGAGCGGGACCCTTCGTCGCTACGCCGAGCTCCGCCGCGTGCAGGTGATCAAACAACAGGTCGTGAGCACGGGACCGCGCCCGCTCGACTTCGAGCCGACCGGGATCGCGCCGCTCGACGAGCAGGTCGGCGGTCTCTGCCGCGGCCGCGTGTACCTCGGACAGGGCGCGGGCGGCGGCGTCAAGGGCATCTTCGCCGTCCAGTTCCTCCACCGCGCGCTCGAGCGCGGCGAGGGGGCGGTGCTGGTGACGACCGACCGCGTCGACACCGTGCTGTACGTGGGCAGCAGCGTCGGCCTCGACCTCCGGCCGTACGTGCGGTCCGGGAAGCTCGTGATCGTCGGTCTCGCCGAGCGGTTCGAGTACGCGCTCGAGACGCGGAACGACGTGGTGGCGCTCGCGGCCGAGGTCGCGAGCTACGCCGCCGAGTGCCAGGCGACGCGGATCGTCATCAGCTCGATCCTGACGATCCTGTGTTCCGCGCCGCGCCTGGTGTTGTCGGCGCCGCTCATGACCGACCTGGTCGACGGGCTCGAACGTACGGGAGCCACCACTCTGGTTCTCTCGGACGACCCCGTAACGCCGCAAGAAGAGCTCGCGAACGCGTATCTCAAACGCTCGTCCTTCGGGACGATCGTCCTCGGCGGGGAGGCGAGCGGACGAACGACCGGCATCCTCAAGCTCGAGCGCATGCACGGGGTCACGGCCGTGGCGGAAGGCCGCCCGTTTCGCGTCGCATTCGGGACGGGGCTCGTGACGGTCGACCCCGAAGCGACGCCCCACGTCTACGACGAGCTCGAGGAGCTCCGCCGGCACGTCGCGGTCGAGATGGCGAGCGCCGAGGACGACGTGTCCGGCCTCCTCGCGACCGTCGGTGGCGGCGTGCGTCTCCGCGATCCATTCGTGCTCTTCCTTCGTGATTGCGTCGGCGCGGCGCTCAAGGCGACCGAGCGCTGTGCGCTCCTGGTCGCGCGCTTCGGGTTCGAGGCGAGCGAGGAGCTCGTGGCGGGAGGCATGGTCGCGCTCTCGCCCCAGGACTTCACCGAGGTGCTCGCGGGTCAGGAGATCCTGTGTTGGCTGAACCCGTCCGAGCTCGCGGTCGTGGCGCTCGGCGCGGACGCCGAGAACGCGCTCACGCTCTCGGATCGGGTCCAGCACTGGCTCGAGGGTCGCGGGCTCGACGCCGGCCAGCGCCTCGCGACCTTCCGCGCCGCGACGGCGTCCTATCCCGCGGACGGCGCCACCATCGACGACCTGCTCGACCGCCTGGGCCGCGCGCTCGCGCGCAGCGAGGACGTCGGCGTGACGCAGGCGACGGCGTAGGAGGGTGACCCACAGTCACGACCTCCGCGCGCGCAGCGCACGGTCGAGCGGAGCGAGCCGGGGGATGAGCGAGTGCGGCTGTACCGCAGTCGCGAAGGGGGAGAGATCCCCCTTCTGGGCTAGCGCGGAGGTGCTCGGCGTGCAGCAGCTCGGGCCTTGCCGCCTGCCGCGGTGACGTTCATGCCACGACGAGGAAGGATCGCATGGACCTCGTGACGATTCTTGCCGCGGTGGCGATGCTCGCGTCGCTCTCGACGCTGCTGCTCGCCGCGCTGTCGTACCGGGTGTTGCGGGTGCGTGCCCGGCGGTCGCCGGCGGCCCCGGCGGCGAAGGTGTTCCTCGTGCGGCTCGGGCTCCCCGAGAACCGACGCTAGAAGCTTCGGACGGAAGCTGCCCTAGGGCGTCGACGTCGTGGTCGGCGACGGCGTCGCTGTTCGCGTGCGCGTGGTCGTCGCGGTCGGCGTCGGGGTCCGGGTGCGCGTGGCGGTGATGGTCGGCGTCGGCGTCCTCGTCGGCGTGCGCGTCGTCGTCGGCGTCGGCGTGCGGAGCGGGGTCGCGGTGCGGGTCCGGGTACTGGTCGCGGTCCGGGTCACCGTGGGGGTTGCGGTCCGCGTCGGGGTGGCGGTGCGGGTGCGGGTCGGCGTCGGACTCTTGGTCGGCGTCTGCGTACTGGTCCTCGTCGGCGTCGGGGTGCGCGTGGGCGTCTCCGTCCGCGTCTTCGTCGGCGTCGCGGTCTTGAGGGGCGTCTCGCTGACGGTCGCCGTCGGGGTGAGGGTCTTCACCGGCGATGCGGTCGCGGTCGCCGTCGCCGGACGCGGCGAGCCGGTCAGCGTCGGTGTCGCCGTCGGCGGTGGGGTTGCCGTGCGCGTCGGCGTGCCGGCGGTGCGCGTTCGCTGCGTCAGGCTCGCGAACGCGCTCACGACGCCGGCGCGGCGGACGGCAAAGAGCAGCTCGAACGTCTCGACCGCGAACCCGGGTGGGTAGTGCAGGCGGACGGTCGTCTCGGCGGCGGCGCTCGCGAGCGGCAGCTCGAAGTACCCGTGGAGCGGCGTGCCGTTCATGCGGGTGGCGATGAGCAACGACGCGCCGTCGGTCGCCGCGGCGGTCGCTTCGGCGGCGTAGAACACGGTGACGCTGCTCGTACCGCCGGCCTCCGCGGTGGTGTTGCCGGCGAGGTTGGTGATCGTCGCCGGCGCGTCGTCGGCGGGGACCGGCGGCTTTTCGACCGCGAGGAACGCCGGCGTGTCGTTTGGTCCGACGACGCCGCGCAGGAGGTCGATCGCAGGTACTGGGCACGCGACGGTCGCGACGAGCTCGGCGGCGGCGCGGAGCGTGTTGACGCCGTCGCTCACCGAGACCGTGCCGCTGTGGTCGAGGTCGCAGACGAGGGTCGAGCACTCGGTGGCGAGGCCGGCGGCGGCGCGCAGGACGAGCACGCCGTCGGTGACGCTGATCGCGCCGTCGCGGTTGGCGTCGGCGCAGCGGCGGACGGCGCCGACTTCGTAGCGCGCGACGACGAAGTCGTCGAAGGCGGTCGTGCCGCCGACGATCAGGTTGCCGTCGGGCGCGATCGCGAGCGCCGCGGCGCGGCCGCCGGCGGTCGTGACGGTCCCGCCGTTCCCGAACCCGAGGTCGGGCGTCCCGTCGGTCGTGAAGCGCGCGAGCGCGACGCTCGGGATGCCGTCGTGGGTGGTTTCGCCCGCGACGACGTACTTGCCGTCGGCTTGGCGCGCGAGCGCGCGGCCGATGCCGAGCGGCGTCGTGACCCGGCCGCCGTCGCCGAAGCTCTCGTCGAGCGACCCGTCCGGGAGGTAGCGCGCGACCGCCAGCTCGAAGGTCTCGCCGGTGAACGTCGACCCGGCGACGAGCAGACGGCCGTCCGGCTCGCGCGCCAGCGCGCGCGCCTCGTCGAACGGGCCGAACGTCGTCGTGACGAGGCCGCCGTCGCCGAAGCTCGGGTCGGGGGTGCCGTTCGCCAGGTACCGGACGAGCGCGAACGCGTTGACGCCGCCGCTGCCGAGCTGAGCGGTACCGGCGGCGACGATCGTGCCGTCGGGCTGGAGCAGCACGGCGTGCGCCACGTCGCCGCCACCCGCGATGTCCGTCACGACGGTGCCGCCGCGGCCGAACGACGGGTCCAGCGCGCCGTTCGCGAGATGCCGCGTGAGCGCGAAGTCGGCGCTGCCGTCGGTCGCGCCCGCCACCACGATACGGCCGTCGCCCGCGAGCGCGAGGGCCTCGGCGTGGTCGTCGCCCGGGCTGATCGTCGTCGCGACCCGGCCGTCGGCGCCGAACGTCGGGTCGAGCGTGCCGTCCGAGAGATAGCGGAAGAGCGCGAACTGGCGGTCGCCGTGCGCGTCGTCGGTGACAGCGCCGGCGGCGATGAGCGCGCCCGAGG
The DNA here is from genome assembly GCA_031400185.1 of Polyangiaceae bacterium. Taxonomy (GTDB): domain Bacteria; phylum Desulfobacterota; class Binatia; order UTPRO1; family UTPRO1; genus UTPRO1. Next base: position 32,954 of record JANNPN010000406.1, read on the forward strand.
ACGTCCGCACGAGCGCCTGGATCGCGTCTTCGAAGGGGCCGAACGTCCGCACGATGCCGCCGTCGCCGAAGGTCGGGTCGAGGGCGCCCGTGCTCGTGTAGCGGACGAGCGCGGCGTCGAGCCCGTTCGGGTCGAGGGCCGAGCCCGTCGTGCCCGCGACGACGATGCCGCCGTCCGGCTGCAGCACGAGCGCCGTCAGCTCGTTCGGCACGTCGCCGATCGCCGTCGTGACGATGCCGCTGGCGCCGAAGCCGCGATCGAGGTCCCCGGGGGCGGCCAGCACCAGGCCCGCCAACAACAAGGCGAGCGCCGTTGCGCCGAGCGCGAGCTCCCAGCTCCGAGCACGTGACCCCACGACGAGGCCGATCTTCCTCCGCACCGCCACCAGCACCACTCCCCGCCACGGACGGTATCGTCGCAACGGCGGGATCGTCAAACGAAATCACGTACGAATCACGCTATTGCCAATGAAACGGTTGAACAGGTGGCGAGCGCCCCTTAAAAGGTAGGGTCCACCCATGAATGACGACCAAGCAGCTCGCACAGCACTTCTGAAGCGGCTCCTCGCGGAGCGCATCCTGGTCCTCGACGGCGCCATGGGCACGTCGATCCAGAACATCGACTTGGGGCCCGACGACTTCGGGGGCCCCGACCTCGAGGGCTGCAACGAGAACCTCGTGCTCACCCGCCCGGACGTGATCCAGGGCGTGCACGAGCGCTTCCTTGCAGCCGGTGCCGACATCCTGGAGACCGACACCTTCGGCTCGACCCCGCTCGTCCTCGCCGAGTACGGGTTGCAGGACCAGACGGACGCGATCAACGTCGCGGCGGCGCGGATCGCGCGCGCGGCCGCCGACAAGTTCTCGACGCCCGAGAAGCCGCGCTTCGTCGCCGGGTCGATGGGGCCGACCACGAAGACCATCTCGGTCACGGGCGGGGTCACCTGGGACGACCTCGCGGAGCACTACCGGCGGCAGGCGCACGGATTGATCGTAGGCGGCGTCGACCTGCTGCTGCTCGAGACGACGCAGGACACTCTGAACCTCAAGGCGGGTCTGGTCGGCATCGACCTCGCGCAAGCCGAGCTCGGCACGGCTCTCCCGATCGCGGTCTCGTGCAGCATCGAGGTCATGGGGACGTTGCTCGCGGGGCAGGACATCGAGTCGTTCTACGTCTCGCTCGCGCACCGCGATCTCCTGTGGATCGGTCTCAACTGCGCGACCGGTCCCGACTTCATGACCGACCACCTGCGGACGCTCGCCGCGCTCTCGCGCTTCCCGGTCGCATGCGTGCCGAACGCGGGGCTTCCCGACGAGAACGGCCACTACAACGAGACCCCGGCGATGGTCGCGGAGAAGGTCGGGCGCTTCGTCGACCAGGGGTGGGTGAACCTCGTCGGCGGCTGCTGCGGCACCGTGCCCGACCATATCCAGCGCCTCGCGGAAGGCGCGGCCGGGAAGACGCCGCGCGTACTGCCCACGGTGACGCGCTCGGCGGTCTCCGGCATCGAGACGCTCGTCATCGACGACGACACGCGCCCGGTGATCGTCGGCGAGCGCACCAACGTCCTCGGCAGCCGCAAGTTCAAGGAGCTGATCGCTGCCGGCAAGGTCGAGGAGGCGAGCGAGGTCGGCCGCGCCCAGGTCCGGCGCGGCGCGCACGTGATCGACGTGTGTCTCCAAGATCCCGACCGCCCTGAAGTCGAGGACATGACGCAGTTCCTCGAGATGGTGGCGAAGAAGGTCAAAGTCCCGCTCATGCTCGACTCGACCGACGCGAACGTCCTGCACGAGTCGCTGAAGCGCACGCAGGGGAAATCGCTCATCAACTCGATCAACCTGGAGGACGGCGAGGAGCGCTTCCAGAAGGTCGTGCCGCTCGCGCGGACGTTCGGCGCCGCGCTCGTGGTCGGCTGTATCGACGAGGACAAGGCGCAGGCGCAGGCAATCACGCGCGCGCGGAAGCTCGCGATCGCCGAGCGCTCGCACGACATCCTGACCCAGAAGTACGGGGTCGCGGCCGAGGACATCATCTTCGACGCGCTCGTCTTCCCGGTCGGGACCGGCGACCAGAACTACATCGGCTCCGGCGTCGAGACGATCGAGGGTATTCGCCTCATCAAAGAGAAGCTGCCGCGCTGCAAGACGATCCTCGGCGTCTCCAACGTCTCGTTCGGCCTCCCGGCCGCGGGGCGCGAGGTGCTGAACTCGGTCTTCCTCTACCACTGCGTGCAGGCCGGGCTCGACATGGCGATCGTCAACTCGGAGAAGCTCGAGCGCTACTCCGAGATCCCGGAGGAGGAGCGGAAGCTCGCCGAGGATCTCATCTGGTGGCGGGGCGAGGATCCGATCGCGGCGTTCGCGGCGCACTTTCGCGAGCGCAAGACCAAGCAGACCGTCGAGGAGTGGAAGGCGCTGCCGCTCGACGAGCGCTTGGCGCGCTACATCCTGGTCGGGTCCAAGGAGGGGCTGTACGAGGATCTGGACGAGGCGCTCCAAGGGCGCGGCGCGCTCGCCATCATCAACGGGCCGCTGATGGCCGGCATGGACGAGGTCGGGCGGCTGTTCAACAAGAACGAGCTCATCGTCGCCGAGGTGCTGCAGTCGGCCGAGGCCATGAAGGCGGCCGTCGCCCATCTCGAGCCGCACATGGAAAAGAGCGAGTCCTCGACCAAGGGCAAGATCCTCCTCGCGACCGTCAAGGGCGACGTCCACGACATCGGCAAGAATCTCGTCGAGATCATCCTCGGCAACAACGGCTACAACGTGATCAATCTCGGCATCAAAGTCCCCCCCGAGGAGTTGCTGCGGGCCTACCGCGAGCATACGCCCGACGCGATCGGGCTGTCGGGGCTGTTGGTCAAGTCGGCGCAGATGATGGTGATCACGGCCCAAGATCTGAAGGCCGCCGGCATCGCCTGCCCGATTCTCGTCGGCGGTGCCGCGCTCACCAACAAGTTCACGCGGACGCGCATCGCCCCCGAGTACGAGGGCCTGGTCGTCTACGCCAAGGACGCGATGAACGGCCTCGATTTGGCCAATCAACTCCAGGACGCCGGGAAACGCGGCGAGCTCGCGAAGCGGCTCGCGCGCGAGGCCGAGCAGCTCGCGACCAGCGGCACCGCGACGGCGCCGGTCGAGCCTGGACGCACGTTCACCAAGGCGCAGCTCCGGCATGACTTCCCGATCCCGCAACCGCCGGATCTGAAGCTGCACGTCCTCGACGACTACGACCTCGACGCGATCTTCCGTTACATCAACCCGGTCATGCTCTACACCCGCCACCTCGGGTTCAAGGGCAAGTTCACCGACGCGCTCGCCGCGGGCGACCCGAAGGCGCGCGAGCTGAAAGCGCAGGTCGAGAAGATCGAGGAGGAGATGCTGCGTCGCTCCGACATCAAGGCGCGCGCGGTCTACAAATTCTTCCGCGCGTATTCCGAGGGCGACTCGCTCGTCATCACGTGTCCGGAAGGCGACCACGTGAAAGAGCGCTTCGACTTCGGACGCCAAGCGAAGGACGGCGGGCTCTGTCTCGCGGATTTCATCGCGCCGCGCGACTCGGGACGCGTCGACTACGTCGCGTTCCTCGCGACGACCGTCGGCCCCGGCGTCCGCGCGCTCGCCGACGAGTGGAAGGCCAAGGGCGACTATCTCAAGTCGCACATCCTGCAGATCCTGGCACTCGAGGGCGCCGAGGCCTTCGCCGAGCTCCTGCACGAGAAGATCCGCGAGATGTGGGGCGTCCCCGACCCGGCCGGCACGACCAAGCAGGACCTCTTCAAGGCCCACTACCACGGCGTGCGCGTGTCGTTCGGCTACCCTGCCTGCCCGCGGCTCGAGGACCAGGCCCAGCTCTTCCGTCTCCTCGACGTCGAGAAGTCGATCGGCGTGCAGCTGACCGACGGCTTCATGATGGAGCCGGAGGGCTCGGTCTCGGCGCTCGTCTTCCACCATCCCGAGGCACGGTACTTCAGCCTCACGGAGCAAGACGCGGAGCAGCTGGAACGCAACGTGCGTGCCGCCGAAGGCGCCGTCGGAGCCTCCTAGTCGCGCGGTCCTGCGGGCGTCGGGTTGCTTGCCGTCGCGGCCCGAGTCGGGCAGGGTGCCGCGCCGTGATGGTGGGACGATTCGTCGTTGTCGTTTTCCTGGGGGTGGTGGTCGCCGGGTGCTCGTCGGGCGAGCTCGAGTCGCGCGAGGAAGTGCTCGCGCGCGCGCAGCGCGCGGTACCGGCCGATCCGAAGCTCGCGGCGCTCTACGCGACGTCGTGTAAAGCGTGTCACACCGCCACCGACGCCGGCGCGCCGCTGGTGCAGGACCGCGCCGCGTGGGAGCCGCGCTGGAAGAAGGGGATGCCGACGCTCCTCAAGAGCACGGTCGGCGGGCTCGGCGGCATGCCGGCGGGCGGCCAGTGCTTCGCGTGCTCGACGGCCGACTTCGAGGGGTTGATCCGCTTCCTCGCGGGGCACGAAGGCTGATGGTCTCGCGCCGCACCGTCTTGAAGGGCGCGGTCGCGGTCGGGGCAGGGGCGGCCGCGACGCAGTGCACGTGGTCCGAGCCGGAGCCGCCGGGCCCGCCCGCGCAGGACCAGGCCGGGCGCCTCGTCTGGCGCAACTGGTCCGGCCTCCAGCACGCCTATCCGGCGAAGCGCGCCGCGCCGGCGAGCGAGCAGGACCTCGTGGATCTGTTGCAGGACGCGCCCGCGCCGATCCGTCCGGTCGGCGCCGGACACTCGTTCACGCGGCTGGTGCCGACGGACGGAACGCTGGTCACGCTCGACGCGATGACGGGCCTCGTCGGGCACGATGCGGCGTCGCTGCAGGCGACGCTCCGCGCCGGGACGCGGCTCGGCGACCTCGGCCCCGCGCTCGCCGCGATCGGCCAGGAGATGCCGAACCTGCCCGACATCAACAAGCAGTCGCTCGCGGGCGCGCTCGCGACCGCGACGCACGGCACGGGACGCGCCTTCAAGGCGCTGCACGGCAGCGTAGTGGCGTTTCGCATCGCGACCCCCGGCGCCGGCGTCCTCTCGTGCGACGCGCAGCACAACAGCGCGCTCTTTCACGCCGCGCGCGTCGGGCTCGGCGCGTTCGGCGTGCTCACGCAGGTCACGCTGCAGAACGCGAAGCTCGCGCGCGTCAAGAAGCGCGTCGAGGCGCGCCCGCTCGACGAGGTCCTGGAGGCCTGGCCTGATCTCGTCGCCGCCCATCGGAACGTCGAGTTCTTCGCGCTGCCGTTCACCGGCATGGCCGCCACCGTCACCGTCGACGAGACGAGCGAGCCGGTCCGTCCGCGCGGACCCGATACCGACACGGAGACGCTCATGCACCTGAAGCGCCTGCGCGACTGGACGGCGCGCGTGCCGGCGTTCCGCCGCTGGTTCGCGCAGACGGTGCTCGCGGCGGGGTTTGAGCCCGAGGAAGCCGTCGACGAGGGCTGGAAGCTGCTCTCGAACGAGCGTCCGGTGCGCTTCAACGAGATCGAGTATCACCTCCCGCTCGACGCCCAGATCCCGGCGCTTCGCGAGGTGGTCGCGGCGATCGAGCGGCACCGGCCGGACGTCTTCTTCCCGATCGAGGCCCGCGTCATCGATGCCGACGATGCCTGGCTCTCGCCGTTCCACGAACGCGTGTCGGGGTCGATCGCCGTCCACGCCTACTACAAGGACGATCACGCGTTCTTCTTCGAGCTGATCGAGCCGATCTTTCGCCGCTTCGAGGGCCGGCCGCACTGGGGGAAGATGCACAGCTTGAAGGCCGCCGAGCTGCAGGCGCTGTATCCGAGGTTCGCGGAGGCGCGCGTCGTGCGCGCGGAGGTCGACCCCGCGGGACGGATGCTGAACGAGCACCTCCGCGACGTCTTCGGCGCATGACGATCTCCGCCCGCCTCGACGCTCGCGGCCGATACGAGCGTCGGATGCACGGCTGGTCCGACAGCGACGTGGACGACACCTTCACCCACACGGTCCGGCTCGACGACGACGCGCGTGTGATCGAGCTCCGCGCGGTCTCGGCGCTGGCGCCGGCCTACGAGATCCGCGAGGCGCGGCTCACGGTGCGCGACGGGACCGTCGCGGCCGCCGTGCGCGACGGTGTCGGGCAGCTCGCTGGGACGCGCATGGTCGGGGGGTTCGGGCGCCGGCTCGGCGAGCTCCTCGGCGCGGGGCCGGACGCGGCGTTCGTGAGCGACGCGGCGCTGGAGGTCGCCCGGCTCGCACGTCAGGTGACGAAGCTGCCGCCGGCCGTGACCGGGTCGATCCCTCCCGACGACGCGGCGGCGTGCCTCCGTCTCGACATCACCACGTGGCCGGACCTTCCGGGCTCGTGCTTCACCTACAGCGCGGACGGTGCGGCGACGGCAGCGACCCGCCGGGTCAC
>JANNPN010000041.1:0-28337 GCA_031400185.1 Polyangiaceae bacterium
GGAGGCGGCTGCGCCTGCTGCATCATTCACCCACAGGAATGCGCAATGGGCCCGGCTCCAGGACGCCGAGCTCCCCGACCCGCCCGCTGCATCATCACCCACAGCTTCGTGAGGTGTCGGGTTAGGCCGGTGAGTTTCCGCGCCGGTCAATCGTGCCTTGCTCTATGAATCGCCGGCGGGTGGGTCAGGGAGGGCTCCGGGGAGCCGCACCTCGCGTGTGCGAAAGACAGAGAGGCTGCGGCGGGCAGTACGCGCTGGGCGCCAGGCACCCGGCGACCGTAGGAGCCCTCCCTGACCCACCCGACGGCGACACCGAACGAAGACCGCTCGCGGCAGACCGAGGCTAGCAAACCGAGGCACTACCGCGCCACCGGCGGCTTGCGCATTGCCGCGATTCCGGGGAAGTAAGGCGGGTTTCGCAGCATGAAGAGCTACCACGACATCGCCGGTGACGGCGGCTCCGACGTCATCGGTCAGGTCGTCGCCAAGCGCTCCAAGATCGCCGAGAGCCTGGCGCAGGTTCGCCACATGATCGCGATCGGCTCCGGCAAGGGCGGGGTGGGGAAGAGCACGCTCACCATGCAGCTCGCCGAGGCGTTCCAGGCCGCGGGGTCGCGAGTGGCGATTCTCGACGCCGACCTCAACGGCCCGACCCAGGCTCGCCTCGGTGGTCTCCGCGGCAGCCCCGTCGTCCTGGGACCGCACGGGCTCGTGCCGCCGACGACCGCGACCGGCATCGGCGTCGTCTCGATGGGCGCGCTCTTCCCGGAGTCGGAGGCCGTCGACTTCGACAGCGTCTCCAGCGGCGACTCGTACGTCTGGCGCGCGACCCGCGAGTTTTCCGCGTTCGGGGATCTGCTCGCGGGCGTCGGCTGGGGCGCGCTCGACTATCTCCTCGTCGACCTCCCGCCCGGGGCGGAGCGGACGTTCCAGTACGCCGAGTTCCTCGGCGAGTCCGCCGCGTTCGTGCTGGTGACGATCCCGTCCGACGTGTCGCGTGGGGTCGTGTCGCGCGCCGTCGCGGCGATGCGGAAGACGCCGAACCGCATCCTCGGCTACGTCGAGAACATGAGCGGCTACTACTGCGAAGGCTGCGACGACGTGCGGCCGCTCTTCACCGGCGAGACCGCCGTCGACCTCGGCGTGCCGCGGCTCGGCGTGGTGCCGTTCGATCCCGAGCTCGCCGCGGCGTGCGACCGCGGCGGCGTCTTCGGACGCAACGCCGCGAACGCCGCGCGACCTGCAGTACGCGCGGTGCATGACGTCGCGGCGAAGCTCTCCCAGCTGCTTGGAGGTGTGCAATGAAGTTCCTCTGCGTGCTCTGCGACCAACCCATGAAGCTCGTCGAGATGGCGCCGCCCGACCGCGGCGCGCTGGCGATCGTCTACGAGTGCCCGGAGTGCGCGCATCGGATCGCGATGTTGACGAACCCGCTTGAGACCCAGGTCGTGACGTCGCTCGGCGTGCAGATCGGCCCCGGGCAAGGCGACATCTCGAAGTGTCCGTTCTCCGGCATGGTGCAGGAGATGACCGGCGGTGCCGCAGGCGTCGCAGCCGGCGACCAGCCGGTGGTCGTCTGGACGAGCGCGGCGCTCGAGCGGCTGCAGAAGATTCCCGACTTCGTGCGGCCGATGGCGCGCACGGGCATCGAGAAATACGCGCAGGACAAGGGCCTCGCCGAGATCGACGAGACCGTGCTCGATCACGCGAAGGACTTCTTCGGCATGTGACGATGGCCTCCGCCGATCTCCCCGCGGCCGACGCGTTCGCGCGGCCCTACGTCATCTCCTGGAATCTCACGTACCGCTGCAATCTCGCCTGTGAGCACTGCTACCTCGATGCGGGCGGCAAGCCGGCGATCGACACCCCCGCGTTCGCCGACCGGAGCGAGCTCGACACCGCCGCGTGTCTCGAGATCGTCGACGAGATCGCCGCGTTCGCGCCCGACGGCCTGCTCATCTTGACCGGCGGCGAGCCGCTGCTCCGCCGCGACATCGTCGACATCATCCGCCATGCGGCGGCGCGTGAGCTCTGGGTCGTCGTCGGTACGAACGGCGTCAAGATCACCGAGAACCTCGCCGGCATCCTGAAGCGCGAGGGCGTGCGCGGGTTGTCGCTCTCGCTCGACGCGCTCGACGAGGCGCGGCACGACGCGTTCCGGCGTGTGACCGGCGCGTTCCGGAACACCGTCGAGGGCGCCAAGATCCTCGCCCGCGCGGACCTGCCGTTCATCGTGCAGACGACGGTCGGCCGCCACAACGTCGCCGAGCTCGGCGCGATCGCCGACTTCGCGCACGACGAGCTCGGGGCGCGCGTGTGGAACCTCTACTTCCTGGTCCCGACCGGCCGCGGCGCGCACGTGTCGGACCTCGACGACGCCGAGTACGACCGCGTGCTCGGCGAGCTCGCGGTGATCCAACGGAAGTACGCCGGCAGGATGCTGGTGAACGCGAAGTGCGCGCCGCACTACGTGCGCATCCTGCAGGCGGAGGATCCGACCTCGCCGTTCTTGAAGAGCTACGCCGGCGGCGCCGGCGGGTGCCCGGCGGGCACGCACTACATGGGGATCCGCCCGAACGGGGACGTGACGCCGTGCCCGTACCTCCCCGAGTTCGGCGGCAACCTCCGGCATGAGAGCCTGGGGGACATCTGGCGTACGAGCGACGTGTTCGTGCGCATCCGCGACCGTGCGTCGCTTGGCGGGCGCTGTGGGTCGTGCGAGCTGAACGCCGCGTGCGGCGGCTGCCGTGCGCGCGCCTACGGTATGACCGGCGACGTCATGGCGGAGGACGCGCTCTGCACCCACCAGCCCGGGACCTTCAAGACGCTCGCGCCGCCGACGCTCGAGTACGGCGCGCCGACCGCGGTGTCGGACGAAGGGGTCGCGTGGGATGCCGAGGCGCGCGCGCGCATGAAGGATATCCCCGCGTTCGTGCGCGGCATGGTCACGCGCCGGGTCGAGGCCTACTGCCGCGACAAAGGCATCGCGCGCATCACCCCCGAGGTGCTGGCCGAGATCCGCGCCAAGATGCCAACGCCGAAGCTTTTCAGCGCGCGCTGAGGCGCGCGAGTCGGCGCGCCGCTGACACGCGCGAGTCGGCGCGCACCGAGCGCCGCCGGCCGGACCGCTACGGAACGCCGGCGACCAACGTCGAGCAAACAGGGTGCTGAATCTGCTGGGGCAGCCTCGTGCGCGAAGTGGGACGTCGCTCCGCTCACGCGCATCAATCTCTGTTCTGCGCATTTGGCTTCTTTGAGATGAAGCGCGCGAGCGCAGCGAGCGCGCTCACCATGCGCGACCAGCAGCCAGCAGGTTGCTCAAAAAGGTCGAGATGCGAGGCGCGAGGGAGCGAGCAAGGAGCGCAGCCGTAGGCTGCGTTCAATGGACGCTATGCCGCACAAGCGAGTCGACCGAGCAACGACGCAGATCGGCCTGTTTCAGCAACCTGCGACTAGGGATGACGGAGGGGGCATTGGAGGCGGATCCTCGTCCCCGCTCCCGGCGCCGACTGCACCGAGAGCGTGCCGCCGAGCGCGGCGGCGCGCTCCTCCATCGCGACCAGGCCGAGCGCCGCCACGTGCAGGCTGCTCCGGTCGAAGCCGCGGCCGTCGTCGCGGATCTCGAGGGCGAGGGTTCCGTTCGACGTGGCGAGCGTGAGGGAGACCTTGCGGGCGTCTGCGTGGCGGACGGCGTTCGCGAGCGCCTCCTGCGCGACGCGGTACACGGCAACCTCGGTCTCTTCGGCGAGCCGCGGGATGGTCGGCGGTATGCCGACCGTGACGCTCGTGCGCTCGGTTGCCATGCCGAGGGCGAGCGCGCGGAGACATTCGCCGAGTCCCAGGTCGGAGAGCTGCAGCGGCCGGAGCTCGCGCGCGAGGAGGCGGAGGTGCTCGCCGACGGTCCGGAGGTACGTCTGCGCTTTGTCGAGCGTCCCCGCGGCCTCGGCCGACACGCCGCGCTGGCGGGCCGATTCGATCAGGATGCCGATGCCGACGAGCTCCTGACAGACGCCGTCGTGGAGGTCGAACCCGAGACGCTTGCGCTCCTCCTCGCGAATGGCCGCTTGGCGTACACCCATCTGTCGCAGCTGCTCCTCGCGCTCGCGGAGCGCCGCGAGGGAGCGCTGCAATGCCTCGTCGGCGATGCGCTGCTCCGTCACGTCGCGCCCGACGCCCTGGATCTCCGTCACCGTCCCGCTGGCATCGGTGATCGCGCAGACCTCCCACTCGACCCAGCGCCATCCCCCCACCATGCGGCCCCGGCTCACGCGGTGGTAGCGGCCGCCCTGTGCGACGGTGGCGAGCGCCGCGCGCGCGCTCGCGACGTCGTCGGGGTGGACGAACGTGATGAAGTTCAACGGCGGCAGTGGATCCTGCTCGGCGCGATAGGCGCGCCGGCACGCCTCGTTCAGGAAGGTCAGGTTTCCGTCGAGGTCGGCGCGGTAGATGAGGGCGTCCTGCGACTCGACGAGCCCGCGATAGCGCGCCTCGCTCTCGCGGAGTGCGCGCTCGGCGCGCTGTCGTTCGGTGACGTCGCGGCTGATGCCGCGAAAGCCGATCGCGTTCCCCTGTAGGTCGCGGATCGCGTACGCGGCCATCTCGACCCAGATGCCGCCGTCGACCGTCCGCCACTCGAGGAGTGCCGGAGGGATCGTGCCGCTCGCCGCGAGGTGCACCCGCATCTCGGCGGGCGTCGGGTCGCCGGGGTGGCGGACGATGTAGTCGTCCACGTTTCGCCCGATCAGGTCCGCGGGCGCGAAGCCGAGCGTGCGGGCGCCGGACTCGTTGATGTAGGTGAGGAGCCCGTCGCGGTCGACCGCCCAGATGAAGTCGCGCGCGTTCTCGGTGATGTCGCGATACGTGTCGCGGGAGGCGGCGAGGTCGCGGCGCGCCTCTTCCTCGCTCCAGCGCCGCCGGAGGGTCGCGCGGAAGTTCCGCGCGTGTCCCTCGGCGATCGCGACGCAGAGACCGGCGGCGATCGCGACGACCGGCAGCAGCTCGATGGCGGGGAGCGCGAAGGGCACCCACGGTGCCGCGACGCCGAAGAGCGCCAGCACCGCGGCGGTCAGCGCGAGCTCGCGCCGCCACCCCCATGGAAAGACCAGCGCCGCCATCGCGCACATCGTGAACAGCACGAACCCCAGCACCTCGCCGGTACTGCCGGCGTGCGCCAACAGCACGATCGTGGAACATGCCAACAGCAAGGAGCTTCCGAGCACGATCGCGACGACGTTCGTCCGGCCGTCGCCGCCGCGGCAGGCCCACCACGCGATCGCGAGCACGATCGCCTGAAACACGAAGATCGGCCACGCAAGCCACTCGCCGCCGTAGGCGAGCGCGACCGTCCACACCAGCATCGGCAAGAGGTTTCCGGCTGCGAACACCCGGAAGCGGGGAGCGATGACCGCGCGCGCGGCGCGATCGAGGTCGGCGGCGCTAGTCGACGCGGTGCCGGCGCGGGAGGTCATGGGGGATGCTCCTCACGCGGGAGATAGAGCACGTAGGCCCGCTGTCTGTCACGCGGGTCCCGCACGGGACGCGCGCCAATACGGCGCAGGTCGCGCCACCCTCCGCGCGCGCGCGACCGAGCCCCTTTCCCACGATCCCCTTTTCACACGATCGACTGCCCAGACGCCGACGCGTCCGCGAGCGTCGTCCGCAGGATCCCGAGCGCGCGGGCGAGCTCCGCGCGGTCGCGCGCCGCGCCGAGCCCGACCCGTACCGCGTGCGCTACGGCGCTTCGGCCGACCGCGAAATGCTCGGCCGGCGCGACCGCGACCCCGCGCTCGAGCGCGGCGCGCGCGAACGATTCCCCCCGCCATGGGTCGGGAAGCTCGAGCCAGAGATGCAGCGATTGCGGGTGGTTCCCCGCCGCCAGCTCGCCGAGCGTCGCGCGCGCGAGCGTCTGACGCGCCGCCGCCTCCTCGCGCTGCGCCGCGGCGGTGCGGTCGGCCGTACCATCCTCGATCCACGTCGCCGCGATCTCGGCCGCGATGGGCGCCGCCATCCACGTGGTCGCCCAGATGCTGCGCTCGACGTGCTCGACGGTGGCGCGCGGTGCCGTGACGTAGGCAACGCGGAGTCCGCCGGCGATCGCCTTCGACGTCCCGGCGATGTGGTACGTCCGCTCGGGCGCAAGCTCTGCGAGCGGCGGCGCCGCGTCGGTGACGAGGAAGCGGTGCACGTCGTCCTCGATGATCGCGACGTCGTGCTCGCGCGCGAGCTCGGCGATCGCGTGGCGCCGCGCCGTCGAGAGCACGCCGCCCGTGGGGTTGTGGATGGTCGGCATGCAGTAGAGGAACTTCGCGTGCGAGCGCGCGAGCGCCTCGCCGAGCGCATCGACGCGGATCCCCTCGGCGTCCATGGCGACGCCCTCGAGCGACAAGTGCAACAGGCCCGCGAGCGCCTTCATGCCGGGGTAGGTGAGCGCTTCGGTCAGCACGCGGTCGCCGGGCTTCGCGAGCGCCGAGAAGATCGTCAGCATCGCGTGCTGCGCGCCGGCGCAGACGAGCACCTGCTCGGGCGCGGCATCGACCCCGTAGCGCGCGGCCCACGCGGCGCCGGCCTTCCGATGCCGCGCGGCGCCCGCGTGGGGCTGGTAACGCAAGAGGTCGCCGACGTCGGCCCGCTTCGCGAGCGCGCGGAGCGTGCCGGCGAGATCGGGGGCGAGACCCGCGATCGGAAAGTTCAGACTCAAGTCGATGACGCCGCCTCCGTGCCGGCTCGCGCGTGCGAAGCTCGTCGGCTGGAGCGGCGGGGCGCCGACGAACGTTCCGCGCCCGACTTCGCCGCGGACGAGGCCGCGGCGCTCGGCCTCCGCGTACGCGCGCGTGACCGTGCCGATCGCGACCCCGAGCGCGTCGGCGAGCTCGCGGTGCGTCGGCAGGCGCGCGCCCTCCGGAAGTCGACCGCTCGCGATGTCCTCCGCGAGAGCATTGGCGATCGCCGCATAGCGGACGGGTGCACCTGCGGAGAGGGCCGGCGTCCATATTGTCATAGTGACAATTTATATTTTGACATACCTGATCGTGTCAATTACGAGTGTTCTCGAGTATAATCGAGTGGAATTGTCACACTACAATCATGGCTCGACGGAGCCGTTGCTCCGCCGAACGACCGATCTCGCGCTTGCCTTCCTCTCCGAGGTTGCGACCCGACCGGTGGGCGGTATGCGGATCACCATTCCCGCAACGGGCCTGCCGGAAGACGGCGACGATCCGCACCTCGTGGTCGAGCAGCTGGCCCGCATGGCGGACCCCGGGCTCGTCGCCAACGCGGGCCCGCGCTACTTCGGGTTCGTCACCGGCGGGAGCCTGCCGGCAGCACTCGCCGCCGACTGGCTGACGAGCGCGTGGGACCAGAACGCCTGCCTGCACGTGATGTCGCCGGCCGCGGCGGCGGTCGAGCAGGTCGCGGCGGCGTGGCTCGTCGAGCTCTTCGGTCTCCCGGCCGAGACGAGCGTCGGCTTCACGACCGGTGCCACGATGGCGAATTTCACCGCGCTCGCGGCCGCCCGCCATGCGGTCCTCGCGCGCGTCGGCTGGGACGTCGGCGAGCGGGGGCTCGCGGAGGCGCCGCGCGTCGCGGTCGTCGCCGGCGCGCACGTGCACGCGAGCGTGCTCGCCGCGCTCCAGATGCTCGGCTTCGGGCGCGTCGACCTGTGTCGCGTCGAGGTCGATGCGCAAGGTGCCATGCGCGCCGACGCGCTCCGCGCCGTGCTCGCCGAGATCACTGGGCCGCTGATCGTCTGCGCGCAGGCCGGCCACGTGTGCACCGGCGCGTTCGACCCGTTCACCGCGATCGCCGATGCCGTCGCGGGCCGGAACGCCTGGCTGCACGTCGACGGCGCCTTCGGCCTCTGGGCTGCTGCGGCGCCGTCGCGCGCGGCGCTCGTCGACGGCATCGCGCGCGCCGACTCCTGGGCGACCGACGGCCACAAATGGCTGAACGTGCCGTACGACTCGGGCGTGGTCCTCGTGCGCGATCGCGTCGCGCACCGGGCGGGGAACACGATCGGCGCGGCGTATCTCGTCGCGGCGGAGCCGGGGGCGCGCGACGGGTCCGACTGGGTGCCCGAGCTTTCCCGCCGCGCGCGCGGGTTCACGGTGTACGCGGCCCTCCGCTCGCTCGGGCGGCGCGGGATCGCAGCGCTCGTCGAGCGCGGCTGCGCCCGGGCCCGTCAGATGGCCGAGCTGCTCGCGACGGCCCCCGGCGTCACGATCCTGAACGACGTCGACTTGAACCAGGTCCTGGTGCGTTGCACGCCCACCGGCGCTACCGATGCCGACGACGAGGCGGACGCTTTCACCCGCGACGTCATTCGCCGAGTCCAGGAGGACGGCACGTGCTGGCTCGGCGGTACGACCTGGAACGACGGCGCGGCGATGCGGATCTCGTTCTCGCACTGGGCGACCAGCGCGGACGACGTCGCCCGCTCCGCGGTCGCCATCCTGCGGTGCCTGCGCGCCGCGAACGACGAAAGGAACGCACGATGAGGAACGGGACCACCAACACGGAAGCATACGGGCTCAAGGTCCACCTCGCCGAGATGCTGAAGGGCGGGGTCATCCTCGACGTCACCGACGCCGACCAGGCGCGCCTCGCCGAGGACGCCGGCGCCGCCGCCGTCATGGCGCTCGAGCGGGTGCCCGCCGACATCCGGCGCGAGGGCGGGGTCGCGCGCATGGCCGCGATCGAGCGGATCGAGCAGGTGCGGGCCGCGGTGTCGATCCCGGTGATGGCGAAGTGCCGGATCGGCCACCTCGCCGAGGCGCGCGTGCTGGAAGCGCTCGCCGTCGACTTCGTCGACGAGAGCGAGGTGCTGACGCCGGCCGACGACCAGTACCACGTCGACAAGCACGCGTTCCGGGTCCCCTTCGTCTGCGGCGCGCGTGACCTCGGCGAGGCGCTCCGCCGGATCGGCGAGGGCGCGGCGATGATTCGCACCAAGGGCGAGGCCGGCAGCGGCAACATCGTCGAGGCGGTGCGTCATCTCCGCCAGATGGGACGCGATCTCCGCGAGCTGACCGTCGCGCCGCCCGAGGAGCGCATGGCGCGGGCCAAAGCGCTCGGGGCGCCCTACGAGCTCGTCGTCCGGGTCGCGGAAAGCGGCAAGCTCCTGGTCCCGAACTTCGCCGCGGGCGGCATCGCGACCCCCGCCGACGCGGCGCTCTGCATGGCGCTCGGTGCCGAGGCGGTGTTCGTCGGCTCGGGGATCTTCAAGTCGGAGGACCCGGCCGCGCGGGCGCGCGCGATCGTGCGCGCGACGACGCATTGGCAGGATGCCGCCGAGGTGCTCGCCGCGTCGCGCGGGCTCGGCGGCGCCATGCCGGGGCTCGCGATGGAAGCGATCGCGCCTGCCGAGCGGCTCGCGGCGCGGGGTTGGTGACGGGGGCGTCCGTGAAGGTCGGGATCCTCGCGATCCAGGGCGGCTTCGGGGCGCACGCGGACGTGCTCGTCCGGCTCGGCGCGACGCCCGTCCTCGTGCGGAAGCCCGCGGATTTCACCGGGCTCGACGCGCTCGTGCTGCCGGGCGGCGAGTCGACCGCGATGCTCCTCGGCATCGAGCGCGACGGTCTGGTCGGACCGCTCGGCTCGTGTCTCGCGTCCGGCCGGCCGGTGCTCGCGACATGCGCGGGGGTCATCCTCTTGGCCCGCTCCGTCACGCGTCCCGCTCAGCCGTCCCTCGCCGTGCTCGACGTCGACGTCGAGCGGAACGCCTACGGTACCCAGCTCGACTCGTTCGCGACGACCGTCGATCCCGGTGGCGCGTTTCCCGATCTCCCCGCGGTCTTCATCCGCGCCCCGCGCATCGTGCGGGTCGGCGCCGGAGTCGAGACCCTCGCCCGCGTCGGCGGCGATCCGGTGCTGGTGCGGGCCGGCGCCATCTGGGGCGCGACCTTTCATCCCGAGCTCCGCAGCGACGATCGCGTGCACCAAGCCTGGCTGCGCGAGCTTGCATGTCGTCCGCCGCGCGGTGCGCTGACGATGCAAATGCCACCGACGCATTCTTGATTGCGTTCCGATGGCGCGCGGCGAATGCCAAGGGCCGTGCGCGTCGCGCCCTCCCGCCGCGCGCGGGAGGATGCAGGGTGACGTGCGCGTCCATCTCGCACACGCGCCGCTATGTGAGGCGGCGGAAACGGCGCGCCGGCCGCTGCACTTCGCACGGCGTCGTCGTGGACGATCCGTCGGCGCCACCTGTCCGGCCGCCTGGCATCGCGCGTGCAATGTCGCCCTGCGGCGGGGAACGGCCGTGGGCTGCCGCCGGAAGGAGATGCACGATGCGAGCGCTCGGAACGACGATACTACTTGGATTGACGCTGGTGGTCGGGGTGGGGCGCGCAACCGCGGATTCGGAATGCCTGCGGGACGCGAAGGCGGAGCGCGGCGAATGTCGCGCGGAGTGCGACGAGGACTTCGTGATCGCGCGCGACATCTGTCGCAACATCGATCCGGTATGCGCGGCGGGATGCCGCGTCGAGCTGGAGGAATGCCGCGCGTCCATCGCTGCGGCGTTGGAGTCCTGTGTGGGCGGCTGCCGCGCGCAACTGAACGCCGACAAGGCGGCCTGTCCGAAGAAGGGCCGCGGGCGTGACACCTGCATCGACCGCGCGCAGGTGCGCGCGTTTCTCTGCCGCGACGACTGTCGTGAGGACCTGCAAGTGCGGGCGAGCCTGAACCGGTGCCGGCAGTCGTTCCGAGGCTGCATGGCGGGGTGCGCCGTGCCGACCGAGCCGCCGGTCCCGACGCCCGTCACGACGGAGGCTCCGCAGCCCACCGAAGTACCGCAGCCGACGGTCGTGCCGACCCAGCCGCCGCCTGCGCCGAGTCGGACGGCAACGCCGAAACCGCAGCCGACGCTCACGCCGGTCGTGCCGCGCTGATCCAACGTCGGGGAGCCGCCGACCTCCGGACGCACTCTCGCCCGTCCACTCTCCACGGGCTCGCGTCCGGAGGTCGGCGGAGTGGCTTCCCGCCGTCCCCGCCACTCGATCTCGCCGTTTCGCGCGATCCGCACGCCGCGCGACTCCCATTCGCAGTTGGCAACGGATTTTTCCATTGCGAGACGAGCGGCTCTCGGGCACCTTCTCCGCATCTCGCGCGTCGTCTTCGTGCCGTGCCTTGCTGACGACGCCGCATCCAGAGGAGAGGTCGAATGGGAGACGAGAACTCGACGTTGTCCGAGCCCGAGGCGCGTCATCTGCTTCGCCGCGCCGGCTTCGACGTGTCGGCAAAGACGCTGGGGAAGTGGATGAGCCAGGGCATCACGCGCGGTCAGGCCGCCGATGAGCTGCTGAAGTTCAAGCCGCAGGGCTTCAAGCCGAAGGGGAAATCCTTCGAGGACATCCACGACAAGTGGGTGAAGTACATGCTGAAGGTGAAGGCGGCGCTGCAGGAGAAGCTCGTGCTCTTCTGGCACGACCACTTCGCGACCGGCATCGCGAAGGTCCAGGAGCCGGAGTTGATGACGCGGCAGAACGGGCTCCTCCGGCAGTACTGCAAAGGCGACTTCAAGCAGCTCGTGAAGGAGATCAATCGCGACCCCGCGACGATGGAGTATCTCGACACCGTCCGGAACAGCGATGACGGTCTCAACGAAAACTACGCCCGCGAGCTGCAAGAGCTCTTCACGCTCGGCGTGAAAGATTCGAGCGGCAACGACACCTACCTCCAGGAGGACATCGTCCAGATCGCCCGCGCGTTCACCGGTTGGCGCTACAACGAGCAGGGCGAGGTCTTCCTGAACGACAGCCGTCACGACTTCGGCGGCGCGCCGAAGGTCATCTACAAGTCGACGGGTCAGTTCGGCGCCCAGGGTGTGAACTACGCCTCCGGGGGTGAGGGCGAGGGTGAGATCGATGCCGTCGTCGACGTGATCTTCGAGCACCAAGACACGCAGGGGAAGAGCACGGTCGCGCGCCGCACCGCCCGCCGGCTGATCGAGTTCTTCGGCACTGCGAACCCGCCGCTGGCGTTCGTCGACGACGTGGTCGGCACGGGGCTGGACGCGTTCGACGCCACGTGGATGGTGAGTGGGCTGCTCCGCCGCCTCTTCACCCACGACGACTTCTATCTCGGCGCCGGGGCACCCGGCGTGACCTCGCACAAGTCGATCGCATGGCCGGTCGACTACGTCGTGACGACGCTCCGGACGCTGCGGTTCAAACCGAAGGGCAAGGACCTCGTCATCATGGGTGGGCGCGAGAACCCGATCCGCGACCACCTGGCCGACATGGGGCAGATCCTCTTCGACCCGCCGAGCGTCTTCGGATGGGAGTGGGAGGCCAATTGGGTCAGCAGCGCGACCCTGCTTGCGCGCTACGGCTTCGTCCGCGACCTCACGTCGGCGCGGGACGTCGGCGGCGCGTCGTTCCGTCCCGACAAGCTGATCAACCTGGCCCTGACGGACGCGGACGACATCGTCGCGGCGGTGCTGAGGGCCTGCGGAGTCTTCGACGCCTTCACTGGCACCGAGAAGACCGCGCTCGCCACGTACCTCACCGCCGGCGCCGCTGCGATCGATCTCGCCGATCCGGAATATCGGGGACGGAAACTCAACGGACTCTTCGCGCTGGTGCTCGAGTCGCCGGCCTATCAGTTGGTCTGAAGGAGACGGCGACCATGGCAATCACACGACGGCAGTTCTTGAAATGCGGCAGCACCGCGGCCGCGGGCGCACTGCTCGCGCCGCGCCTCTTCGGCTCGAGCTTCGTGCAGGACGCCCTCGCCGCGATCGGTAACCGGTACTTCGTGGTGATCTTTCTCGACGGCGGCAACGACGGGCTCAATACGGTCATCCCGACCGGCGGCACGCTCCGTCCGTGGTACGAAGCGGCGCGCAACGCCGGCGCCGGCGGTCTCCGCCTCGCGGGCAGCACGCTGAACAACACGCCCATCGCGAACGATCCCAACACCAACTCGCCGCTGGCGCTCCATCCCGGCTTCGCGGCGTCGACGACGGGCACCGCGGGTCTCGGCGGGTTGTGGTCGCTCTACGATCAGGGTCACGTCGCGGTGATCCAAGGGTGCGGCTACCCCCGTTACAGCCTGTCGCACGAGGACTCGCGGTTGATCTTCCAGACCGCCGACCCGAGCCTCGCGCTCTACGGTGGCACGGGCTGGGTCGGCCGCCATCTCGCGGCGGAGTACGCCGGTGTGAGCGGCGCCATCCCGGGCATCACCATCAAGGACTCGGTCGCCGCCGACTTCAAGCAGGGCGCGACGAGCGTGCTCGCGATCCGCCGGCTCCGCGACTTCAGCTTCCCGTACGACTCCGACTACGACTCGGCATCCGAGAAGACCGCGCGCGATAACGCGTTCAAGGCGCTGCACGCGTCGGCCCAGGGCGGCGTGGATCCCAGCTTCAAATACATCGGGACCGCGGGCGCGACGACGCTCGAGAGCACCAACGCGTACCCGGCCCTGCATAGCCTCTACATGAACAACCCCACACGGAGCGCCTTCGCCAAGCTGTACGACAACGGGAACCCGGCCGGCGTGAACCGCAGCACCTCGCGCGATCTCCTCGAGGTGGCAAAGGTGATCTGGGGCACCGAGCAGGGCGCGGTCAATTCGCGGTTCTTGTGGGTGGAGAACGGCGGGTACGACACGCACTCCGACCAAGGCGCCGGCGAGACCGACGGCCAGCACTACGGTCTGCACGCCGAGCTCGGTGCGTCGCTCAAGGTCTTCTACGACGACCTCGCGAGCATGGGCGTCGCCGACCGCGTGACCGTGATGGTTTACAGCGAGTTCAGCCGGCGTGTCCCGCAGAACGACAACGGCACCGATCACGGGTCGCAGGCCCCGATGTTCCTGATCGGCGGCAAGGTGAAGGGTGGCGTGTACGGCAACCACCCGCGCATCGACCCCGCGCAACTCGACGGGGAAGGGAACACCCGGTACCGCCAGGCGGGCAGCAACAACGGGTTCGAGTCGACGGACTTCCGCGACGTCTACGGCACCATCCTCAACAAGTGGATGGGCGTAAACCCACTCTCGATCCTGACCGTCGATTCCGGCGACCCGACCCGCAACTGGACGGTCGCCAACTTCAACATGCCGCTGTTCTTGCCTTAGTCGCGTCTTCGAGCGTACGGGGAGCGTCGTGTTCGCGACGCTCCCCGTTCTTCTTGGTGCCGGCGCCGGGTTCCTCCTCGCCGTGCTCTGGTTCGACCTGATGTTCGACGTACAGGCGCGTCGCTTGTCGGGGTCGGATGGAGAGGCGCGGCTCGCGTCGATCGCGGACTACTACCGGCGGGTGACCGTCGAGGCGTACCCGGCGAATCGGTTGGTCGCGACGGTAATGCTGATCACGATTCTCGGGTCGGTCGTGCAGCTGTGGCGTGTGCCGTCGTTGCGCTCCTTGCTTGCGGTCGTGCTCGTCGTGGCCCCGGTGACGTTGGCGGCGGTGCGGGTCTTGCCGAATGCGATGCGGTTGGGGGCGCGGGGAGATGAGCTTTCGATGCAGCGGGCGTTGGCTTGGCGGATTCTGTGGGACCACGTCGTGTGCTTCGTGTGCGTGCTCGGGTTTCTGCTGTTGCTCGTGTGGTGACGTTGGTTCGCGGGGGTCTCTAAAAGACGGTTGGTAGGGGGCTTGGGACCGTCCCGAAAGAACCGTGGTGGTCTGAGCGCGCGCACCAGCGGCGTAGCGCGGCCGACCGCGTGGTGGGTTGGCGCCGCGCTCGTTGCCTCTTCGCGCGTCGGCGGTTGGTCGCCGGCCGCGTGCCGCGGTGTGCTCGGTCACGAGTCTACGACATATATGATTCTGTTGTTGCAAAAGATGCACGCTTTGCTATACTCCGCCCAGTCAAGATGGCGCGGAGGTCGCATCAGCTGGCGTTGGATCTGAAGTCGCCTCGACGTTGGGGTGGGCGCCGAATCGGTGCCGGCCGCAAGCCGGGTCCGAATCCCGGTTTACGGCACGCGTCGCGTGAGCAGTTCACGAGGACCCTGCCGGCGCATGTGACCCTCCGCATGCGGCGCGATGTTCCGTCGCTTCGCACCGTGCCGATCGTGCGGGAGATCGAGCGTACGTTCGCTGCGGCGTGCGATCGGCCGGGGTTTCGGCTGGTGCACTACTCGCTGCAGGGGAATCACGCGCACCTGATCGTCGAGGCGAGCGATCGTGGCGCCCTCGGGCGCGGGATGCGGGTGCTCGGCGCGCGGCTGGCACGTGCCGTGAACCGAATCGCGAATCGGAGGGGGCCGGTCGTCGCCGATCGCTACCATCTGCGACTGCTGCCGACGCCGCGTGAGGTGCATCACGCGCTTCGCTACGTCCTTCTCAACGCCCGTCATCATGCTGCGAAGGTCAGGTCGTCCGTCGCGACACGCGTCCGGCTCGATCCCGCATCGTCGGCGCGTTGGTTCGAAGGGTGGGTGCGACGGCCGCACGATGGCGCCGCCGCGGCCAGCGAACGGCCGGTCGCTCGGGCCCGTACGTGGCTCCTCGCCGTCGGATGGCGTCGGCACGGATTGCTCGATCCCGCCGACGTTCCTGGCTGAG
Organism: Polyangiaceae bacterium; assembly: GCA_031400185.1. Taxonomy (GTDB): domain Bacteria; phylum Desulfobacterota; class Binatia; order UTPRO1; family UTPRO1; genus UTPRO1. The sequence continues at coordinate 15,512 of JANNPN010000041.1, forward strand.
GAAGAGGAGGATCGAACACCCCCCGTAACCGAGCGCGCCGACGCCCGCGGCCGGCGGCGAAACCCCGCGCCGCCTCGTACGGAGCCGAGGCCGGCGGCGAAACCCCCGCACCGCTTCATCCGGAGCCGAGGCCGGCGGGCTTCACCCCTTCCCTACCAACCGTCTTTGGAGCCCCTCACTCCACCCGATACCGTCGCAGCTCGGGGATCCTCAGCGCTACGACCGCCAGCGCCACCAGCGACGCCATCCCTCCGCTGACCACCGCGAACGTCGCGCTCGTCGCCGCCGCGACGAAGCCCGACTCCGCCGCCCCGAGCTGGTTGGACGCCCCGATGAAGAGCAAGTTCACGGCGCTCACCCGGCCGCGCAGCTCGTCGGGGGTGGAGAGCTGGATGGCGGTGCTCCGCATGACGACGCTCACCTGATCGGCGACGCCGACCAGCATGTAGGCGACGAGGGAGAGCGGGAACGAGCGCGAGAGGCCGAACACGACCGTCGCGAGGCCGTAGACGCCGACGGCCACCAAGAGGGCGCGGCCGGCGTTGCGGATCGGGGGGAGGGCGATCAGCGTGAGCGACGTGGCGAGCGCGCCGAGCTCCAGGGCCGACGACAGGAGGCCGTAGCCGCGCGGGCCGACGTGGAGGATCTCGGTCGCGTAGATCGGGAGGAGTGCGGTCGCGCCGCCGAAGATGACGGCGAACATGTCGAGCGTCATGCAGCCGAGGATCACCGGGCGGCTTCGGACGAACGCGAGACCCTCGCGGATCACCGCGAAGCTGACGCCGCGCCCGCTCGGCGCGGCGGGCGGCGACGGCAACACCGCGAGCAGCACGAGCGCGGTCAGGATCAGCAGCGTGTACGCGGTGTACGCCGCGGCGATCCCGAGGTCGGCGATCAGGAGGCCGCCGAGCGCGGGTCCCGTGGCGAAGGCCAACGCCTGGTTGGTCGATGCGATCGTGACGACGCGCGGGAAGAGGTCGCGGCCGACGAGGCTCGGAAGGAAGGCCATGCGCGCTGGGCTGTCGAAGGCGGTGGCGATCGCCGCCGTGACCACCAGGCCGTAGAGCAGGGGCAGCGTGACGGTGCCGCGCGCGGTCGCGATGCAGAGGACCACGCCGGTCGCGAGCGCGATCGTCTGCGCCGTCATCATGATCCGCCGCCGGTCGACCGTATCGGCGAGCGCGCCCGCAACGAGCGTCAAGGCGAAGGCGGGGATGAACTGGATCAGGCCGATCAGGCCGAGGTGGAACGGGGAGCGGGTGATCTCGAAGACGTGCCAGGCGATCGCCGCGCGGAGCATCATCGTCGCGGTGCCGACCGCGAAACGGCTCCCCAGGTAGACGACGACGGTGCGGGTGAGGGCGTCGGCGATTCGCATCGCTCAGTGACGGATGCGGAAGCCGACCATGTCCTCGTCGACGGGCTCGGGCTGCTCGGTGACGTCGCGGACGCGGGCGCCGGGGGGCCCGCAGCGACACCAGTCGGCGAGCGCACGTACGGCCGACGGCTCGCCTTCGATCATCGCCTCGACGCTGCCGTCCGGCAGGTTGCGGACCCATCCGGCGACGCCGAGCCGGCGGGCCTCCGCTTCGGTCGCGCCGCGGTACCACACGCCCTGGACCCGGCCGGTGATGTGGAGTCGCAGGCGGACGCGCGTGCCCACCTGCTCCTCGCCGAGGCCGTGGTCGAGCGGTCGTCGCGACATCGTGGCGCAGGGTAGCGTGCGCGCCGGCGGCCGTCATCAGGTGGACACCGGGCACCGACTCACGTACACGCCTCGCCGGTCATGCGGTCGACGTCGCGGTGGCTGCTTCTGCTGGCGCTGTCGTGCGCGCTCTTCAACGCCTTCGCGTTCACCGCCAGCACGAAGGTCATGGAGTGGGACGAGGCGCGTCGCGGCGTCGCAGCCTTCGAGATGCTCGAGCGCGGCGACTTCACCGTTCACCGGTATCGCGGCGAGGTCGATACCTTCAGCGTGAAGCCGCCCCTCGGCCTCTGGGCGATCGCCGCGTCGTACCGGGTCTTCGGCTTCAACCGGTTCGCCCTGCGCTTCCCGTCGGGGCTGGCGGCGGTGCTGACCGTGGTCGTCGTCGCTGGGATCGCGTTCCGGCTCTTCGGCGGCGACGCCGCGGCTGTGGCCGCACTCGTCCTCGCGACGACGCCGCCGTTCTTCCTCGAGCACTCGGCGCGCGGCGGCGAGTACGACGCGCCGCTCGCGTTCCTGATCGCCGCGCTCTTCGCGGCGGTGCTCTTCGCCCGCCATCCGGTCGCGCGCGCGGCGACGGCGGGGGTGCTGCTGGGAGCGATCGTGCTCCTCAAGAGCTTTGCCGTCGCGATCCCGATCGGCGTGCTCGCGACCGCCGCCCTGCTGACGCGGGAGCGCCGCCTGCTGTGGAGGCGCGAGGTCGCCATCGCCGGCGCGGTCGCGCTCGCGCTCGTCGTCGGCCTCTGGGTGGTGCCGCGCTTGCTCGCCGACGGCGGCGGGTTCTTCGCCCGCATGGTCGACACGGATCTCGTCAGCCGCACGACCCAGCCGCTCGAGGGCCATGGACGGCCCTGGTACTGGTACCTCACGAAGCTCGTCCGGCATTCCGTGGCGTGGACGTTGCTCCTCGTGGTCGCGGTCGCCGCCGCGCTCCGCAATCGCGACTGGCTGAGACGCGGCTCGTTCCCCGAAATGGTGATCGCGAGCTGGGCCGTCGTGCCGATCCTCATCGCGACCCTCATGCAGACGAAGCTCGCCTGGTACGTGAACCCGGTCTATCCGTGCCTCGCGCTGCTGACGGCGCGGCTCGTGCGCGCGCTGCCGGCGCGGACGACGCTGGCGCTGGTGATCGCGGCCGCGCTCGTGTCGGAGGTGAGGATCGTGCGGAAGATCACCAAGGCGCGCGAGCTCCCGCCGCACGAACGGCACCTGCTGGCACTCGAGCTGCCGCCGGGGAGCGCGGTCTACGCGCCCGAGTGGAGCCAAGCGGCGTACTTCGTGGCGCGCGTCGAGCGCGGCTACCTGCCGCGGATCGGAACCGCGCCTCGCTGACAGCGACGGCGACGTTGTCTCCGAAGCGGCGCGCCACTACCGTGCACGCATGCGGAGACGAAGGCGGCGGGTGCTCGGCTCCGTGCTGCTCACCGGTCTGCTCGCGCTCGGCGTCGGCGGCAGCGCGCGCGCCGAGCCCGTGCTCGACGACCCGAGCCTCGGCGTCACGACGGTCGCGACCGGCATCGCCTACCCGACCTCGATGGCATTCGTCGCGCCCGGCGACATCCTCGTCCTCCAGAAGGACGACGGGCAGGTGCGCCGCGTCCTGAACGGCGAGCTGCTGCCGGACCCGGTGCTCGACCTGGCGACCCAGCCGACCGGCGAGCGCGGGCTCCTCGGGATCGCCGTCAACACCGAGTCGCCGCCCGGCGTCTTCCTCTACTACACGGAGGTCGACGACCCCGAGGGCGACGGTGTGCCGGACAGCGGGCCGCTCCTCGGGAACCGCATCTATCGGTACGACTGGAACGCGGCGAGCGGGCAGCTGGAGAACCGCGCGCTCGTCCTGGCGCTGCCGGTCGGGACGGCCGCGATCCACAACGGCGGCGTCGTCGTGCTCGGACCGCCGAATCCGGGACCCGGACAGATCGGCGACGGCGGGCTGCTCTACACCGTCATCGGGGATCTCACGCGAAACGGGCAGACGGCGAACTTCGTCGACGGCGCGCCGCCCGACGACACCGCGATCATCGCGCGCGTGAACCAGGACGGCACGCCCGCGGCCGGGAATCCCTTCGTCCCGTACTGCAGCGTGACCACGACGACGACGTGTCCGACGGGCGCGGGCTGCCCGGCCGGCGAGACGTGCCTCACGGGCGTCGCGCGCTACCTCGCCTACGGCATCCGCAACAGCTTCGGGCTCGCCCTCGATCCCGTGACCGGCGCGCTCTGGGAAACCGAGAACGGCACCAACTTCTACGACGAGCTGAACCGCATCAGCGTCGGCATGAACGGCGGCTGGCAGCAGATCGCCGGCCCGGATGCGCGCGATCCCGAAAGCCCCGCCGACCTGTTCGCCATGCCGGGCGGCGCGTCCGCCTACGACGACCCGGAGTTCGCCTGGGTCGACACGGTCGCCCCGACGGCGCTCGTCTTCCCGTTCGGGAGCGCGCTCGGCACGAGCTACGACGAGACCGTCCTCGTCGCCGATTTCAATCTCGGCCAGGTCTACCGGTTCCCGCTGAACGCCGCGCGCGACGCGCTCGATCTCACCGCGTTCCCGACCGACGTCCACGACCGCGTCGCCGACACGGCGGCCGAGCGCGACATCTTCCGGATGGGGAGCTTCAACCGCGTGACCGACCTCGAGATCGGCCCCGACGGCGCGCTCTACGTCGTCGACTTCGTCGACGGCGCGATCTATCGGGTCGCGGCGGTCGGGCCCCAGCCGACGCCGACGCCGCTGCTCACGCCCGTCTGCGGCGCGACACCCGAGCTGTGCCGGACGCCCGCGGTCCCGGCGAAGTCGCAGATCACGCTGAAGGACGCCGCCGACGACGGCAAGGACCAGCTCGTCTGGAAGTGGAGCAAGGGCGCGGCGACCACGCTCGGAGACTTCGGTGACCCGACGCGCGGCGACGGCTACGAGCTCTGCGTCTACGACGGCACGGGTCTCCTCGCATCGGCGACCGCGCCCGCGGCCGGGCTCTGCGAGGGCCGCGTCTGCTGGAGCGCCCGCGGCGCCGGCTTCTCCTACAAGGACCGCCTCCGCACCCCCGACGGTCTGCAGTCGATCACGCTCAAGGCCGGCGGCGACGGCCGCGCATCGATGCAAGTGAAGGGGCAGGGTGCCGACCTCGCGATGCCGAATCTGACGACGCTGGTCTCGCCGCTGACGGTGCAGCTGAAGACGACGACGGGCGTGTGCTGGTCGACGCGGCACGGGTTTCCGCCGGCGGGGAAGCAGACCCCGCTGGTGTTCCGCGACGCGGCCGACTGACGTCGGCGACCGGGATCAGGCTTCCGCGAGCAGCGCCAGGAACGCCGCCTCGTCGAGGATCGGCACGTCGAGCTTCTTCGCTTTCGCGAGCTTCGAGCCGGGGTCCGTGCCGGCGACGACGTAGCTCGTGTTCTTGCTGACGCTGCCGGAGACGCGGCCGCCGGCGCGGAGGATGCGGCTCTCGGCGTCACCGCGGGTGAGGCTCGCGAGCCCGCCGGTCAGCACGAAGGTCTTCCCCGCGAGCGCCCCGCTCGGCGCCGCGGGCGCCTGCGGCTCGACGCCCGCCTGCAACAGGTGCTCGACGACCGCCCGGTTCTTCGGGTCGTCGGCGAACGCGCGGACGCTCGCGGCGACCTCGGGGCCGATGCCTTGCACCTCGAGCAGCGTCGCCTCGTCGGCGGCGAGGATCGCGTGGACGTCGCGGAAGTGCTGCGCGAGGACGCGCGCCAGGTGCTCGCCGACGTGGCGGATGCCGAGCGCGTAGAGGAAGCGGTCGAGGTCGGGCGTCTTGCTCGCGGCGATCGCCTTGCTGAGGTTGGTCGCCGACTTCTCCGCCATGCGCTCGAGCGCGGCGATCGTCGCCGTGTCGATCCGGTAGAGATCGGCGAAGTCGTGGACGACGCCGCCCGTGACGAGTTGGTCGACGAGCTTCTCGCCGAGCCCGTCGATGTCCATCGCTCCACGTGCGGCGAAATGTCTGATCCGCGACTTGAGCTGCGCCGGGCACGCGGCGTTGATGCAGCGGTACGCAGCCTCGTCCTCCTCGCGGACGACGTGACCGCCGCACCCCTCGACCGGACAGCGCGTCGGCATCTTGAACTTCCGCGGCCGGCCGACCCGTTTATCCTTCACGACCCGGACGACGTACGGGATGACGTCGCCGGCGCGCTCGATCACGACGGTGTCGCCCTTCCGGACGTCTTTGCGCTCGATCTCGTCCATGTTGTGGAGGGACGCGTTGCGCACGGTGACGCCGCCGACGACGACGGGCTCGAGCTCGGCGACCGGCGTCAGCGTGCCGAGGCGGCCGACCGACGCGACGATGTCGTTCACGCGGGTCTCGGCCTGCTGCGCCTTGAACTTGTAGGCGATGGCCCACCTGGGCGAGCGCGACACCTGGCCGAGGATCTCCTGGAGGCGGAGGTCGTCGACCTTCAGCACCATGCCGTCGATCTCGTACGGCAACGTGTCGCGGGTCGCGACGAGCGTCGCGTACTGCGCGAGCGCGGTCGCGAGGTCGGGGCAGCGTTGGGTGAGCGGATTCGTCTGCAGCCCCCAGAGCTCGAGGGTCGACAGGAACTCGCTGTGGGTCGCGAACGAGGCGCCGCTGATGGCCCCCGCGCTGTGGCAGAAGAGCTCGAGCGGCCGGCTCGCGGTGACCGCCGGGTCGAGCTGGCGGAGCGAGCCGGCGGCGGCGTTCCGCGGGTTCGCGAAGATCGACTCGCCGCGCTCGGCGCGGTCGGCGTTGAGCGTCTGGAACCCGGCGCGTGTGAGAATGATCTCGCCGCGTACCTCGAGCCGTGCCGGGATCTTCGGCGCCTGCGCCGACGCCGGCTGCAACCGATGCGGCACCGACTTGATGGTCTTCAAGTTGACCGTGACGTCCTCGCCGGTCGTGCCGTCGCCGCGCGTCGAGCCGACCACGAGCCGGCCGTCCTCGTACACGAGCTCGATGGCGAGCCCGTCGAGCTTCGGCTCGGCGACGTACCCGACGTCGGCGTCGTCCTTCAGCTCCAGGATGCGCCGAATGCGGCCTTCGAACTCCCGGACCTCGTCCTCGGCCATGGCGTTCGCGAGCGACAGCATCGGGATCGTGTGGCGGACGCTCTTGAACCGCTCGGCGGGCGCCGTGCCGACCCGCTGGGTCGGCGAGTCGGGCGTCTTGAGCCCGGGGTGGGCGGTCTCGATCTCGTGCAGCCGCCGGAAGAGCGCGTCGTACTCGGCGTCGGTGATCTCGGGCGCGTCCTGCCCGTAGTAGAGCGCGTTGTGTCGCTCGATCTCGGCGCGCAAGTCGTCGACCTCGGCGCGAGCAGCCTCGGCGTCCGCGCCGCGCTTCTTGGGAGTCGCCATGCGGGAGCGGAGTCTATGCGGCGCCGCGACCGCGTCGCAAATCGCGCCGCCATCGGTTGTCGGGAAAACCATATTCGTAGCCGTGGCGCGGGCGACCGTGGGTGACTACGCCAGGGCGCGCGTCGCTCGGGTCTTGAGACGCTACGGGTATTCCGTATATGGCTTGGCGCTATGATTGGGATGCAGCGAAGCGGCAATCGAATCTCGCGAAACACGGCATCGACTTCGCCGTCGGCGTCGCCATTTTCGAGGATCCGGACCTCGTCGAGCGTCCCAGCGGCCGACGCTTCGATGAAGAGCGCCGCAAGGTCATCGGACGCGTCAACGACGGTATTTGGATCGTCATCTACACGCGGCGAGGTGACGTCAGGCGTCTGATCTCGGCACGGAGGGCAAGTCGACGTGAGCGGCGAACGTATTACGCGGGTGATCGTGGGATCTGACGGTGTCGCACGCCGCCGTCTCGCCAACGGCCGGTTGGTGCGTCTGAAAGACAAGACGGATTGGAAGCTCCTCAGCTCCATGAGCGAGGGTGAGATCCTCAGGCGGGCGCGCTCGGATCCCGACAATCCGCCGCTGACCACTCGCGAGCTCAAGGAGTTCCGCCGAGTCACGCTCCGTCCCGCGGAGATCCGCGCGATCCGGACGCGCACGCGGCTCTCGCAAACCGCCTTCGCGAAGCGCTTTGCCCTGAACCTGCGAACCCTCCAGGACTGGGAGCAAGGCCGGACGCGTCCCGACGGTCCGGCGCGAGCCTACCTGCTCGTCATCGCGCACGAGCCGAAGGCGGTGACGCGGGCGCTCGCGGCCGCCGGTTGATGCCCGCGCTCACCGTCCGGGTCACGCCTCCTCGAGGCTCCGGATCGCGACCGCGAAGCCCGCGAGGGTGAAGAGCACGAACGCCGCCGCCTCGATCGCGATGATCGACGGCGTGCCGACCCCGACCGTGAGATAGCGCAGGACGTCGACGTGCCACGTGATCGGATTGGCGATGCCGGCGATCCGGAACCACGTCGGCAGCGGGTCGAGCGGGTAGAACATCGAGCTCGCGAACAGGAAGACAAAGTAGAAGATCGACGTCACCGTGTTGAAGACGTCGTTCCGCCGGATGCGGAGCGCGAAGATCGCGTAGAAGAAGAACCACCCCGCCGTGCCGACGATGACCGCGGCCAGGAGCAGCGGCGCCAGGTCGAGCCGGAGCGGCACGCCGAGGATCCATGCAGCGAGGAGGATCGTGATGGCCGCCTGGCCGATCGCGATCAGCACGTTGAAGAGCACCTTCCCGAGCAGGTACTGCGCGCGGCTCATCGGGTAGGTGAGCATCTCGTAGAAGATGCCGTTGTCGCGGTCGAGAAAGAACGACCATGACGTGTTCGACGCGATCCCGAAGCTCGCCATGCCGAGCACGCCCGCGAGGAAGAACGCGTTGTAGTCGACCGTCATCGACGGCGCGGTGAACCCGAGCGTGTGGTTGATCCCGACGCCGAAGACGAACAGGTAGAGCAGCGGGTAGAAGAGGTCCCAGAAGATGAACGTGACGTTCGTCGCCCGGATCTTGCCCTCGCGGTACATGACGGCGAGGAGCGCGTGCAGGGTCTGGGTCACGGCGCGCTACTCATGCCGCGTCTGCTCATGATGCTACGCTCGTCTGCGGGCGGGTGAGCTCGACGAACACGTCCTCGAGGCTCGCCCCGCCGAGCTCGACTCGCAGCACGCGGCCGCGCTTGGCGAGCTCGCTCACGAGCGCCAGCACCTGCTGCTCGTCCTCCTTGAGGGCGAGCTCGACGGTGTTGCCGCTGACGTGCACGCGGAGGGCGCCGCGCACGGTCATCTCGCGCTCGAGGCCCTCGGGGACGCGGTCGAAGGTGAGTGCCACCTCGTAGACCCCGTGCGAGAGCAGCTTCAGCGAGTGCAGGTCGCCGCGCGCGACCTGGCGGCCGTGGTTGATGATCAGGATGTCGTCGCAGAGCTCCTCGGCCTCGCTCAGGATCTGGGTCGTGAGGACGATGGTGCGCCCGCGCTTCGCTTCCGCTCGCAGCAGCTCCATGACCGCGCGTTTCAGGATCGGGTCCATGCCGGTCGAGAACTCGTCGAGGAAGAGCACCGGGGTTTCGACCATCATCGTCTTCGCGACCTGAACGCGTCGGCGGAAGCCGCCGCTCAGGTCCTGCACTTTCTGGCCGACGTGGTCGCGGAGGCCGAAGAGCTCGATCACGCGGTCCGCGCGCCGCCCGGCCTCGGCCGCGGGAATCCCATGAAAGCGCGCGAAGGTGAGGAGGTTGTCGCGCGCCGAGAGGAAGAGCTCGACGGCGGTCTCCTGGATCACGACCGAGATGCTGCGCCGCACCTCGAGCGGTGCCTGCACGACGTCGTGCCCGAGGATGCGGGCCGTTCCGGACGTCGGACGCGCGAGCGTCGTGAGGATGCGCAGCGTCGTCGTCTTGCCGGCGCCGTTCGGTCCGAGGAGCCCGAAGATCGTGCCGGGTGCCACCGTGAACGTGAGCCCGTCGACGGCGCGGAGCGGCGCCTCGCCGCGGCGCGGAAAGACCTTCACGAGATCGGTGACGTCGATGGCTGCCTGCATGGCGAAGAGCGGGACACTAACTCGTCCCCGGGGGTGGTGCGAGACGAGCGGCGACACGCTAACGATGAACCGATGGGACGGGTGAAACGTCACGCTCCGGGGGAGGGGACCCTGCGCTGGGACGGGGTCGCCGTCGCGCCGTACGCGGCCGGCGACCCGCGTGCCGGCACGCGTCAGGTGCTGATCGGTCCGGAGGACGGCGCCGGGAGCTTCGCGCTTCGCTACTTCGCGCTCGCCCCCGGCACCGCGTCGAGCCTCGACACCCACGCCCACGACCACGGCGTCTACGTGCTCCACGGCCGCGGCCGGGTGCGGCTCGGCGAGGTCGAGCACACGCTCGGACCCGGCGACGTCGTCTACGTTGCGCCCCACGAGCCGCACGTGTTCGCCGCAGCCGACGACGAGGGGCTCGGGTTCCTCTGCGTGGTCCCGGCGCGCCGGTGAGCCCGTCGTCTCTCCCCGTGCCGACGTCGCTGGCGGCTTCGGCGGCCCAGGCGTCGTCGTCGCGGCGTCAGCAGCGCGATCGGGGGCGCGCTCGGCGTGCCGTCGCGGCAACGAAGACGACGTTGAGGACGAACCTACACGTTCAGGTTCGCGAATCTACATCCGCCGACGCGCAGCGAATCCGACGAACGGGCGCGCACGGCGGTCCGACGTTTGCTTCCACGTCGTCTGATACGTATGAGCACGAAGCGTTCTCTGAGCACGAAGCGTTCTTCCCCGCCCTCGCCCGTCGCTGAAGCGTTCCGTCGCTTCGCGTGCGGGAGCGCCGAGGCGCTCGGTTCGAGCTGGGCCTTCGTCGGCGCGCTCGTGGTCGTCAGCGTGTGGGCCCTGAGCGGACCGCTGTTCGGCTTCTCCGACACCTGGCAACTCGTCATCAACACGGGCACCACCATCGTGACCTTTCTGATGGTCTTTCTGATCCAGAACGCGCAGAACCGCGACGCGCGCGCGTTCCACTTGAAGCTCGACGAGCTCATCCACGCCGTGAAGGAGGCGCGGAACGAGCTCATCGACGTCGAGGACCTGTCCGACGACGAGCTCACCAAGCTGCAGGGCGAGTTCGTGCGGCTGCGAAAAGAGCCGCCGTGCGCCGTCGACGCGGAGACAGCAGACGCCGAGCACGCGGAAGCCGGATCTACAAAGGGCCGCGCCAGGACACCGCGCCGAAAGACGCGCCGCCGCTCAACCGCCGCATAAGACTACGGATACGACTGCGCGCCGGCGCTGCGGCGGGGGCATGTGTCTTGCTGAGGCCCCTCCCCATGGCCAAATCCTTGGGTAGCGGCAAGTCGATCGGGAAGGGCGTCACCAAGGTCAATCAGGAGCGCGGCAAGCTGCGCTCGCCTCAACAGGGGACTGCGTGGGCGAAGGCCAGCGCCGGAGGTCCCTCGGTCCCGCCGAGCGCACCGCCGAAGCCGGCGCGCGCGCGGTCCGGCGACGGCGAGCGCGACGCGGCGACGGGCGGTGCGGACCTCGCCGCGAAGATGGCCGGCACCGACGCCATGGCGCGCGAGATCCCGCACAACCGGCAAAAGCCGTCGGAATACGGCGAGCGCGCGACGCGCGGGCCGGAGGAAGGGACCACGGTCGAGCCGCCGAGCCCGGCGGTCACCGGCAGCACGCTTTCCGAGACGATTCCGTCGGCGAAGACCGGGGCCGGCGCGCCTCCCGCGGGCGAGAACCCGACCAACGGGCCACTCGACCGCGTGCGTGCCGACTCCGGGGGGAAGCTCCTCACGACGAATCAAGGCGTGCCGGTCGCCCAGAACCAGGATTCGCTGAAGATCGGTCTCCGCGGACCGACGGCGCTCGAAGACTTCATCCTCCGCGAGAAGATCACGCACTTCGACCACGAGCGGATCCCCGAGCGGGTGGTACACGCGCGCGGCTCGGCGGCCCACGGCTACTTCGAGTGCACGAAGGCGCTCGGACGCTACACTCGCGCGACGCCGTTCGCCGAGGTCGGAAAGCGCACGCCGGTCTTCGTCCGCTTCTCGACGGTCGCGGGCGAGCGCGGCTCGACCGACACCGCGCGCGACGTCCGCGGCTTCGCCGTCAAGCTCTACACCGACGAGGGCAACTGGGATCTCGTCGGCAACAACATCCCGGTCTTCTTCATCCAGGACGCGATGAAGTTTCCCGATCTCGTCCACGCGGTGAAGCCCGAGCCGCACCACGGCATGCCGCAGGCCGCGAGCCGGCCCTTGGGTGCGTCATGACCCCTTCCCGCGATATTTCACGCCTGCTCGAAATCATGACGGCGCTGCGCACGCCCGGCAGCGGCTGTCCGTGGGACCTCGAACAGAATTTCGCGACCATCGCGCCCTACACCATCGAGGAAGCCTACGAGGTCGCCGACGCCATCGCGCGCGGCGATCTCGACGACCTCAAGGACGAACTCGGCGATCTCCTGCTGCAGGTGGTGTATCACGCCCGCATGGCCGAGGAGCAGGACGCGTTCGCGTTCGGCGACGTGGTCGAGGCGGTGACGCGAAAAATGATCCGGCGGCATCCGCACGTGTTCGCCGACGAGAACGGCTACCTGACGCCGGTCGGCGTCACCAGCGCGTGGGAGCGTATCAAGGCCGAGGAGCGCGCCGAACGCGCGGCGGGACGGCCCGCTGAGCAGAACTCGCACAAATCATTGCTATCCGGCGTCAAGGCCGGACTGCCTGCCCTGTCGCGCGCCATGCAATTGCAGCGCAAGGCCTCCAGCGTCGGCTTCGACTGGAACGATCCCCGCGAAGTCCTGCGCAAGATTCGCGAGGAAGCCGACGAGATCGAGGCCGCGCTGGATAATGGCGACGCCAGGGAACTCGCCGAGGAAACCGGCGATCTGCTGTTCGCCCTGGTCAATCTGGCGCGCCATGTCGGCGCCGATCCCGATCTGGCGCTGCGCGGCACCAACGCCAAGTTCGAACGCCGTTTTGGCTATATCGAGAAGGTGCTGGCGGCAAAAGGGCGTTCGCTTGAGCAGGCATCGCTCGAGGAAATGGATGCGCTGTGGGACGAGGCGAAGGGGAAGGAATAGCAATCTCTCACGTCGTCCCGGCGAACGCCGGGACCCATACCGCGTGATCTATCAATTCGAAAATGCTGTTCGACGACCTGTCGTAACGACGAACACCTGTGGTTATGGGTCCCGGCGTGCGCGGGACGACGATAGATTCTCACATCACATGCGGCACGG
>JANNPN010000049.1:0-3118 GCA_031400185.1 Polyangiaceae bacterium
GGTGCTCGAGCAGTCGAGCGTCCTGCAGCAGGCGGACGAGGAGAAGGATCAGAACCTCTCCAACGTGTCGCGCGACAAGTGGGCCGAGATCCTCGAGAAGATGGCCCCCGAAGACTTCAAGTACAAGATGTGACGGACGGCGAGCGCGGTCGTCCCTCGGGACGTGCCGCCGACTCGCCCGAACGGAGACCCGTGGCCAGGACCGAACAGCGAATCACCCGGAAAGATCTGCGCGCACCCGACGAGTTCCAGACGCTCAGCCGGCAGGCAATGGAGTTCGTCGAGACGAACCGGAACGCGGTCATCGCCGTGCTCGCCGCCGTGATCGTGCTACTGCTCGCGATCGTCGCGTACCGCATGATCAGCCAGAGCCGTGATGCCAGCGCGTCGGCCGCGTACGCCGAGGCGCGCCAGCTGCTCACCGACAAGAAGTACGCCGAGGCTGGGACCAAGTTCGACGAGGTCGCGTCGCAGTACGGCGGGACCAGCTACGGCCCCTTGGCGCTCCTCGAGCGCGGCAACGCGCTCCTGCTCGCCGACCAGGCGGCCGACGCCGCGACTGCGTACGAAAAGTTCCTCCAGAGCTCGCCGCCGACCGACTATCTCCGCCAGCTCGCGCACACGCGGCTCGCCTACGCCCAGGAGAAGCTCGGCAAGTCCGCCGACGCCGAGAAGTCGTTCTCGACGGCGGCCGCCGAGAAGGGCCCGTTCGTCGCCGAGGCGATTTTCGGCGCCGCCCGGAACGCCGAGCTCGCCGGCAACCCCGACAAGGCGAAGCAGCTCTACTCACAGCTCCTCGACAAGCATCCGACGTCGGAATTCCGCGAGGTCGCGAGCGCGCACCTCGTGGCGCTCGGCGGGACGCTCCCGGCCGCGGAGGCCGAGGACGAGGAAGACGAAGAGTAGTCCGGGTTGGCCGCGGATTCAGCGCTGTTCGTAAAGGGCCATGCGGACCCGGCGCGAAGCTACAAAACGCCGCAAGCCCTCGTGAGACGCGCGCAGTAGCTGCGCAGCGACTGCTGGCGACCCTGGGCATGACCGTCGCGCGGAAGATCAGCTCCGCGGATCGGCCATTCCCGAGTACTTCTTGACACTTAAAGTCCGCCGCGTGCCGCTTCCTGCCTGATCGCGCGCCGGGACCCAGTGTCCGATAAGCGTGATTATGTCAACTGAGGTGGCGATCGGCCCGGACTTGACCCCGCACCATCCAACCTGTCGTCCGGGCACCCGCCTAGTGGACCGTCGAGCTCTGCGTCCAGGCGTTCCGCGAGTTGCGCGCCGATTCCTCTGCGACGCTCGCGTCGGCGGTAACCTTGCCGTCGCGTACGAGCTCGCTCATGACCACCGCCGGCAACACCTGGCTGAGATCCATGATGAGCGGCGCGAAGTCCTCCAAGTGCTTCAGCGCGATGTCGGCGAGCGGCTTGTCGTGCAGCGCGAGCGCCGTCGTGTGGAGCATCTGATAGCACGCGGCCGCGAAATTGAGCGCCGTGAGATCGTCGCGCACCATGCGAGACACGGTTTCATCGCGGACCTTGTCGTACATGCCCGCGATTGCGCCGAGCGCGATGCCGACGGCCTGCTTGAGCGTCGACTCGCTGCCGCCGAGCCGCTCGAGCGCGCGCTTCAACTCGACGAGGTGGCGGTCGATCGTATCCTCGATGCGACCGATCAACTGCGCCGCCTCGGGATGCACTTCCCCGGGCTTGTCGCTGTGCTTCTGGCGCCGGAACGCTTGGTGGATCTCGTTCTCGACCGCCAGCATGTCGTTCACGTAGCCCTGCAAAATGTCCATTTGCTCACTCATAGTTGCCTCCTTCTCGTCGGAAACGCGCAGGAATGTCGCCGCGCCTCCGTCGACTGCAGAGAGGTGCAACCCGTGTGCCGCCCTCTTCCGCTCCCCTACCGCGGGCCCGCGAAGAGGGCGTTCAGCTCGGGATACGCGGCGGCACCTTCGAACATTGCCGCGTAGCCCCCGTCGGCGAGGAGCTGCGTCGCCAGCTTCCGCGTGAGGCCGAGTGCCGTCTGTGCGATCGCGGCGCCCGCGCTCACGCGCCGGACGCCGAGACGTGCAAGCGCCGCGAGCGACGGGAGGTCCGGAACGAGCATCACGTTCACCGGCAGATCCGTGCCGTCGACGATCGCGCGAATCGTCTCGGGATCGCTGAGCTTCGGGACGAAGAGCCCGTCACAGCCCGCGTCGCGGTAGCGCCCTGCCCGCTCCAGCGTCTCCGCTACGTAGCGCTCCGGAGGTACCAATCCGCGCAGGACGACGTCGGTTCGCGTATTCACGAACAGGTCGACGCCCGCTTGCGCGGCGGCGCGCTTCACTGCGGCGATCTTGTCGCACAGAAGATCGGGCGACCCCGCGCCGTCCTCGAGGTTCACGCCGACGGCCCCTGCGTCCGCGAGAGCCCGCACCGTCTCGCCGACCGCACTCGGATCGTTCGAATACCCGCCTTCGGCGTCGACCGTGAGCGGCACCATCACCACGCGGGTGATGCGCGCGACCGCCTCCGCCAGTACGCGCGGCGGCACCGCGTCCCCGTCGGGATAACCGAGTGCCCACGCGACACCGGAGCTCGTGGTCGCGATCGCCTCCGCGCCGACCGACTCGACGAGTCGCGCGCTCCCGGCGTCCCACGCGTTCGGCAGCACCAGCAGGCGACCCACGGCGTGGAGCGCGCGAAACCGCTTGTCGTGATCGGATCGACTCATGCGAACGCGCTCCTCTGCGCCGCCATGCCGGCCAAGCGCTCCTCGTGATCGAGCAGCCAACGTTTGCGCGGTAGACCGCCCCCGTAGCCCGTGAGGCTGCCGTCGGCGCCGATCACGCGGTGACACGGCACGATGAGGCCGATCGGGTTGGCGCCGTTCGCGGCGCCGACGCCGCGCGCGGCTTGCTGCTGGCCGATCGCCCTCGCGATCTCACCGTAGCTGCGGGTCTCGCCGTAGGGGATCTGCACGAGCGCGTCCCACACGGCGTGCTGGAATTCCGTGCCGCGCGCAGCAAGCTCGAGCTCGAAGTGCGTTCGCTCGCCGGCGGAGTATTGCTCGATTTGGCGGCGCACTTCGGCGATCGCGAGGTCATCGTAGCGCGCATCGCGATCGACACGCG
>JANNPN010000052.1:0-7549 GCA_031400185.1 Polyangiaceae bacterium
CCGCGTTCGCTCCTTCGCGCCTAGCATCTCGACCTTTTTGAGCAACCTGCGTGCTGCTGGTCGCGCGTGGTGAGCCCGCTCGCTGCGCTCGCGCGCTTCATCTCAAACAACACACTGCAGAAGAGAGATTGATGGGCGTGAGCGCAGCGAACGTCCCACCATGCGCACGTGGCAGCCCCGGCAGGTTGCTCAAAAAGGGTCAGCTGCTAGGCGCGAGGGAGCGAGCGCGGAGGCATAGCGGAGCTATGCCGCACAAGCGAGTCGACCGAGCAACGACGCAGATGGCCCTTTTTCAGCAACCTGCTACCGCTGCATGGTGCGCAGGGTCTCGATGGCCTCGCTGACGTGCTTCGTCGCCTGGAACTGCGAGTTGAACGTGCGCTGCACGACGCCCTGATTGTCGATGACGAACGTGACGCGACCAGGCAGCAGCCCGAGGGTCGCCGGGACGCCGTACTGCTTGCGGACGACCCCGCCACGGTCGGACAGCAGCATGAAGGGCAGATTGTACTTGGTCGCGAACTTCTCGTGCGCGGCCCCGCCGTCGGAGCTCACGCCGATCACCTCGGCGCCGGCGTCCTTGAAGTCCTCGTACTGGTCGCGGAAGGCGCAGGCCTCCTTGGTGCAACCCGGCGTGTCGTCCTTGGGATAGAAATAGAGGACGACCGCCTTCTTGCCGCGGTAGTCGCTCAGCCGCACCGTCTTGCCGGTCGCATCCGGGAGCGCGAAGTCTGGCGCCTGCTGGCCGGCGGTGATGGCGGGATCCCCGCCACCCGTGATCGCATCGAGAAGTCCCATGACGCGCTGCACTGCCACACTTGGCGCCGGCAAGTCCAGGACGTTCATGGTTGTCACACGATCAACGCGAGCTCGACTATCTCCCGTCGGCGCTCAAAATCGCCATGTGACGCCGCCGCGGACGCGGTATTGCGGGGTGAGCCCTCGTCGGGGCGGACGACCGCGAGGTCGCCGGCGATCTCGGCGGCGAACGACGTGCCCCAGGTGACGGCACCCGCCTCCCGCCTCGGTCGCGCGCCGGAGCTTCTGCTCCTCGACGAGCTTCCCGGGATCGCCGCTCGGCATCTTGATGCCGCCGAGCAGCGTGAAGCGCACGACCGCGTGCTCGTCGACGTAGCTCCACGGCCGCCAGAGCCCGATCAACGTGACGTCGCCGAAGCCGCTCACGTTGCCCTTGGTGAGCACGCCGTCGCGGATCTGGTCGTCGACGAGCCGGCGGTTCTTCAGACGATGGTAGTCGCGCGCGATGATCGGCACGTTCACCTGCACGCCGAGCTTCGGATGGAAGTCGTAGCCGACGAGGATCTGGGTGATGACTGCGGAAGATGCGGAGCGCTCCGCCGCCCTCCTCGGTGCTCCCGATCACCATCGGCGGAACACCGGTCTCGTGCGCCCGCGCGGGCGTCGAGGGTGCGAGCGCCGCGCCCACGCCGAGCGCCAGCACCGCGAGCCGCATCGTCATCGATCCGTACCCGTCGGAATTCTCCCACCGCCATCGACCCGCATGCGACATGCGACACGTCGTCGCAGGTCGGACGCAAATGCCCGCCCCTCTTGACGAATTCGAATTGACAGTCCGCGGGTCCATCCGGACGCTGGGGCATCAGTAGATACGCGACCGGCGGGAGGACGTTGGCCATGGCAGAAGGGTTCGTACGGGGTCGTACTCGGTGGGCGTGCGTCCAGGTGGCAATGGCGGCGGTCGCGAGCCTCGGGATCGTCGCCCCCGCCTTCGGGCTCGGCGCGCTCGCCGACGCGGACGCGCAGAAGGCCGCGGTCAAGTGTCAGGCGTTGATCGCGAAGACCGCGAGCAAGGCGCTGACGACGAAGCTGAAGGCGTTCAACGCGTGCGCCGCCGCCGCCCTCGCCTGCGTCGAGACCAAGGCCGCCGACGCCGACTGTCCCGCGAAAGCGGCGGCGACCTGCACGAAGAAGCTCGCGGGCGCGGCGTCGGCCGCGGTCAAGGCGGAGGGCACGATCACCGCCAACAAGAGCTGTCTCGCGCTCGGCACGACCGAGCTGCTCGGCTCGGACGGCTTGGGATACGGCGACCTCGCCGGCAGCTGCTCCGCCGATTTCGACCTCGACGTGTGCGACGGCATCCAGCCGATCGCCGCGTGCGTGCTCGCGACCCACGAGGTCGGCGCCGGCGCGCTCTTCGGACGGCCCGCCCCGCGGACGAGCGAGATCCTCGCGCTGCTGCCCGGCGCGCCCTTCCCGGACGCGGTCGGCCTCGAGCCGCAGGGCGGGTGCGGCAGCTGCAGCGCGCCGGAGGATGCCCGCAAGGGCGTCGAGAAGTGCGGCAAGGCGCTCGCCACCGGCACCCAGAACGTCGCGGGCGCGCTCGAGGGCGCGTTCGCGAAGTGCACGCTCGAGCTCTACGAGTGCGCGCAGACGAAAGCGGACGACGCCGCCTGCATCGCGGCAGCGACCGCCGCCTGCACCAAGGCTGCGCCCAAGGTCGCCAAGGCCGTCGCCAAGCTCGGCGCGGTCGCGACCAAGGCCTGCGGCGACGATTTCGCGGCGGCGAGTGTCGCGAGCGGCTTGAACCTCGGCGCGCTCTCGAGCCGCTGCGCCGCGCTCGGCGTCTCGCCGATCGACGGACCGGATGCGATCGCCGCGTGCCTCGCGGCGGAGTCGCGCTGTGCGGTCGCCGCGCTCGTCAGGAACGCGCTGCCGCGGACCGCCGAGTTCTCGGACGCGTCCCAGCTCGGCGGTCTCGCGACCGACCTCGACGCGACCTGCCCGACGGCGATGACCCTCCAGAAAGCGCGAAGCGCCGGAGCCGCGAAGCGCGGCGTCTTCGGTAGCATCCTGAAGCTCGTGAAGTCCGTGCGCCGCACGGTGCCGAGCGCGCTCGGCGTCCGCACGACCGGCGGCAAGCCCGCGTCGACCGGCGGCGGCGGCAGCGGCGTCAAGAAGGTGAGCGGGCCGTCGAAGTTCAAGTTCGGATCGATCGGCAAGTTCAAGGTCTCGTACCACGGCCCCGGCAACCTGGCCCGCGCCGGCGGCGGCCCGCGAGTCCCGGGTAGCTCCATGATCGTCGCCGTGTCGCGTCCCGACATCGTGCTCGACGACCACTTCGAGATCCCGCTCCTCGATCTCCCCCTCGACGGCAGCGACGTCGAGGACGAGCTCGAGATCGAGTTCTCCGATTCGATTCCTGCGTGCGCGTTCGAGCTCAGCTTCGCGACCAAGACGGGCGGCGAGGTGAGCGAGTACGGCTCGATCCTGCAGGTGCTCGACGAGGAGCAGCCCGTGCTGCCGAGCGTCGAGCTCGCGAGCCAGGGCCCCGCGGGCGTGCAGCAGAACGGCGTCGCCGACGGCGCCAACGTCGCGGTCTCCGCCGACGGCCGCTACGTGGCGTTCACGAGCCTCGCGACGAATCTCATCTCGCCGGCCGACACCAACGGCACCTCCGACGTCTATCTCCGCGACCGCTGCATCGCGAACGGCGTCCCGATCGACGGCTGCACGCCGGCGACGACGGTCGAGAGCATCGGCCCGGGCGGCGAGCCCTTCCACGACGGTGCCGCCGGCCACGTCGGCGTCTCCGACGACGGGCGCTATGTCGCCTTCAGCGTGACGCGGCGCAACGACCCGAACCCGCCGATCGTCCAGTCGTTCGTGAAGGACCGCTGTCTCTCGAACGGCCAGCCGGTCGACTCGTGCACCGTCGTCAACACCGACGTCACGTACGACGGCGAGAGCAACTCGAGCGGCGGCACGCTCACGTCCTTCTCGAGCGACGGCCGCTTCGTCGTCTTCACGAGCACGACCTCGTTCGGGCCGGGCTTGCCGCGCGTGTTCCTCCTCGACACCTGCGTGAGCTCGTCCGACCCCGTCTTCGGGGGCTGCGAGTCCTTCCTCGAGCGCATCAGCGACTCGGAGGGCGGCGGCGAGCCGGACGGCGACAGCGACTACGGCGCGGTGTCACGCAGCGGCCGCTTCATCGCCTACCGCAGCGACGGCTCCGACATCCTGGAGGCCGGCACGGACACGAACGGTGCGAACGACGTGTTCCTTCGCGACCACTGCATGGATCCCGCGACCGGCACGTTCTTCCCCGGCTGCACACGCACGACCGAGCGCATCAATCTCGGCCCCGGCGGCGCGCAGAGCGCGGGCGACGATCCCGACGGTCTTCCCCTCACCAACGTCGCCGTCTCGGACGACGGCCGCTTCGTGGCGTACACGAGCAGCGCCTCCGACCTGCTCGGCCCCGGCGCGGACACCAACGATCTCCGCGACGTCTTCGTGCACGACCGCTGCGTCGATGCGAACGGACCCGTCGCCGACTGCACCCCCGGCAACGACCGGGTGAACGTCGGCCCCGGCGGCAGCGAGAGCAACGGCGAGATCCCGGGCGGCTTCGCGATCGGCATGTCGAAGAACGGGCGGCTCGTGGTGTTCGCCTCGAACGCGACCAACCTGCTCGGCCCCGCCGTCGGCGCGCCGACCGCCGTCTACCAGATCTTCCTCCGCGACCGCTGCCGCACCGACGGCGTCGCGATCGACGGCTGCACCCCGTCGACCACGCTCGTGAGCGCCGCGCCCGACAAGGGCCTCGGCACCGCGTCGTCGAGCCAGCCGGCAATCGCCGCCAACGGCAGCACGATCGGCTTCGTGAGCGCCGCCCCGAACCTCCTTGGTCTGGGCGTCGACGCGAACAACCTGAACGACGTGTTCGTGCGCGATCGGTAAACGCGCACACGCACCGAAGCGACGAGCGGTTCTGGCGGGTGTTTTCGGGAGCGAGCCACGCCGCGCGTCGTGCGCCAGACGGATGTGGCGCGGCGGGCTCTACGGCAGGGAGCGACCGGCCGGCGAGCGGAGACAAGCACCCGCCACCCCCGCGGAACCGACCTACGAACGCGGCGGGTACTTTTGGAGCTTCCGCTGCAGCGAACGACGGTGCAGCCCGAGACGCCGCGCCGCCTCGGAGATGCTGCCCCCGCAATCGGACAGTACCCGACTGATGTGCTCCCACTCCGCGCGCGCGAGGGACGGCGCCGCGTAGTCGGACGGCGGCGGCTCGAGCGGCGGCGCCTCGCCGCGCGCGAACGCCGTGAGGATGTCGTCGACGTCGGCGGGCTTCTGGAGATAGTACGTGGCGCCGATGCGCACCGCCTCGATCGCGGTCGCGATCGAGCCGTAGCCGGTGAGCACGACGATGCGGGTCGCGGGATCGAGCGCTCTCAGGTCTCGCACGAGCTCGAGTCCCGACGGCCCCGCCATGCGGAGGTCGACGACCGCCATCTCCGGCGAGTCCTCGCGCGCGCGTGCGAGCGCCTCATAATAGTCGCCCGCGGCCGCCACGTCGAAGCCCCGCTCGCGAAAGGCGCGCGCGAGCCGGCTCCGAAACACCTCGTCGTCGTCGACGATCAGCAGTGAGGGCGCGGGGACGCGTTCGTCGGTCATGATGCGGCTCGGCCGGGATTCGGATGCAGCATGACTGCGTCGCTCGGCTCGTCGATGCGACGAATCGTCGCGGGGTCGGCGACGGGGAGAACGGCGGTCACGACGGTGCCGCGTCCCGGCGCCGAGTCGATCTCGAGGCCGCCACCCAGACGTTCGAGCACGACGCGCGCGAGGAAGAGCCCGAGCCCCATGCCGCGCGCGAGCCCGTCCCGGGTCTTCGTCGTGAAGAACGGCTCGCCGGCGTGCGCGAGGACCTCGGGCGTCATGCCGGCGCCGCGGTCCCGCACCACGACCCGCCACGCGTGCGCGCTCGGCTCAACGTGGATCCGCACCTCGTCGGTCGCGGCCTCGAGCGCATTCTTCACGACGCCGCGGAGCGCCTGCGCGAGCGCGCGCGGCGGGACGTGCACGACGGCATCCGCCGGCGCCGCGGCGACGGCGACGCGCGCGCGGCCGGCGAGATCTCCGAGCGCCGATTCGACGAGGCTCGCGATCGGCACCGTCGCAAGCGCCTCGCCCGTACTCTCGCCCGCATCCGCCGCCATCTGCACGAGGATCGCGCGGCATCGCTCCACCTGCTCGCGGATCAGGCGCGCGTCGGCGACGCTGCCGTCGCCAGCCGCGGCGTCGGCGCCGAGCGCCCGCTCGAGCTCCTTCGCGACGACCGCGATCGTCGAGAGCGGCGTCGCGAGCTCGTGCGCCGCACCCGCGGCGAGGGTCGCGAGCGATGCGAGCTTCTCGTGGCGCGCCGACGCGCGCAGCACCGCGCCGAGCTCCGCGTCGCGCTCGGCGAGCGCGCCCCGCACGCGCTGGATGAAGTAGACGATGAACGCCGCCGCGACCCCGAACGCAACCCACATGCCTTGGACGTGCAGCGAGATCGTATGGTCGTGGCCCATTGCCGCGTGGTCCATCGCGCCGTCGCCGACGGGCAGCGGAACGTGCGCGAAGAAGAGGCCGCCGAAAAGCGCCACCGAGCAGCCGACGAGCGCCCACGTCCATCCCGGCGGAAGAATGACGGCGGCGAGCGCGATGTTCACGAGGTAGAGGAAACTGAACGGGTTGAACGGTCCGCCCGTGAAATAGAGCACCGCCGTCAAGAGGGCGACGTCGAGGAACATGACGCCGGCGAGCAGCTCGTCCACCTCCTCGCGGCGGCGCACCCCGAGGGCGAGGTTGCTCGCGACGCCGACGGCGAGCACCGCGGCGAGCGGCAGCAGCGGCAGGTCGATCCCCATGACGCGGTCGACGGCGAGAATCGTGGCGAGCTGGCCCGCGAGCGCGCCCCAACGGAGGGTCAGGAGCCACGAGAGGTCGATGCCGTGGCGCGGCTCGATCGCCGGCGTCGTCACGGCCCGAGGACTACTCGACAACGAGCGGCGCGGCTACTACGCGCGCGGAAAGCCGGTGGGGACACTCCGATCTCGACATCGACGGCTGGATCGACTACCGCCGACTCAGGAGGATCCACCAATGACGATCAGCCGTCGCGATCTGCTGGCCTACGGAACGGCGCTCGGCGCGAGCTTGGGGCTCGGCGTCGCACCGGCCTTCGCCGCCGACGCTGCGCCGGGGGCCAAGTCCGCCGCCGCGGGCGCGGGCCTCGCCGTCGCCGCCGCGGAGTGCGTACGTGTCGGCGAGGAATGTCTGCAGCATTGCCTCGTGCTGCTCGCCGACGGCGACGAGTCGCTCGGCGAGTGCGCGAAAACGGTGCAGCAGATGCTCGCGGTCTGCCGCGCCGCAGGTCCGCTCGTGTACGCCGGCTCGAAGCACGTTGCCGGCTACGCGAAGCTCTGCGCCGGCATCTGCGCCGACTGCGAAACCGCCTGCCGGAAGCACGAGAGCCACCACGCCATCTGCAAGCAATGCGCGGAGGCGTGCGCCAAGACGATCGCGGAGGCGAAGAAGCTCGGGGCCTGACAACGCACCCGTCGTCGACTCACTGGTCGGTGATCGACCGCCGCTCGCGATCGTCGGCGGCTTCCCGCTCGTCGATCGCGCGCGGCAGGCTTTCGAGCCACGTCACGTAGTCGCGCGGGAGGGAGAGCTCGCGCGCGCCGTCGAGCAGGAGCCCGAGGTAGCGCGCCGACGGCTTCCGGCGCGCGTCGCG
>JANNPN010000058.1:0-11161 GCA_031400185.1 Polyangiaceae bacterium
TCGCAGTTGCTGGTCACGAAGCTCGTCCCCTCGATGCTGGGGAAGCAGATCACCGTGAGCGACAATCTGCTCAAGCCCGCCAAGCGTAAAATCCAAGTGTCGGTCAAGGACACCACGTTTCTGGTGCCGACGCCCGGAAGCAGCGGCGATCCGTCGCTCACCGGCGCCACGCTCGTGGTCGAGAACCCGACGACGCTCGAGCGCGTGACGTTCGACCTCCCGGCCGCGAATTGGAAACCCGGCAAAGCCTTCAAGTACAGCGACAAGAAGCCGCTCGAAGGCCCCTGCGGCGCGGCCGCCATCAAGAAGGGGCAGTGGCAAGTGACGTGCACCGGCGATCAGATCGGCTTCACGCTCGACGAGGCGTCGCAGGGGAGTCTCGCGGCGACGCTCACGTTCGGCTCGGAGCGCTCGTGCGCGCTCTTCGGCGGCGAGGTGAAGAAGGACTTCCCGGCGGCCGGCAAGAAGGCCGGTGTCTTCCAGGCGAAGAACGCCCCGCCGCCACCGGCATGCCGGTGACGTCACACCCGCCTGCGTGAAAGGCAAGCCTCCCATGAGACGCACCCGCGTGCGCCGGAAGCGCAGCCCTTCCGACCGCGAGTCCCTCATGAGCGCGCGCGGAGCAACCGGCGTCGCCGTCCTCGCGGCCCTGCTCGCGTGGGCGCTCCTTGCCCACGACGTCGTCCGCAGCGAGGCCGGCGGCAGCACTAGCATCACGAACACGACGTCGACCGCCACGTCGACCGAGACCGTCACGACGACCGAGACCCAGCGAGTGGACACTCACGCGACGCGGCTCGTGGCGATCGATCCGGTCGGCGCCGTCGTCTCGGATCAGACTTTCCCCGTCGAGCTCGCCGACGCTGCAGTGCTAACCGCGATCGCCGACGCGACCGCGGCGCTCCTCGCCGGGTCGCCCGCGAGCCTCTTCGTCAAGGGTCCGGCGCTCGTCGCGACGACCACGGTGCTCGTCGACACGGACGTCGACACGGTCGAGACCGGACGCATGGACACCGAAACCGTGACCTTGGAGGAGAGGCTCGGACCGGACTGCACCGGCATCGGCGACCGCGATGTCCCGAACACGGCGCCGTGCGGAGGCTGCATGGCGCTTTCGTTCTCCCGATTCCGCCCGCCGGCACCCCATTCTGCGTCCCCATCGGGACGATCAACATCAACGAGAACACCCACACCCACACGGGGATCCAGGAGCTCCAGACGACGACCGAGACGTATCTGACGACGGAGACCTACGCGCTCCGCGGCTCGTTCCTGGATCACTTCGTCCTCTACAAAGTGAAGGGCAGCGCCGCGGCGCCGAAGCTCGCCTCCTTCGGGCCCGTGACCCTCACCGACGCGCTCGGGGCCGCCGACTACGACGTGACGAAGCTCCCCGCGCTCGGACTCCCCGCCGACAAGAACGCCGAGGGCCGCGCCGACACGACGACGTCGCTGGCACAGTATTCCGTGAAGCGTCGCAAAGGCGCCGCCAAGTTCCAGAAGATCGCGAACGTCGCGGCGACGAGCCAGTGCGGCGCGCTGACCCTCACGCTCGTGAAACCCGACAGTCTGCTGGTGCCGGTGGCACGCCAGACGGGTCCGTTCGACCCGCTGACGGCCGAGGTCGACCACCTCCTCTGCTACAAGGCGAAGTCGCAGACGAAGCTCGCGAAGGGCACCCAGGTCGACGTCGTCGACGACTTCGAGACCCGCCGCTACGACCTGAGGAAGCCGACTCGCCTCTGCGTCCCCGTCACGACGGCCGGCACACCGGCGGCGCTGAAAGGCGGCACCGCTGTTCCCTTCACCGCCACGAGCCTCCGCCACCCCGCCGGTCATCTCGTCTGCTACCAGGCGAAGGTCGCCTCGAAGACGATCGCGCAGAACGGTTGCGGCGCCGCCGACCCGAAGAGCAAGGGCACGAAGATCGTCCCGAAGCAGCTGAAGCACCAGAAGCGGCTCGGCATCGCTGTGAACGGCCCGCTCGGTCCGGCGACCCTCGACACCGCCAAAGAGGTCGAGCTCTGCATGCCCGCGACGGCGGTACTTCCCTGAGATGACACTCGCTACGGCTCGGCGCGCGAGATAGGGCGCCGTCCAAAGGAGGACGTTCCGCATGGCCTACACCGTTTTGGGAAGCGCGATCTCACCCTTCGTCCGCAAAGTCATGGTGTGTCTCCGCGAGAAGAACGTCGCGTATGAGCACGAAGACGTGAACCCGTTCGCGCCCCCGGAGGGATGGCGCGCGGTGAGCCCGCTCGGCCGCATCCCCGCCTTTCGCCACGGCGACCGCATCGTGAACGACTCGTCGGTCATCTGCCGCTACATCGAGCAGTGCGAGCCCGAGCCCGCTCTCTATCCGCGTGACCCGTACACATGCGCGCGGGCGGAATGGATCGAGGAGTACATGGACGGCGGCCTCCAGCCCGTCGCCGGCAGCAAGGTCTTCCTCCCGCGCGTCCTCGGGCCGCTCCTCGGACGGGGCGAGCCCGACGAGGCCGCGGTCGCGAAGGCCATCGACGAGGAGCTCACGCCGTTCCTCGACTACCTCGAGAGCCAGCTCGCGGGGGACTACTTCGTCGGCGACGCGCTCTCGATCGCCGACGTCGCGATCGGCTCGGGCTTCGTGAACCTCCGCCTCGCCGGAGTCATCCCCGCAGCGGATCGGCATCCGAAGCTTCGCGCCTTCGTGCGGCGCATGCACACGCGGCCGAGCTTCGCGGGGGTCATCGCCCCGGTCGTCGACCTCATCGGCAAGCGCTGGGTCGCGCTCGACTGAGGGTTGCCGCGCTTGGGACGCGACTCGGTCTGGACCGAGTCGCGATTCCGTTCGTCCTCGGCCAGATGCGCGAGCAAGCGCCGCATCGGATCGCTTGTTCCGAGGGTACGCCCTTGGTGCGTCAGGCTGTGCGCAGCTCTTCGGCAGGTAGCTCGAGCACGATCTCGCTCCCGGTCGTCGGATCGAACTTCGCTCGCACGGTGTAGAGCTGCCGGCCCCCCGCCCCGATCGGTCCGCGATCCTCGATGATGACGCCCTTCAGTCGCTCGAAGACGTATTGGAACCGCACTCGGTCACCGACTTTGAACTTCCGGGGCTTCGCGAGGACTTGCTTGCGTGGTGTGGCCATTTCGAAGCTCTCCTGAGGCCGACCCTGCGATGCAGGCGACGTAGTTGCGTATGACACGATCGAAGGATCGCGCCAACCCGCCACAAGCGCTCCGCCATCGGCGGATCGACTGCAACGTGAGCGACGGCGGCACCAGCCGAGCGCGGTCGAAGTCCTGATGCGCGACAGCGTTCCGCCACTCGCTGAGCTCGGCGAGCATGCGCTGCCGCTGACGATTGCGCACGTCCATCCGATGCACGTGCTCCCAGAACACTAGGCCGAGACGGTCGAAGTCCGCTCCAATGTTTCCCGGATTGGGATTCCCACGGTCGAGCTTTCGCGCCAAGGAGAACTCCGTCCGCACCGCCGCGCGAAGTATCGGAGGCTCTACCGATTCAAGAATGAGGTCGGCACACTCCGAATGCAGGTCGCGGCAGAAGCCCTGGAACTGCGCCGAGAGGAGCACCGCGTACGCTTGATTGATCTGGCGGGTCGCCCGGCGGCCGCCCGGCCCGGCCCCACGGACGGCGCCATACGCAGCTGCGATGCGATCGAGCTCGACACGTCGACTGCTCAGCCAGCGCCGCAGCGACGCGGAGCGCATCTCGTCGCCCCGATGGAGGAAGAGTCGGGATCCGTCGGAAATGATGGCCATGCTGGCGACGCGCAGCATGGCGTACCCGAGAACGCGGCGCCGTCCCTACTCGTAGTGCTTCGGCGAGCGCTGCGCGCGTGCGTGGAACGGGGCCCCGGCAGTCGCTCGTGCCGATCTGCCGGTGCTGCTGCGCTTCCCAGAGCCGCCGTTGCTGACGGCTCGTCGGCGTGGCGCGCCAGGGGCCGCAGCTTTCGGTTTCGCGGTCGCGGTCGCGGCCTCGCGTTCGGCACGGACACGGGCGAGCAGCGCCGACGCTGGCTCGTCGTTGGGGTTCAGCCAATGGTCGGAGCTCCCAGGAAGATCGGCACCGGGACGAACCTAGAGCGTCGACGGGGGACTCTTCAAGCAGCAACACGACGGGCAACTCGGTCCGGACCGCGTCGTGATCCCGATCATACCCGAGCGAATGCGCCAGCGCGCTCCGGTTGCCGGGTCGCGAGGCGTCGGCGTAGGGTGCGCCCGGTCACGTCACCTCATCCCATGCCACTGCCCTTCCACCCCGTACGCCGCGAGCCGGCACCGACACTGCTCGACGGACGTCGCGCCGCGACGACGCCGCGGCGAATCGGCGGGAGATGGCTCGCCTGCGAGGGGCTCGCGAGCTGGGCGTTGCGCGTCCAGCCGCGGCACGGTGACGTCGTGGACTGCTTTCCGCCAATCCTCTTCCCCCACCTTCGCGACCTCCACGCGAAGATGGCCTCGAAGGGCATCGAGCAGAGCGGCTGCGGCCCGGCCGATCCGACGAGCAAAGGCACCAAGATCGTGCCGAAAGCCCCCGAAGCACACGAAGCGGCTCGGCGTCGGCGTGAACGGCCCGCTCGGGGCCGCGACGCTCGACACGGCGAACGAGATCGAGCTCTGCATCCATCGACCGCATTGCTAGCGTGACGATCCTACGAACCCGACGGGAGGACGCCAGACATGTACCCCATTCTACGCTGTGACCCCGCGCTGCTGCGCAGAAACCTGCGCGGCCGCGTCTACGTCGTGACCGGCGCCAACTCGGGTGCGGGCCTCGCGACGACGAGTCAGCTCGTGCGGCAGGGGCGCGCTCGTGGTGGCCGCTTGTCGCCGGGTCGCCGCCGGCCAGGAAGCCGTCCGGCCGCTTTCCGGCGCGCCGGGGTCCGTCGAGGTCATGGAGCTCGACCTCGGGAGCTTGGCATCGGTGCGTGCGTTCGCCGCCGCGTTCCTCGCGCGCCACACGCGCCTCGACGGCCTCGCCAACAACGCGGGCGTGATGAACACCCCCGAAGGCCGCACGGCCGACGGATTCGAGACCCAGCTCGGCACCAACCACCTCGGCCATTTCCTGCTGACGGAGCTGCTGCTCGACGTCCTCAGATCGAGCGCCCCGTCGCGCATCGTCTGCGTCTCGAGTGTCGCCCATGTGGCGCGCGGCGGAAAAGGCGGGGAGCTGTTCCTCGACGACCTCAACTACGAGAAGAGGAAGTACGACGGCATCGAGGCCTACTCGCAGTCGAAGCTGGCGAACGTGCTGTACGCCGTCGACCTCGCGGAGCGACTGCACGGTACCGGCGTCACCGCCGTCTCGGTACACCCGGGGTGGATCCGGTCGAACCTGATCAAGCACACCGCGCCCACCTGGGTGCAGAACATCCTGCTCAAGCCCTTCAGCGGACTCCTCACCATGATGTCGCCGGAGGACGGCGCCCAGACGACGCTGCACTGCCTGCTCGACGACGACGTCCCGAACCACAGCGGGGCCTATTACAGCCAGAACAGCATCCTCTATCCCGAGCGCAAGAACCGCGGCGGCGGGTGGCCGATGCCGTCGCCGAATCCGCACGCGCGCGACGCCGCGCTCGCGAAGCGCCTCCGGGAGGCGAGCCGCAAGCTCGTCGGCCTCGCGCAGTAGCACCGCAGCGGTCGACCCCGGAGCGCCTCCGACTCCTCACATGAGCTGCACTTTGCGAATTGACGGTCGGCGCCCCGGCCGTTTAGCGTCGTTGCGGAACCACATCGGCGACGCCCCGGCCCGCGCCCCGCGGCGTCGCCCCGAGGAGACCCGCATGCGCCCTGTCTTCGTCCTCCGTACCGCGGCCGCCGCCGCTCTCATACTCGCGACGCTCATCGCTCCGGCCGGCGCCAATCCGACCGACATCGGCGCACCGCCGCCGCCGGCCGCGGCGTCGAGCGACCTCGTGACCGTGATCGTGAAGCTCGACGAGGAGCCGGTCGCGACCTACCGCGGCACGATTCGCGGCCTCGCGGCGACGAGCCCGCGCGCGACCGGCGCGACGCGCCTCGATCCGCGCTCCGCGGCGGTCGGCGCGTACCGCGCTCACCTCGCGCGCAAGCACGAGGCCTTCGGACGCTCGGCGCAGCGCACGGTTCCGGGCGTCCGCGTGCTCTACGACTACGACATGGTGATCGGCGGCGTCGCGCTCCAGGTCCCGGAGAGCGCGGTCGCGAGCCTGCAAGCCATGCCGGGCGTGGTCGCGGTGTATCGCGAGACGTTCGGGGATCTCGACACCGACCTCACGCCGGCGTTCATCGGCGCGAAGGCCGTCTGGGGGAAGCTCGGCGGGCAAGGCAACGCCGGCGAGGGCGTCATCGTCGGCATCCTCGACACCGGCATCTGGCCCGAGCACCCGTCGCTCTCCGACCCCGACCCGAAGGGCAAGCCGTACGTCGTCCCGCCGGGGACGCGCGCGTGCCAGTTTTCGGGCGGCGCCAACCCCGGCCCGCCGTTCGCCTGCAACGGCAAGTTGATCGGCGCGTACCGTTTCATGGCCGGCCACGACGCCTGCGCGACGTGTGGCCACCCCGCCGACGATTTCTCGAGCGCGCGTGATGCCGACAGTCACGGCACCCACACCGCGACGACGGCGGCCGGCAACGGCGTCGTGCTCGCCGACCTCTACGGCCTTCCGCGCGGCAAGGTGTCGGGCATCGCGCCCCGCGCCCACGTCATCGCCTACAAGGTGTGCGGCCAGGGCCCCGGGGGATGCCGCGGCTCCGACAGCGTCGCGGCGGTCCAGCAAGCGATCCTCGACGGCGTCGACGTCATCAACTTCTCGATCAGCGGCGGCGACGAGCCGTACATCGACGCCGTCGAGCTCGCGTTCCTCGACGCGTACGCGAGCGGCATCTTCGTCGCGACCTCGGCGGGGAACAGCGGCCCGACCGCGAACACCGTCGCCCATCGCGGCGGCTGGGTGACGAGCGTCGCCGCGAGCACGGACAAGAAGATCTATCGCAGTAAGCTCACGGTGAAGTCCGAGGACGGCGCCAAGCTGAAGCTCGCCGGCGCGAGCGTGACGCCCGGGATCAAGGAGCCGGCGCCGTTCCTGATGGCGTCGAGCGTCGGCGACGCGACCTGCGACAGCGCGACCGCCGACGGCGCCTTCGCCGGCATGATCGTCGGCTGCAAGCGCGGCGGAAGCTCCGGACGCCTCCGCAAGAGCTTCAACGTCGCGCAGCGGGGCGCCGTCGGCCTGGTCCTTTTCAACCCCGCCGACCCGACCCTCCAGGGCCTGTCCACGGACAACATGACGATCCCGAGCATCATGGTCGACGGCCCCGAGGGCGCGGCGCTCGTCGCCTTCGCCGACGCGCATGGCGACCTCACCGCGGCCTTCACGCAGGGCAAGCCGGCGGGCACGCGCGCCGATGCGATCGCCGCCTTCAGCTCGCGCGGCGGGCCGAACCTTGCGCTCGGCATCCTGAAGCCCGACATCAGCGCGCCCGGCGTCCAGATCCTCGCCGGCGACACGCCCGCCGGCTACCTCCCCGAGCACTTCGACGGCGAGCTCTTTCAGGCGATCCAGGGCACGTCGATGGCGAGCCCGCACGTGGCGGGCGCGGCGGCGCTCCTGCGCGCCTTCCATCCGACCTGGAGCCCGGGACGAATCAAGTCGGCGCTGATGACGACCGCGTGGACCAAGACGCTCGTCAAAGAAGACGCGCTCACGCCGGCCACACCCTTCGACGGCGGCGCGGGTCGGATCGCGCTCAAGGGGGCGCTCACCCCCGGCGCGACGTTCGACGTGTCGGCGCAGGACTATCGCGATCACGCCGCCGAGCTCTGGACGGTGAACCATCCGAGCCTGTTCCTGCCGGCGTCGGCGCCCGGTTCCGTGACGGTGGAGCGGACGCTCCAGAGCGAGCTCGAGAAGGACAGCGTGTGGAAGCTGACCGTCGTTCCGGCCGCCGGACTCTCGATCGCGGTGCCGGCCGAGGTCGCGGTGCCGGCCGGCGGCATCGCGACGTTCCCGATCACGGTCGACAAGAGCGCGCTCGCGCCGGGCGCCGTCGCGCACGCCACGTTGCAGCTGAAGGGCAAGGGCCTGCTCCACTTCCCGATCTCGGCGGTCGGGACCGTTCCGCTCCCGAACCTCCAGATCACCGATGCCTCGGTCTCGAGCCCGCTCACGGTGGGGCAATCGGTCACGGTCGCGCGCACGCTGCTGAACGCGGGCAACGCCGACGCCGCGCCGAACTTCCAGGAGTTCTGGCTGTCCGCCGACACCCGGTTCGGCGGGGGGGACGTCTACTTCACGCGGTGCCAGCGCATCGTACCGCTCGGCGCCGGTCAGGCGAGCTTCTGCAGCTTCTCCGAGACGTTCACGCCCCAGTTCCCGGTGGCCGCGGGCACGTACCACGTGCTCGTGATCGCCGACGTGCCGCCGACGGTCGTCGAGAGCAATGAGACCGACAACGTCTTCGTACTGCCGACGACCGTGACCGTGAACTGACGGGCGACGTCCGCGGCACGCCCGCCGGTTTGCACGCCCGGCGCCCCAACGGGTAGTCGCTCCCGCACCTCATGACCGCGACCCACGGGACCCCGGGGCGAGCTCTCGTGCTCGGCGCCAACGGCTTCCTCGGAAGCCACGTGACCCGTCAGCTCGTCGATGCCGGCCGCGACGTCCGCGTGCTCGTGCGGGCGTCGAGCGACACGCGCTCGCTCGACGGGCTCGCGGTCGAGCGTCGGGTCGGCGACGCGCTCGATCCGGCGGCGCTCCGCGCCGCGATGGCCGACTGCGCGACGGTGTTCCACTGTCTCGTCGACACGCGCGCCTGGCTGCACGACCCCGCCCCGCTCTTCCGCGTCAACGTCGAGGGCCTCCGGAGCGCGATCGACGCAGCGCTCGCGACGGGTGTGCGGCGTTACGTCTTCACGAGCACGATCTGTACTATTGGACGCGCCGCGAGCGGCGCGTCCGGCCGGAACGGGGGCGCGAAAGCGACCGAGCACGACGAGGTCGACCTCCGCGACGACACCCTGCCCGCCTACATGCGGTCCCGGGTCGAGGCGGAGCGGCTGTTTCTCGCGGCGTGCCGCGAGCGCGGGCTTCCCGGCATCGCCCTCTGCGTCGGCAACACCTACGGCAGCGGCGACTGGGTCCCGACCCCGCACGGCGCGCTCGTGAAGGACGCGGCGCGCGGGAGGATGCTCTTCTCGTGGGACGGCGGCGGGCCGTCGGTCGACATCGACGACGCCGCCCGCGCGCTCGTCCTCGCCGAGACGAAGGGGCGGATCGGCGAGCGCTACATCATCGCCGAGCGCTGGGTGACGTTCCGCGAGCTCCTCGAGATCGCGGCGCGCGCGGCGAACGCGCGACCGCCGCTCTGGCACGTGCCAACGTGGATCATGGAGACGAGCGTCCGCGCGATCGAGACGGTCGCACGCCTCTTCGACATCGAGACCCACGCGACGATGGCGTCGCTCGAGTGCTCACGCCGCATCCCGGACATGGACACGACCAAGGCGCGGACCGAGCTCGGGTGGACGCCGCGGCCCATCGAGGACGCGATCCGCGACGCGGTGGAGTTCCATCTGCGTGCTCACCCTGCGACCGCCTCGTAGTTCACCTCACCGCGTTGCAGTACCGTCGCGTCGTGGTGGCGGTGGGGCGACGCTCCGCGGACCAACGTCTCGCACGCCCATCCCGTTCACGAGACAAGTGTTCGCAGGGTCAGCTGTGCTCGCCAAAGGCCCGCGGAGCGTCGCCCCACCGCCACACGCACCGTACTGCGCAAGGTGAGCTGAAGGCCGTATCGCCGCGGAGGAGCGAGTCGATCGTCGCGGCGCTTCGCGCGCGGAGGCGTCGTCTGGCTGCGCAGACGAGCTATCCCCGCGGCTCGAAGCGGAATACGAGGATGCCATCGGGCACTGGGTCGTAGCCGCGGTGGCGGAGCACTTGGCTGCGCGCGGGATCGGGGATGCGGGCGGCGCGGAGCTCGTAGATCGCGTCGGCGATGCGGACCCGCACGTCGGGGTGATCGATCCAGATCGCGGCCCAGCTCGCGACCGGCCACCAGGACGCGAGCGCCCAGCGGTGCGAGTTCACGTACAGGCCGTCCTCGAAGCGGAAGCACTCGAGCTGGATCGAGTGCGGGTTCGCGGGGCGGGACTCGATCTCGCAGAAGCGCTTGTCGGGAACCGTCGCCGCCCAGTCGCTCGGCGCGGGCGTGACCTTGCCGGAGAGCGTGCCGCCCGGGATCGGGCCGCACCCGACCTGCAACGCGACGAGCCCGAGGACGGCGACGACGATCGTACGCATCGATCCTTGCTCGCTCATGCCGTCATCGTCGGCGGCCCGGGCAGGTTCGCGACCGCGAGATCGAGCGGAGCCTCCTTCGCCACGCCCTTCAGCTCGATCAGGATCTCGCGGAACGGTCGGTCGGTGGGGTTGATGGCGCGCTCGGTCTCGCCCGACGGCACGAAGAGCACGCTGCCCGGCTGCACCGGGATCTCGATGTGGCCCTTGCCCATGATGTCGGCGTCGAGGCGCGTCCCCTCGATCACGCACAAGACATACGGCCGGTCGTGACGATGGAGCGCCGACGCCTCGCCGGGGGCGAGCGTCATCTCCCACACCTTCACGTGCTCGTTCTCGAAGAGGACACGGGTCGCGACGTCGCCGAGCGGTTCCACCATGGGATCACCTCCGGGGCGCCGTCGTAGCACGACACCTCCGCCGAAGGGATGGCGTTCTTGCGGGCGGCCGGCGTATAGGTCGAGCCCGAGCACCGATGCCGCACGCCCTCGTCTTCTCCGGATCGCTTCTCGTCCTGACGCTCTGGACCGTCTTCGCGCGCCCCCACCTCCGGGACGCCGGTGGCGGCATGGGCAACACCACGTTCACGACCTCGACCCGCACGTCCTCCGAGACCGTCACCACCCCAGAGACCGTGCGTGTCGACCAGGCGGCGACGCGGATCGTCGCGATCGACCCGCTCGGCACCGTGGTCTCGGACACGACGCTCCCGCAGCCGTTCGCGGACGGGACCGTCCAGTCGGCGGTCACCGCCGCCCAGACGACGCTGCTCGCCGGCCCGCCGGCGAGTCTGCTCGTGAAGGGTCCGGCGCTCGTCGCGACGACGACGACCCTCGTCGACGCGAGCACGACCACGATGGAGACGGGACGCG